>NZ_AMXE01000016.1 GCF_000310205.1 Thauera linaloolentis 47Lol = DSM 12138 | reverse complement strand
CAGGCCAACAACGCAGTACCCTTCAACCCCGGGCTTTGTCAGTAATCACTGGTACGGCCAGTGGGGGCAGGTCAGTAAAGCGCGCCAGCACCGGATCGAAGATGCGCCCGTTCATGTGGACAAGCCCCAGCCCGTCCAGGTGTTCGTGGTTGGTGAAGCCGCGATCGGTCACGGACGCGATGGCCGGATTGCCGCGGAGGGTGCCGCCCGGATCTGCCGCGCCGTTGGGGAAGCGGCGCTTGCCCCAGGGGTCGTAGGCCAGACGTTCGATCACTGCGCCGGCCTGGTTGGTGATTGCGGTGACCGAGCCCAGGTGGTCGCGGTGCAGGTACTGGGTCGCCCAGTTCGAACCGGTGAGCGTGACCACGGCCACGCCGGCAATGTAGTGCTTGTGGGTGACCGTGGATCCGCGCAGTTCCTTCTCGTAGTGCAGGCCATTGCTCTGGTCCGGGTGCAGATAGACCACGGTCGAGGTGGTGGTGACCTGCATGACGCGCTGGTGCTCGGGCCCGTACTGGAAGCCGGCGCTGTAGGTGGCCGCGGCAATGGCCTGGGGCATGTTGAAGCTGGTGTAGAGATAGGTGAGCCCGCCGCCGGAGACCATGTTGCCGTTGGCGTCGTAGCTGTAGCTCGGATTGGCCGCGCCGCGCACGGTGCCGGTGACACGGGCCAGGGCATGGGGCAGGCTGCGGGTTGTGCCCCCTGCGGTGACCGTGGCTCCGTAGGTCATGTTGGGGCTGGCGCTGGAGCACGTGCCCAGGTCGCTCTTGCAGGTGAGGTTGCCCAGGTCGTCGTAGGCGTAGTGGGTGCTCTGGGCAGGGCCGAGCAAGGTGGCGTTCACAGTGTTGCTGGTCAGCCGGTTGAGCGCATCGTAGGTGAAGGCCTCGAGCACGCCCTGATGGACGTCGGTACGGCTGGTCAGATTGCCCAGGCTGTCGTACTGGTAGTGCAGGTTCTGCACGCTATTGCCCGTGCCGGCAAGAATGCTCTGGGGGCGGCCGCTGGGGCCGTAGAAGCTCTGGCTGGTGACGACGCCGTTGCCAAAGCGCTGCTGGGTCACGCGCCCAAGCGCTTTATCTGAAGATCAACGAAGGCGAGACGATCTTCGCGCTGGCCTCGCATCGCAAGTTTCTGGGCTATGCCTTCTGGCGCGGCTCGGGCGGACGCAACCTGTCCGAAATATCCGAATGGATGAGGACCTATATGCCTGGTGGTGTGGGAGGCGGACGGTCATACAAGTCGGCCGCCCCTACTCCGATTTCTTGTTTTCTGTCGTGCCGCAGGGGGCTCGTTAGTCCGCCCTGAACAACTTCCAATCTGTTGATCTGATTCGCGATTCTTCGGATTGATGGGCGCAGGATTTGCAAGGTATGGTTTTGCCAGTCCCTGTTTTCTTGCAAATTGCTCCGAGGAGTCCGATGGGCCCGAAGCCTTCGCAGCCGCAAACGGCCGAACTGTTCCGTCCCAGGCTGGACGAGCAGATCAACATGCAGCACCCACTGGTCAGGCTGGCCGCATTGATCGACTGGGCGGAGATCGAGCGCACGTTCGCGATGTCGTTCACTTCCGGCCGTGGCCGGCCAGCCTTGCCGCCGCGCCTGGTGGCTGGCCTGCTGTACCTGCAACACACCTTCGATGCCTCCGACGAGGCCGTGGTCAATACCTGGGTGGAGAACCCGTACTGGCAGTTCTTCTGCGGCGAGACTTACCTGCAGACCGAACTGCCCATCGACCCGTCCAGCCTGACGCGCTGGAGAAAGCGCGTCGGAGAAGAAGGCGTGGAGACACTGCTGGCGGCCAGCATCGATGCCGCCCGGCGTGGCGGCGTGATCCACAAGGCCAGCACGCAGCAGGTGATCGTGGACACCACCGTCATGCCCAAGGCCATCGCCCATCCGACCGACAGCCGGTTGCTGGACAAGAGCCGCCAGCACCTGGTCAAGGCGGCTGAGGACAACGGACTGCGGCTGCGCCAGAACTACAACCGGGTGGCCCCGCGGCTGGCTGCACAGATCGGGCGCTACGCGCATGCCAAACAGTTCAAGCGCATGCGCAAGGCGGTGCGCACGCTGCGTACCCGCGTCGGGCGGGTGCATCGCGAGGTGCAGCGCCAACTGCACGTACTGCCCGAAGCGGCCCAGGCTAAGGTCCAGGACCTGCTGCAACGCACCGGTCGCATCCTCACTCAGCGCACGAAGGACAAGAACAAGCTGTACGCCCTGCACGCGCCCGAAGTGGAGTGCATCAGCAAAGGCAAAGCCAGGACACCCTACGAGTTCGGCGTGAAGGTCAGCATCGCCACCACGTTGAAGGAAGGCCTGGTGGTGGGCATGCGCTCCATGCCGGGCAACCCCTACGACGGCCACACGCTGGTCGAGACACTGGAACAGGTGGGCATCCTCACCGGCACGGACAGGCCACCGGCCACGGCCATCGTCGACAAGGGCTACCGTGGCGTGGAGATCGAAGGCGTACGCATCCTGCGCTCGGGACAAAGACGCGGCGTCACCAAGACGCTGAAAGCCATGATCAAGCGGCGCAGCGCCATCGAACCGGCCATCGGGCACATGAAGATGGACGGCAGGTTGGGCCGCAATCCGCTCAAGGGCGCGCTGGGCGATGCGCTGCACGCGGTGATGTGCGGCGCCGGGCACAATCTGCGCCTGATCCTGGCCGCGCTGCGGCTTTATTGCGCCCGATTCGGGCTGTCGTTGCAGGCGGTCATCGCGGCACTGCTCGCCGCTCCATGCAATCACCGACCGGCCCGCGGCTGAGAATTGAATTGTTCAGGGCGGACTCGTTACCTTGGCTGGAGCACGTCCAGCAGCAATTGCTTGTGTGCCTCGCGGGCCTGCTCCAGGGACATCGGCAGATCATTGTCCTGGTGCAGCATGCGCATCACGATCCACATCACGAGCGGCGCGGCCGCCAGGATGAAGTGGTCGGTCAAGGCGCTGCGCCGCATGATGCCGCTCCTGACGTATTCGTCCACGTCGGCCTGGTCCTTGAGCCGGCGCGGCTCCAGCATCTTGTCGTACCAGCGCCGGATCAGCTCCGGCGTGCGTCGGCTTTCGGTGATGAGCAACTGGAACGTTGCCATGACGATCGGTTCGTCGAGCTGGTCATACATCCGGTCCACGTAAGCCGTCACGACCACCGGCAGTGGCGCGCCCACGTCCGGCGGCAGCACGCCGTCGGCTTGTACGGACGGTGTCAGTGCCGTCTCCAGCAGATCTTCGAACACCTCGTCCTTGCTCTTGTAGTGGGCATAGATGCCGGCTTTGGACAGGCCCGCGCGCGCGGCGATGCGTTCGATCGTGGCGGCGGTATAGCCGTGGCTGGAGAACTCGATGAGCGCGGCATCGAGGATTTCCCGCTTGCGCTCGGTCGACGGCAGATAGCGCCGCCGCTGGGTTTCGGTTTTCTGGATTTTCTGGCGCGTGCCGGTGGTCAAGGCGGCTCCTCTTGCTGGGGCTGCGCAAAAGCGCATCGGTAGGGGGCCATTGTAGCCGCTCGCTACGCGGCGGGTGCGTGCACCGCCCGGACCGACGCGGATCCGGCATGGCCTCTCGCCGCAGTTAAAAAAACAACCATCCGATCGGTTGTTTCTGATAATATCCAATCAAACTATAGAATGATTGTTCTAAATACCGTTTCATCCGTGAAATTGCAGGGCAACGAAGGAGCCAGGAAAAATGCCTGACGCAAAAGCCGATGCGATGCTGCCGTGGAAGGCCCTGGACGATAGCGTCCATGCCGCGTTGTCACGCGCATGCCTGTCGATTTCGCCGCACTCCGTGCTGCTTGCCTGGATGGACTGGGCCACCCACCTGGCGGCCAGCCCCGGCAAGTGCCTGGAGCTGGCGCGGCTGGCGATCGAGCAGGCCGGGCAGATGCAGGCCTATCTGCACGAATGCCTGGCCGGCCTCCACGAAGATGCGGACGCGGGCGTCGCGCCGCCATTGGAGGACCGGCGCTTTCGGGACCCCGCGTGGCAGCGTTGGCCGTTCAACGTGCTGCACCAGTCCTTCCTGATGCACGAGCGCTGGTGGGACGAAGCCACCCGCGGCGTATGGGGCGTCGATCCGCACCATGAGCATGCCGTGGCCTTTGCCGCGCGGCAGTGGCTGGACATGTTCTCGCCAGGCAACCTGCCTCTTGCCAACCCCGTCGTGCTGCGGCGCACCGCGGAAGAGCGCGGTGCCAACCTGCTGCGGGGCTTCGATTACCTGCGGGACGATCTCAGCCCCCACCAGCGGCAAACCGGTCCCGGGGAGTTCGTCGTGGGGCGCGACGTGGCCGTCACGCCGGGCAAGGTGGTGCTGAAGAACCGGTTGATCGAGCTGATCCAGTACGCGCCGGCGACCGGCAAGGTGCACCCCGAGCCGATCCTGATCGTGCCGGCCTGGATCATGAAGTACTACATCCTCGACCTGTCGCCGCACAACTCGCTGGTCCGCTATCTGGTGGAGCAGGGATACACGGTGTTTTGCATCTCGTGGAAGAACCCGGACGCGGACGACCGCGACCTGGGCATGGACGATTACCTGAACCTCGGTTTCCACGCCGCGCTCGATGCGGTGGCCGCGATCGTGCCGGGGCGCAAGGTCCACGCCACCGGCTACTGCCTGGGCGGGACGCTGCTCGCCATCGCCGCGGCGGCCATGGCCCGCGACGGCGACGACCGCCTGGCCTCGCTGAGCTTGTTCACCGCGCAGACCGATTTCACCGAACCCGGCGAACTCGCCCTGTTCATCGACGAGAGCCAGATCGCCCTGCTGGAGGCGCAAATGGCCGACACCGGCTACCTGTTCGCCGAGCAGATGGGCGGCGCCTTCATGATGCTGCGTTCCTACGACCTGCTGTGGTCGCGCCTGGTCGGCGAATACCTGCTCGGCGAGCGCCGGCCGATGAACGACCTGATGGCCTGGAACGCCGACGCCACCCGCATGCCGGCGAAGATGCATGCCCAGTACCTGCGCCGGCTGTTCCTCGACGACGATCTGAGCGAAGGCCGCCATCCGGTGGGCGGGCGGTCGGTCTCCCTGGGCGACATCAGGCTGCCGGTGTTCAGCGTCGGCACCGTCGCCGATCACGTGGCGCCCTGGCGTTCGGTCTACAAGCTGCACTATTTGTCGCCGACCGAGATCACCTTCGTGCTGACCACCGGTGGCCACAACGCGGGCATCGTCAGCGAGCCCGGGCGACCGCGGCGCCAGTATCAACTGCACACCCGCCCGGCGGGCGGCGGCTACATCGCGCCGGACGAATGGCAGGCCGCGGTGCCGGTGCAGCAGGGCTCCTGGTGGCCGGCGTGGGCCGACTGGCTGCGCCAGCGCTCGGGTGAGCCGGGCGAGCCGCCGCGCATGGGCCTCCCCGGCCGGGGGCGCCGGGTGCTCGGCGACGCGCCGGGCGAATACGTGCGGGGGAAATGACATGCGCCGGATGCAATGGAAGGCGGGTGCCTGCCTGCGGTGCGGCCGTGGCGGCGCGGCATCGCGCGCCGCGGCAGCCGGCCTCGCCGTGCTGGTGCTCGCCGGCTGCGCCACCCTGGCGCCGCCCCACGAAACGCCGCCTTTGCCCGTGCCGGCGTCCTATCCGGCCGGAGACAGGGCCGAGGGGGCACTGGAGGCGGGCCGCCTCGACCTGGCCTGGCGCAGCTATTTCACCGATCCGCTGCTGCAGCAACTGATCGAGACGGCGCTGGCGAACAACCGCGACCTGCGCACGGCCGCACTGCGGGTCGACGAAGCCCGCGCGGCCTTCCGCATCCAGCGCAGCGATCGTTTCCCGGGCATCGCGGTGGGCGCGCAGGGCGCACGCTCGCGCGTGCCGGGAGACCTCAACACCACCGGCGACGCGCTGGTCGGCGGCGAATACCGCGCCGAGTTCGGGCTCAGCAGCTGGGAGCTGGACCTGTGGGGCCGGGTGCGCAGCCTGGAGGCTTCGGCACTGGAAGGCTGGCTGGCGACCGATGCCGCGCGCCAGGCGGTCCACGTCGCGTTGATCGGCCAAGTCGCGGACGGCTACCTCGGGCTGCGCGAACTCGACGAGCGGGTGGAGATCGCGCGCAAGAGCGTGGCCGCCCGCGAGGCGTCCTACCGCATCTTCCAGCGCCGCTACGAGGTCGGCTCCACCTCCAGGCTGGAGGTCACGCAGGTGCAGACCCTGCTCACGCAGGCACAGATGCTGCACGCCCAACTGGCCCAGCAGCGCGAGCAGCAGATCAACGCCCTGCGCGTGCTGGTCGGCGGCGACCCGGGGCCGCTGGCGCAGAAAGCGCCTTTCGATGAAACCACCGTCCTGGTCCAACTGTCGCCCGGGCTGCCCTCCGGGCTGTTGACCCAGCGTCCGGACATCATCGCCGCCGAGCATCGCCTGCGCGCAAGCAACGCCAACATCGGCGCCGCCCGCGCGGCTTTCCTGCCGCGCATCGCGCTCACCGCCTCCTACGGCACCGCCAGCGCCGAACTCGACGGCCTGTTCGAATCCGGTAGCCGCGCCTGGTCCTTCGTGCCGACGATCTCATTGCCGATTTTCGACGGCGGCCGGCGCCGGGCCAACCTGGCACTTTCTGAGGTCCGCCGCGACATCGCCGTGGCCGAATATGAGCAGACAATCCAGGCGGCTTTCCGCGAGGTGGCCGATGCGTTGGCCGCCCACCGCTGGGTGTCTGCGCAAGTGGAGGTCGCACGCGTCGCGCGCGATGCCCAGGCCGAGCGCGCCCGGCTGGCCCAGCTTCGCTACGACAACGGCTCGTCGGCCTACCTGGAAGTGCTGGATGCGCAGCGCGACCTGCTCGATGCCGAGCAGCAACTGGTCGGCACGCGCCGCGCGCTGCTGTCCAGCCAGGTTGCCCTGTACAGCGCGCTGGGCGGCGGTGCGGAGCCGGCCGAGCCCGTTGCCGCCATCCGCCCGGAACCCGGCCCCGCCACGGCCGATGCCCGCCTCATCCCTTGAGAGTCCTTCCATGAGCAAAGCTTCTCCGACTTCCTTCGTCAAGAAGAACGGCATCGCGATCGCCGCTGTCGCCATCGGTGTCGTCGCGGCCGTCGGCTGGACGCAACGCCCGGACACCGGTCCGGGCGAGGGTTTCGTCAGCGGCAACGGGCGCATCGAGGCCACCGAGATCGACATCTCCACCAAGCTGGCCGGACGTATCGGCGGCATCCTGGCGAAGGAGGGCGATTTCGTCACCGCCGGCCAGCCGCTGGCGACGATGCAGCTGGATACCCTGAATGCCCAGCGCGATGAAGCGGTCGCCGCCTTGCGCCAGGCCGAACACAACGTGGCCGCCGCGCAGGCGCAGGTGGCCCTGCGCGAGAGCGACGCCGCCGCCGCCCAGGCCGTGGTCGCCCAGCGCGAATCCGACCTCGATGCGGCGCGGCGGCGGCTGGCGCGCTCGGAAACCCTGTCGCAGGAAGGCGCTGCCTCGATCCAGGAACTCGACGACGACCGCGCCACCGTGCGCGGCGCGCAGTCCGCGGTAGCGGCCGCCACCGCGCAGGCCAAGGCGGCGCAGGCCGCGATCCATGCCGCCGGCGCCCAACTCGTCGGCGCCCGGTCGGCGGTCGAGGCCGCCGCGGCCACGGTCGCGCGCATCGACGCCGACATCCGCGACGGCGAGCTCAAGAGCCCGCGCGACGGCCGCGTGCAGTTCCGCGTCGCCCAGCCCGGCGAGGTGCTGGCCGCCGGGGGACGCGTGCTCAACGTCATCGACCTGTCCGACGTGTACATGACCTTCTTCCTGCCCAACGAAATCGCCGGCCGCGTCGCCCTGGGCACCGAAGTGCGCATCGTGCTCGACGCGGCGCCCGGCACGCCGATCCCGGCCACGGTGTCCTTCGTCGCCAGCCAGGCCCAGTTCACCCCCAAGACCGTGGAAACCGCCTCCGAGCGGCAGAAGCTGATGTTCCGCGTCAAGGCCCAGATCGCGCCGGAACTGCTGCGCCAGCACCTGGAGCAGGTCAAGACCGGCCTGCCGGGCGTGGCCTGGGTCAGGCTCGACGCCGACGCGGCCTGGCCGGCCGCGCTGGCCACCCGGCTGGCGGAGTAACGCATGGCGTCGGCACAGGCGCCCGGGCCCGCCGCCGCGCGCGTCCGCCAGCTCACGCTGCACTACGGCAACATGCGGGCGCTGGATGCGCTGGATCTCGAGGTGCCGGCCGGCTGCATGGTCGGCCTGATCGGCCCGGATGGCGTCGGCAAGTCCAGCCTGATGTCCTTGCTCGCCGGCGCGCGCGCGATCCAGGACGGGCGCATCGAGGTGCTGGGCGGCGACATGGCCGACAAGCGCCATCGCGACGCCGTGTGCCCGCGCATCGCCTACATGCCCCAGGGCCTGGGCAAGAACCTGTACCCGACGCTGTCGGTCGAGGAAAACCTGCAGTTCTTCGCCCGCCTGTTCGGCCACGGCGCGGCCGAGCGGCGCCGGCGCATCGACGACCTCACGCGCAGCACCGGCCTGCATGCCTTCCTCGACCGCCCCGCCGGCAAGCTGTCGGGCGGCATGAAGCAGAAGCTCGGCCTGTGCTGCGCGCTGATCCACGACCCGGACTTCCTGCTCCTCGACGAGCCCACCACCGGTGTCGATCCGCTCGCCCGCGCGCAGTTCTGGGACCTGATCGACCGCATCCGCGGCGAGCGCTCCGGCATGAGCGTGATCGTCGCCACCGCCTACATGGACGAGGCCCAGCGCTTCGACTGGCTGGTGGCGATGGACGACGGCCGCGTGCTGGCCACCGGCACGCCCCCCGACATCCTGGCCCGTACCCGCAGCGCCAGCCTGGAAGAGGCCTTCATCCGCCTGCTGCCCGAGGACAAGACCCGCGGCCACACGCCGGTGGTGATTCCGCCGCTGGAAACCCACGCGGACGACATCGCGATCGAGGCGCGCGGCCTGACCATGCGCTTCGGCGATTTCACCGCCGTCGACCATGTCAGCTTCCGCATCCGCCGCGGCGAGATCTTCGGCTTCCTCGGCTCCAACGGCTGCGGCAAGTCGACCACGATGAAGATGCTCACCGGCTTGCTGCCCGCCAGCGAGGGGCAGGCCTGGCTGTTCGGCCACGAGGTCAACCCCAAGGACATCGACACTCGCCGGCGGGTGGGCTACATGTCGCAGGCCTTCTCGCTGTACGGCGAACTGACCGTGCGGCAGAACCTGGAGCTGCATGCGCAGCTCTTCCACGTGCCGGACGAAGCCGTCGCCGGCCGCGTGGACGAGATGGTCGAGCGCTTCGGCCTGCGCCAGGTCCTCGAGCGGCTGCCCGACGCCATTCCGCTGGGCATGCGCCAGCGCCTGTCGCTGGCCGTGGCCATGGTGCACAAGCCCGAGCTGTTGATCCTCGACGAACCGACCTCGGGCGTGGACCCGGTGGCGCGCGACAACTTCTGGCACCTGCTGGTGGAGCTGTCGCGCCGCGACAAGGTCACGATCTTCATCTCCACGCATTTCATGAACGAGGCCGAGCGCTGCGACCGCATGTCGATGATGCACGCGGGCAAGGTGCTCGACAGCGATGCGCCGGCGCGCCTGGTCGAAAAGCGCGGCGCGCGGAGCCTGGAAGAAGCCTTCATCGGCTACCTGGTCGAGGCCGGCGGCGAGGCCCAGGCCGAAGCGGCCGCGGAGCAGGACCTCGCGCAGGCCGCGCCCGTGGCGCATGGCACCGCGGACATCCCGCAGCAAGCCCACCCGGCCGGGCACCGTGCCTTCAGCCTGCAGCGACTGTTCAGCTACTGCTGGCGCGAGACGCTGGAGCTGCAGCGCGACCCGGTGCGCGCGACCCTGGCCCTGGCGGGTTCGCTGCTGCTGATGCTGGTGATGGGCTTCGGCATCACGATGGACGTCGAGGACCTGCGCTACGCGGTGCTCGACCGCGACCAGACGACCCTCAGCCAGAACTATTCGCTGAGCCTCGCCGGTTCGCGCTATTTCATCGAGCAGCCGCCGCTGGCCGACTACGAAGACCTCGACCGGCGCATGCGCCGCGGCGAGATCGCGCTCGCCATCGAGATTCCGTCCGGCTTCGGCCGCAATCTGCTGCGTGGGCGCCAGGTCGAGGTCGGCGCCTGGATCGACGGCTCGATGCCGCAGCGCGCCGAGACCGTGCAGGGCTACGTGCAGGGCATCCACCAGCATTGGCTGCAGGAGAAGGCCGGCGAGCAGTTCGGCACCGGCGCCGGCGGCCCGGCCACGATCGAAAGCCGCTACCGCTACAACCCGGACATCGAAAGCCTCAGGGCCATGGTGCCGGCGGTCATGCCGCTGCTGCTGCTGATGCTGCCGGCCATGCTCACCGCGCTCGCGGTGGTGCGCGAGAAGGAACTGGGCTCGATCATCAACCTGTACGTCACGCCGGTCACGCGCACGGAATTTCTGCTCGGCAAGCAACTGCCCTATGTGCTGCTGGCGATGGTCAATTTCTTCTGCATGAGCCTGATGGCGGTCACCGTTTTCGGCGTGCCGGTCACCGGCAGCTACCTGGCGCTGACCTTGGCGATGGCGGTCTTCTGCGTGGTCTCGACCGGCATGGGGCTGCTGGCGTCCACCATCACCCGCAGCCAGATCGCGGCGATGTTCATCGCCATGATCGGCACCATGCTGCCGGCGATGCAACTGGCCGGGCTCATCAACCCGGTGTCCTCGATGGAGGGCGCCGGCCGGGTGATGGGCGAGATCTATCCGGCCACCCACATGTTCACCATCAGCCGCGGAGTGTTCAGCAAGGCGCTGGAATTCGCCGATCTGCACGGCACGATGCTGCCACTGCTCGCGGCGGTGCCCGTGATCCTCGGCGCGGCGATCGCGCTGCTCAAGAAGCAGGAGCGCTGACATGCGCAAGCTCAAGAACATTCTTCGCCTCGGCCGCAAGGAGCTGTGGAGCCTGTGGCGCGACCCGATGATGCTGTTGCTGATCCTGTACGTGTTCACGGTTTCGGTCTATACCGCCGCCACGGCCCTGCCCGAGACCCTGCACAACGCGGCCATCGCCATCGTCGACGAGGACCAGTCGCCGCTGTCGGCGCGCATCGCCTCGGCCTTCTACCCGCCCGAGTTCCAGCACCCCAGGATGATCACCGTGGGCGAGATGGATGCGGGCATGGACCGCGGCGACTTCACCTTCGCGCTGAACATCCCGCCGGATTTCCAGCGCGACGTGCTGGCCGGGCGCAACCCGGAGATCCAGCTCAACATCGACGCCACGCGCATGAGCCAGGCCTTCACCGGCAACGGCTACATCCAGCAGATGGCAATGGGCGAGATTTCGGAGTTCGTGCAGCGCCACCGGGCCGCGCAGGCGCTGCCCGTGGAACTGGCCCTGCGCGCGCGCTTCAATCCCACGCTGGAAAAATCCTGGTTCGGCGGCATCGCCGAGATCATCAACACCGTTGCGATGCTGTCGATCATCCTGACCGGCGCGGCGCTGATCCGCGAGCGCGAGCACGGCACCATCGAGCATCTTCTCGTCATGCCCGTCACCCCCGGCGAGATCATGATCTCCAAGATCTGGTCGATGAGCCTGGTCGTGCTGCTCGCGACCGGGCTGTCGCTGAACTTCGTCATCCGCGGCCTGCTGCAGGTGCCGATCGAGGGCTCGATCCCCCTGTTCCTCGTCGGCGTCGTGCTGTGCCTGTTCGCCATGACCTCGCTGGGCATCTACATGGCGACGCTGGCGCGCACCATGCCGCAGTTCGGCCTGCTGCTGATGCTGACGC
Source organism: Thauera linaloolentis 47Lol = DSM 12138 (assembly GCF_000310205.1). Classification (GTDB taxonomy): domain Bacteria; phylum Pseudomonadota; class Gammaproteobacteria; order Burkholderiales; family Rhodocyclaceae; genus Thauera; species Thauera linaloolentis. Next base: position 44,420 of record NZ_AMXE01000016.1, on the reverse strand, counting down.
TGATGCCGATGAACATGCTCTCCGGCGGCGCCACCCCGCGCGAGAGCATGCCGGAGGTCGTGCAGAACCTGATGCTGATCGCGCCGACCACGCATTTCGTCGAAATCGGCCAGTCCATCCTGTTCCGCGGCGCGGGCCTGGATGCGGTCTGGAAGCCCTTCCTGGCACTGGCGGTGATCGGCACCGTGCTGTTCATCCTGTCGTTCCGACGCTTTCGCAAGACCATCGGACAGATGGCCTGATCCCCGCCCCGCGAGGGGCTTCGCTGCAAACCGGAGAGGAAACCGAAATGAATACCAACCTACCGTCCCTGGACCTGTACAAGGCCAATATCGAACTGCAGTTGCGCATCACCCGCCTGTTGCAGGACGCCGGGCGCGAATGGCTGGAAGCCGTCCAGCGCTCCAACGAAGAAGGGGTGTCCGAGGCCACCACCGAGATCGAAGGGCTACTGAATTCCGCCAACTGGCAGGCACTGACCACCTTGCCCGGCGAGGCCTTCTGGCGCCTGTTCCAGCAGCGCAGCGGCGATGTCCAGGCCTTGAACCAGGCTGCCATCGAGCGCCAGGCCGCCTTTACCGCCGGCCTGCAGCAGGCCCTGGAGAATTGGCAGAAAGCGGTCACCGAGGCCGTCGGCGAGGTGGGCGCCCTCCCGCAGCCCTTCCAGGACCTGCTGAAGCAGTGGGGCGTGGCATGGACCCTCCCAGTGCGAAAGGACAAGGCCGCAGTGACCAAAGGCGGCGCGAACCGCGGCAACTGAACGGCATCATGCGCCGACGGCCGGTGGCCGGCGGCATGGCGGGCCGCGCAGGCAAGCTGCTTGCGGCCCGCTTCTTACATCATCGAGCACGAGACCAGACCATGCGCGACATCGCCATCCTGACCGCCACCCGCACCGCGATCGGGGCTTTCCAGGGCAGTTTATCCGGGCTCCCCGCTCCCGCCCTCGGCGCAGCGCTGATCCGCAGCGTGCTCAAGAGCACCGGCGTCGCACCGGAGTGTGTCGACGAAGTCATCCTCGGCCAGGTCATTACCGCCGGCGGCGGCCAGAATCCGGCCCGGCAGGCGGCGCTTCAGGCCGGACTGCCGTGCACGGTGCCGGCGTTCACTCTGAACAAGGTCTGCGGCTCCGGTCTCAAGGCCGTGCAACTGGCCGCTCAGGCCATCCGCAGCGGCGATGCCGGGCTGATCCTTGCCGGCGGCCAGGAGAGCATGAGCCAGGCCCCGTATGTGCTGCCCGGTGCGCGCACCGGTCTCCGTCTGGGCCATGTGCAGCTGGAGGACAGCCTGATCCGTGATGGTCTGTGGGACGCTTTCAACGACTATCACATGGGCATCACTGCCGAGAATCTGGCCGAACGCTACGGGTTCACCCGCGAGCAGCAGGACGCCTTTGCCGTGGCGTCGCAGGACAAGGCCGCCGCGGCCATCGCGGTGGGCCGCTTCAAGGGTGAGATCACACCGATCACCTTGCCGCAGAGGCGAGGTAATCCGATGGTGTTCGACACCGACGAGCAACCGCGCCCCGGCACCTCCCTGGAAACCCTGGCCCGGCTCAAGCCGGCCTTCGAGCAGGACGGCACGGTGACCGCCGGCAACGCCTCGACGCTCAACGACGGAGCCGCGCTGCTGTTGCTGGCGAGCGCCGAGAAGGCCCGGGAGCTGGGCCTGCCGGTGCTGGGCTGGATCAAGGCCCATGCCTGCGCCGCCGTGGATCCGGCGGTGATGGGCATCGGTCCGGTGCCGGCCACCCGTCGAGCCCTGGCAAAAGCGGGGTGGACGCTGGACGAGGTGGACCTGATCGAGGCCAACGAAGCGTTTGCCGCCCAGTCCCTGGCGGTGGCCCATGAGTTGGGCTGGGACCCGGCCCGGGTCAACGTCAATGGCGGCGCCATCGCCCTGGGCCACCCCATTGGCGCCTCCGGTGCGCGCATCCTGGTCACCCTGATCCACGAACTGCGCCGCCGCGGTGCCCGCAAGGGCCTGGCGACGCTGTGCATCGGCGGCGGCCAGGGCGTGGCGCTGGCCGTGAAAATGGCCTGACCCGGACGCTGCGGCAACCCCCATCAGAAGAGACTCGATTCCATGCTCCGTTCCAAGACCTGCGCGTTTCCTGGCCTGATCCTTTGTGTTGCCATGAACGTCTTGTTCCCGGCCGCCACCGCAGCCCAGACCTTGGCGGATCTCGGTCACCGCTTCTACGTGGATGCGGGAACCACGGGGGACGACGATCCGGCCCATACGGCGGCGCTGGGCATGCTGATTCCCAGCGCGCTGCTTTCCTCGATTCCGCGCACGGCCGGCCCCTTGTCCTTGCATTGGGACGTATCGCTGGCCCATTGGCGGACCGATCATGTGCGGAGCGGACGTCACCATTTCACTCAACTGACCGGCATGGGCGTGTGGCGCCATCCCGTCGGCGGGCCGGATGCGCCATGGTTCGTCGACTTGGGCCTCGGCATCAGCATTTTCGACCGCTTGTATCGGTCCGGAGCAGACAAGTTCAGCACGGCGTTCCAGTTCACCGAAGCAGTCGGACTGGGCTATCGCTTCGGAGGAAAACATGCCTATGAAATCTCTCTGCGCGCCCAGCACATCTCCAATGCCGGCATCAAGAAACCCAATCCGGGGGAGAACATCGTCCGTCTGCGCTTTGCCTGCCGGTTCTGACGATGGCGCCCCGGATAGCCACCATTGACGCGCCGCCCCCCGTCCATGAATGAAACGCCCTTCATCCGCGCAGCGGATACCACCGTGCCGCCAGCGCCGATGCTGACTGTCGGCGCGCTGGATACCGCTGGCGCCAGCCTGCTGTTCGACCTGCTCGGCTTCATCGGCGCCACGCTGGAGGCGGCACTGCGCGTCACCCGCCTGCACGGAGCGAGCGGCCCTGCCTCCACCGTTGCACAGGCGGCTCCATCATGTTTGCCGTTTGATGCCGAGGCGTGTCAGTGGAGCCGGTCGGCCTGCATTGGCCGCATCCGGGCGCGCCATTCACAGCTTCAGTGGCTCGCCGCTCTCGGCCGCGCACACGGCGGCGGTGAATACGATGTCGGTGGATGAATTGAGCGCGGTCTCCACCGAATCCTGCACCACGCTGATGATGAAGCCGATGCCCACGACCTGCATCGCCACGTCGGTGTCCATGCCGAACAGCGCGCAGGCCATCGGGATCAGCAGCAGCGATCCGCCCGCCACGCCCGACACGCCGCAGGCGGCCAGCGAGGCGACGATGCACAGCAGCAGCGCGGTGGGGAGATCGACGTGGATGCCCAGCGTGTGCGTGGCGGCCAGCGTCATCACCGTGATGGTGACGGCCGCGCCGGCCATGTTGATCGTGGCGCCGAGCGGGATTGCGATCGAGTAGGTGTCCTCGTGCAGGCCCAGGCGCTTGCACAGCTCCATGTTCACCGGGATGTTGGCTGCCGAGCTGCGGGTGAAGAAAGCCGTGACCCCGCTCTCGCGCAGGCAGGTGAACACCAGCGGATAGGGGTTGCGGCGCATCTTCCAGTAGGCGAGCAGCGGATTGAACACGAGGGCGACGAACAGCATGCTGCCCACGATCACCAGCAGCAGGCGGCCGTAGTCGAGCAGCACGCCGAAGCCGGATTCAGCCAGCGTCGACGCCACCAGGCCGAAAATGCCCAGCGGCGCGAAGCGGATCACCAGGCGCACGATGGCCGATATCGCGTCGGACACGTCGTTGAGCATGGTGCGCGTGCCCGGCGCCGCATGCCGCAGCGCGATGCCGAGCGCGACCGCCCACGCCAGCACACCGATGAAGTTGGCCTCCTGCAGCGCCTTGACCGGGTTGGTGACCACGCTCAGCAGCAGGTTCTTCAACACGCCCAGGATGCCGCCCGGCGGCGCCCCCTCGATCGGCGGCGTGTTCAGGACGAGCGTGGTCGGAAAGGCGAAGCTGGCGATCACCGCGATCGCCGCCGCGCCCAGCGTGCCGATCAGGTAGAGCATCAGCACCGGCTTGAGGTAGGTCGGCTGGCCCTGCCTGTGGTTGGCGATCGACGCGATCACCAGCACCAGCACCAGCACCGGCGCCACCGCCTTCAGCGCGGAGATGAAGATGTCGCCGAGCATCGAGACGGCCTGTGCGCCGGCCGGCGAGACGAGGGCCAGCGCGATGCCGAGGACGAGCCCGATCGCGATCTGGGCGACCAGGCTCAGGCGCGCCAGGCGCTGGAAGAGGGTGGGTTCTGCTGTGCTCATGTGGGGGAGTTTCCTCGTGGGCGCGGCCGGTCCCTTGCCCCGGGGCAGGCCGGACCGCTCAGTGTGCAATGCACAAAGCGTGGACTTCAACACTCGCGGGCGCCGACGGCAAGTCCGCCGTGATCACGCTGCCCGGAGCGTCGCCGTCGGACCTTGCCCTGCCTATTTCCCGCGCAGCATCTTCACCACCCGCCTGAGCGTGTTCTCTTCCGGGTGGGGCTGCACCAGGAAGCCGAGGCTGTGCATCAGGCGCAGCATCTTGGCATTGTTGCCGAGCACGTCGCCGAAGATGCTGCGGTAGCGCCGCGCGCGGGCGACCTCGATGAGGGCGCCCAGCAGGCGGCGGCCCAGGCCGTGGCGCTGCCAGCCGTCGCCGACGATCAGGGCGAACTCGACCGACTCGCCGTCGGCGGCGAGGGCGTAGCGGGCGCTGCCGATCATCTGCTCGGCGCCGGCTTCGTCGGTGAGGGTGGCGATCAGCGCCATCTCGCGGTCGTAGTCGATCTGCGTGAAGCGCGCGACCATCGCCGGGCTGAGTTCCTCGATTGTTTCCATGAAGCGCAGGTAGCGGGTCTCGGCACTGAGCGTGTCGAAGAAGGCGAGCAGCAGCCCGGCGTCCTCGGGGCGCACCGGACGGGCGCGGATGCTGCGGCCGTCGCCGCTCTGCCAGTCCTGCACCAGGTGCAGCGGATAGGGGTGGATCGCCATGTGGGCGTAGCGGTCGCTGCCGGCGGGCAGGCCCTGGTCGATGGCGACGCGGGCGTCGGCGGCGATGGCGCCGTCGGCGTCGACGATCAGCGGGCCGATTTCCAGCTCGCGCACCCAGGGCAGTTCACAGGCGAGGTCGGACACCGATACCAGCACCGCCTCCACCGCGCTGCGGTCGGGCACGTCGGCCTTGCCCTGCGGCCCCTGGGGCTCGGCCGGTATCGCCGAGTCGATGAGGTCGCGCGCCAGCACCGCGTTGAGCGGCGGCAGGGCGAAGGCGCGCAGCGCCGGGGCGTCCTGCGGCCCCAGGCTGATGACCGGGCCGAAAGTGGCGTCGCGGTCGATGCGGATGTTGAACTCGCGCGCCTGCGGGCGGTACAGGTAGGGCTCGATCGAGACGCCGTTGATGCGTGCCTCGGGGTGGCGCAGGCGTATCGTATCGACGATGTCGTGGTAGGCGCTCCACACCGATTCGGCGGTGTTGAGGTTCAGGCGCACCCCGCCCGCGTCGGACTTGCTGGCGATGTCGGCGGCGTCCACCTTCATCGCTACCGGAAAGCCGGTCTGCTCGGCGACGAACAAGGCCTCGGTGGCGTCGCGCGCGACCGTGGTGGGCGTGACCGGAATGCCGAAGCTGCGCAGCAGCGCCTTCGACTCCATCGCCGACAGGGTATGGCGGCGCTGGTTGAGCAGCGCCTCGACCAGCACGCGGGCACCGCCGGTGCGGCGGCAGGCGGTGGCGCTGGCGCCGCCCGCGGTCTGCAGCAGCAGGGCCTGGCTGCGGTGGAAGCGCGAGATGTTGTGGAACAGTTCGATGGCCGCCTCGGGCGAACTGAACACCGGCAGGCCGGCCTGTGCGAGCAGCGCGCGCGCCTCGGCCACCTGTCCGCCGCCCATCCAGCAGCAGCACAGCTTGAGCCGCAACTGGGCGGCGAGGTCGATGATCTCCTGCGCCACTTCGACCGGCTCGACCAGCGCGTGCGGCGACAGGATCACCAGCAGGTTGGACACCGCCGGGTCGTCGGCCAGCGCTAGGATGGCGTCGCGGTACAGCAGCGGGCCGGCGTCACCGCCAAGGTCCAGCGGATTGTGGCAGCGGCGCTCGCGTCCGCCCAGGCGTTCGAGCGCGGCGATGGTGGGCGAGCCGAGGCCGACCAGCTCGGTGCCCAGATCCTTGGCGCGGTCGGCGGCGAGGTCGGCCGGGCCGCTGCCGTTGGAGACGATGGCCAGGCTGTCCTCGCGTGGCTGAAAGCCGCAGGACAGCGCCTTGGTGGCGAAGAAGAGCTGGTCGATGTTCTGCACGCGCACCACGCCGGCGCGACGCATGGCGGCGTCGAACACGCGGTCGGTGCCGGCCGCGTGCAGGCCGTCGCCGTGACGGCCTGCCTTGAGCAGGATGATCGGCTTGATGCGCGCGGCCGAGCGCAGCGCGCTCATGAAGTGGCGGGCGTCGTGCACCCGATCCACGTACAGCAGGATGTAGCGCGTGCGGGAATCGTGGATCAGGTACTCCAGGGTTTCGCCGAAGTCGATATCTACGGTGCCGCCGAGCGAGATCACCGACGAAAAGCCGACGTCGTTGGTCAGCGCCCAGTCGAGTACCACCGAGCACATCGCGCCGGATTGGGACACCAGCGCGATTTCGCCCGGCTTGACGGCGATGCGCGTGAGCGCGGCATTGAGCCCACTGCCCGGCCGCGCGATGCCCAGGCTGCCCGGGCCGAGCAGGCGCAGCCCGGTTTCGCGCGCGGTCTCGACGATGCGGCGTTCGAGCGTGTGCCCGGCGGCGCCGACGATGACGGCATTGCGCACGCCGCCGCGTCCGCACTGCGCGATGACGTTGTGCAGCATGCGCGCCGGCGTGGCGATGATGGCCAGGTCGACCGGGCGGCCGATGTCCTCGATCGCGCGCAGGCAGGGGTGGCCCTGGAGACTGTCGTATTTCGGATTGACGGCGTGCAGCGTGCCGCGGTAGCCGCCGTCGAGCAGGTTGCGAAAGATGATCCGGCCCACCGAGCCGGGCGTGTCGGAAGCGCCGATGACGGCGATCGAGCCTGGATCGAAGGCGGTACTGAGAGCGTGTGGGCTGGTCATGGTCGGCGTGGCGGGGATGAGGCTTATTTGATACCAATCATAAGCAATAAATTAAATGATTTGTATCATATCGAGCGCTTGCCCCGTTTGTGCTGCCGGACCCGGCAAGGCAGCGAGGACTGGCGCAATCTCCCGCGACATGTCGACGGGGCGGGAGAACGCATCGTCGGCTTGCTGAGTATCAGGCGGTAGTTCAGCACCGTATCCAGCCAATGAATGGGGCGTTCCCATCCGTGCTTCGCGCCTGCTGTGGGAGGCCCTCATGTCGGCGACAGGGCCTGCCCGCCGGAGATCGATCAGCGCCGCAAGGCCCAGTGTGGGCCGGCGTATCCGTCTGCCGTCATGTGGTCTTCGATGGGCGCGACCACGGCAGCATGCGCACCAGCACGTCGTCGCGGCGCACCCGATGATGGAACAGCGCCGCAGCCACATGCAGGCCAACGACGACCCAGGCCACCCATTTGCCGAGGAAGTGATGGACGGCATCGACCGGCTCCTCGAAGGCTTCCCAACTTAAGTCGAAGGCATGGCTGATCGAGGAGAACGCGGCGGTCTCGTTGAACGCGGTCACGCTGAACGGCCCGAAATCGGTGGGCGCGCCGGTACCGAGATAACCGGTCAGCGGCATCACGATCAGCAGGCCGTACAGCCCCCAGTGCGCCGCGTGCGCGAGCCGGTGCTCCAGCGCCGAACCGGGCGGGTCTGCGGGCTGCACGTCGAGCAGCCGCCACAGCAGCCGTGGCAGCACCAGGAAGCCGACCAGCAGGCCCAGCGCCCAATGGATGTTGAGCACCGGCCAGGATTCCGGCGAGGTGTCGTCCATGAACCAGATCACGTAGTAGACGACGATGTAGGCCGCGATGAACGCGGCTGCGCTCGTCCAATGAAAGAACTTGGCGAAGATGCCGAAACGGCCTGCCGTATTGCGCCATTGCATGGTGTATCTCCCGGGAAAGTGATGGACGCGGGCGGTCAGTGGATGAGCAGGCCGCCCAACAGGCGTTCCAGGCCTTCGAGTGCCTGCTCCAGACGCGCTTCCTGGTCGCCCTCCGGTTCGGCGATCCAGAAGGAGGCTTCCGTGACTGCGCCGTAGATCATTCGGGCCGTCACGTTGGTATGCAGCGGAGCGACGACGCCTTCGGCAATCAGTCCGTCGAGCGAGGTCTGCAGCGCGGCGATGCCCACTGACTGCGCGGCTTGCGGAACGTCGCCGAAGATGGCGCGCGCGTCCTGCAGGATGATCCGGCGGATCTCCGGCTCAAGCGCCAGTTCCAGGTAGGTGCGACAGCGGCGGCGGAAGCCTTCCCAGGGGGAGGGGGCCGCGTCCGAGACGGCTTGCAGGTGATCTCCAACCTCGGCCTCGATCTGCTCGATGACTGCCAGCAACAGCCCTTCCTTGTTGCCGAAGTGGTGATAGAGCGCCCCCCGCGTCAGGCCGGCCGCAGCGGTGAAGTCGTCCATCGAAGTGTGGGCGAAGCCTTGGCTGGCGAATGCGATTCGGGCCGCCGCCACCAGTTTGGCGCGGGTTTCTTCAATCATTTCAGCGCGGGTACGGCGTTGCGGCTGCATCACGGCTTCCTTTGTCGAAATAACATACGCCGCGGATGTTAATTGACGTACGAAATGTATGTCAATTATGATTAAAAGAGACATGCGCAGCGTATGTGAATTTCCTCTCATGTGCTGGAAGTGCATCGTGCAGGCGAGCGTCGTTCATGACCATGGATACCCAACAGCAAGCGGCCGGGATGAAAACCGCCGCATCCCTGGCCCTCATCACCATCCTGGGGCCTTCGGCCATCGACATGTATCTGGCGGCCATGCCCCGGATGACACAAGACCTGAATACCGACTACGCCACCATGCAGTTGACGTTGACGGTGTTCCTGCTGGCGATGGGCGCGGGGCAACTCGTGTTCGGGCCGGTGATCGACGCGCTGGGGCGCCGGCGTCCGCTGATGGCGGGCCTGCTGGTGTTCATCCTGGCCTCGTTGTGGGCGGCCGTCAGCACGTCGATGGACACGATGCTGTCCGCCCGCTTTTTCCAGGGGTTGTCCGCCGCGCTGGTGCTGGTCACGGCGATGAGTTCGGTGCGCGACCTCGCCAGCGGTGCCCGTGCCACTCAACTCTTCGCCCTGCTCGTGACCATCCAGGGCGCCGCCCCGATCCTCGCGCCGGCGGTCGGTGGGGTCATCGACATGCAATTCGGCTGGCGCGCGGTGATGCTGGCGCTGGCCATCGTCGGTGCGCTGGCTTTGGCGAACTCGAGCGTCAACCTGCCGGAAACACTGATCGAAGAAAAGCGCGTGCCACTCAAGCTGGATGGTGTGTTCCGCACCTACTGGCATCTGCTGGCCGATCCTCGGTTCATCGTTCCGGCTCTGGCCTTGAGCGCCGTGTTTTTCTTTCTGTTCGGCTATGTCGGTGGTGCGTCCTATGTGTACCAGACCGGCTACGGCTTGCGTTCGGACGTCTTCGGCTTTGTGTTTGGCGGCACCGGCGCCGCGATGATGCTGGGCGCCATGGGGAGCAGCCGCCTGGCCCGCACACGCCCGGCGGGGCTGCTGGCGCTGCTCGGGGTCGCCATCATGGGCAGCGGCGCGGCATTGGCCTTGCTGGCCGCGCTGGCGGGTGCCGGGCTTTACGGCATCGTCCCGGGGTTGTTCATCGCGATGTTCGGCCTGGGCATGGCCGAACCGCCACTGATGTCGATTGCGATGGCCTCGCAGGAGCGGGCGCTGGGCGCGACCGCCGCGCTGCTGGGGGCCGGCACGCACATATTGGGTTCGCTTGCCACGCCGCTGGCCGGTGCTCTGGCCCCGGTTGGCGCACATGCGTGGCTGGGTTTCCTGCTGGTGGCTGCACTGGCGGCGATGGCACTTGCTCTCGTCAGTGTTCGCCGCGTGGTTCCCAAAAAAACGGCCGTCGAAACGGCCGTGGAGTGAGGTGGAGCAAACTGCAGCGCGCAGTGCGCGCGCGATCGTTCAGCGTTCGTCGAAGCTGATCCGCAATTGCTTGGTGGTGGCGCGGGCCTGGCAGCTCAGCACGAAGCCCTGTGCGACCTCGGGCGCTTCGAGCGTGAAGTTCTTGTCCATGACGACTTCGCCTTCCTGCACCTTGGCGCGGCAGGTGCAACAGACGCCGGCCTTGCACGAGAAGGGCAGGTCGAGGCCGGCGTTGAGCGCGGCGTCGAGCAGGTGCTCGTCGGGGCCGATGGCGATCTCGTGCTCCTTGCCGTCGAGGACCAGGGTCATCGTGATGTCCTTGGTTGCGGTGGCGGCGGCCTCGGCGCTGCTGGAGGTGCCGACCGGCTGGGCGCCGGCGGGCAGGTTGGCAGTGAAGCGCTCGGTGCGGATGCGGTCGGCGGGCACGCCGGCCTCGACCAGCGCGCTTTCGGTGTCGGTGATCATGGCGTCGGGGCCGCAGATGAAGACCTCGTCCATGCTGCCCACCGGCAGCAGCGCGGCGATGATGGCGCGTACCTTGTCGCCGTCGATGCGGCCTTGCAGCAGATCGACTTCCTGCGCCTGGCGCGACAGCACGTGGATCATGGTCAGGCGGTCGCGGTAGCGGTCCTTGAGGTCCTGCAGGGCCTCGTTGAACATCACCGTGGACATCCGGCGGTTGCCGTAGATCAGCGTGAACTTGGCGTCCGGCTGCTCTTCGAGCGTGCTCGCGGCGATCGACAGGATCGGCGTGATGCCCGAGCCGGCGGCGAAGCCGACGCGGTGCAGGGCGCGCTTCTTCCTGATCACGAAGCGGCCGTCCGGCGGCATCACCTTGAGGGTGTCGCCGGCCTTGATGGCCCGCGCGGCCCAGTTGGAGAACAGGCCGCCCTCGACCGGACGGATGCCGATCTCGACTTCGCCGTCCCGGGCGAGGCGGCTGCGCGGGCTGCTGATCGAGTAGTTGCGGCGCACGTCCTGGCCGTCGATGGTGGCGCGCAGGGTCAGGAACTGGCCCGGCTCGAAGGCGAAGCGCTCGCGCTCGGCGGCGGGGATGTCGAAGGTGATCGCCACGGCGCCGGCGGCCTCGGGGCTCACGCGCTTGACGGCGAGTTCTTGGAAACGGAGTGCTGACATGGCGTTTGGCTCCGGCATGAGTAAGGTTGAAGTCAGTAGGGCTTGAAGTAGTCGAAGGGCTCCTGGCAGTCGAGGCACTTGTACAGCGCCTTGCATGCGGTGGAGCCGAACTGCGAGCTCAGGGTGGTGTTGGTCGAGCCGCACTGCGGACAGGCCACCGGCCGGGTGTCGGCGCGGCGCACGAACCTGATCACGCTGGTGTCGCTGGGGGTGGTGTGCGGCGGCGCGATGCCGTAGGCGCGCAGCTTGGCCTTGGCTTCGTCGCTCATCCAGTCGGTGGTCCAGGCCGGCGCGAGCTGCGTCACCACGCGCGCCTCGATGCCGGCCTGCCGCAGGCTCGCACGCACGTCGTCCTCGATCTGGCCCATCGCCGGGCAGCCGCTGTAGGTCGGGGTGATGACCACCTCGATGCCGTCGGCGGTTTCGCGGATGTCGCGCAGGATGCCCAGCTCGCGCAGCGTGACCACCGGGATCTCCGGGTCGGTCAGGTGGTCGAGGGCGGACCAGATGTCGTCGATCGTGGCGTGCATGGCCGTCCGCCTTACCAGGTGCCGTCCGGGTGGGCGCGGGCCAGGCCCTGCATCTCGCCCAGCAGGTAGCTCAGGTGTTCGGAGTGGCGTCCCTGCTTGCCTTCCGGCACGTAGCCGCGCACTTCGGGCCGCTTCAGCGTGGCTTCGGCCAGAGTGTCGGCGACGATGGCGTCCCAGGCCGCGCGCAGCGTGCGCACGTCGACCGCCGCGCCGCTGGCGATGGCGGCATCCTCGGCGGCGCTCGGCGTCCAGAACTCTTCCGTGTAGGGGAACAGGTGGTCGAGCGCGGCCTGGGCGCGGGCGTGCGATTCCTCCGTGCCGTCGCCGAACTTCACCACCCAGTCGGCGGCATGGTGCAGGTGGTAGCGCGCTTCCTTCAGCGACTTGGCGGCGATCGCGGCCAGGTCGGCGTCGGGCGACTTCTGCAGCGCGTCCCACAGCAGCACCATCAGCGCGCTGTACAGGAAGTTGCGCACGATGGTGGTGGCGTAGTCGCGGTCCGACGCGGCATAGCCGACCAGCGCACCGTGGTTGGGCAGCTCCAGCAGGGTGTAGTTGCGGAATGCGGTGTCGTCGCGGAAGTAGGCCAGCGAATCCTCGGTGGCGCCGCCGCCGCTGCGCGCGGCGGCGAGCTGGTACAGCAGGCGGGCCTGGCCGATCAGGTCGAGGCTGACATTGGCGAGCGCGAGGTCTTCTTCCAGGATCGGGCCGTGGCCGCACCACTCGGCGTCGCGCTGGCCGAGCACGACCGCGTTGTCCGCCAGGTGCAGCAGGTAGTCGTTGGGTGCCGTGCTCATCACATGTGCCCCACTTCGTCCGGGATTTCGTAGAAGGTCGGATGGCGGTAGATCTTGTCGGCGGCGGGGTCGAACAGCTCGCCCTTGTCGTCGGGGTTGCTGGCGGTGATCGAGACCGAGGGCACGACCCAGATGCTGACGCCTTCCTGGCGGCGGGTGTAGACGTCGCGCGCCATGTGCAGTGCCTGGGCCGCGTCGGCCGCGTGCAGGCTGCCACAGTGCTTGTGTTCGAGGCCCTGCTTGCTGCGGACGAAGACTTCCCAGAGCGGCCAATCCTTCAGTGCGGGGGTGTTCATGCTGCCTCCTTGCTTGCGCGTGCTTGTTGTTTGCGTGCGTGGGCCAGGGCCGCTTCGCGGACCCAGCGGCCGTCCTCGTGTGCCTTGACCCGGGTGGCCAGGCGTTCCTTGTTGCAGGGGCCGTTGCCTTCGACGGTGTTCCAGAATTCCTGCCAGTCGATCTGGCCGTAGTCGTGGTGGCCGCGGGCCTCGTTCCACTTCAGATCGGGGTCGGGCAGGGTCACGCCCAGCACCTTGGCCTGCGGCACGGTGGCGTCGATGAACTTCTGGCGCAATTCGTCGTTGCTGACGCGCTTGATGCCCCAGCGCATGCCTTGCGCGCTGTGCGGGCTGTCGGCGTCCGGCGGCCCGAACATCGCCAGGCACTTCCACCACAGGCGGTCGACCGCGTCCTGCACCATGCGGCGCTGCGCCTCGGTGCCCTTCATCATCACCAGCAGGGCTTCGTAGCCCTGGCGCTGGTGGAAGGATTCTTCCTTGCACACGCGGATCATGGCGCGCGCATAGGGGCCGTAGGAGCAGCGGCACAGCGGGATCTGGTTCATGATCGCGGCGCCGTCGACCAGCCAGCCGATCACGCCGACGTCGGCCCAGTTCAGCGTCGGGTAGTTGAAGATCGAGCTGTACTTGGCGCGGCCGGAGAGCAGCCCGGCGATCATCTCGTCGCGGCCGGTGCCCAGGGTTTCGGCGGCGGAATACAGGTAGAGGCCGTGGCCGCCCTCGTCTTGCACCTTGGCGATCAGGATCGCCTTGCGCTTCAGGCTGGGCGCGCGCGAGATCCAGTTGCCTTCGGGCAGCATGCCGACGACTTCGCTGTGGGCGTGCTGGCTGATCTGGCGCACCAGGGTCTTGCGGTAGGCCTCGGGCATCCAGTCCTGCGGCTCGATGCGGCCGTCGGCGTCGATGCGGGCCTCGAACGCGGCTTCCTGCTCGCTCTGCGGCGCGGACACGACGCTGAGTTTCTTGCCGCCGGGGTTTCCGGATTCGTCCGGAATGTCCATTGCTTGGGTATACATGTGTTTCCTCCTGGCAAACACCGCTCCGGACAGGCCGGAGCAGAACGCGGACCGCTGAACCGGCCCGTCTCCTCCTCAAACACCCGCCACGCACGCTGCGCGGCGGAGATTCATGTCGCCGTCCATGCCGGCGGGCGCTTCTCGAAGAAGGCCGCGAAACCTTCGCGGGCTTCGGCGGTGGCGCGCTGGCGGGCAATGCGGGTGGCGGTTTCCTCGCCGACGGCGTCGTCGATGCGGCGCCCGCCGATGGCGGCGATCAGTTCCTTGGCGGCGAACTGGGCCTGCGGCCCGCAGGCCAGCAGTGCCTGCGCCAGGCGGCCGACGGCGGCGTCGAGCTGGTCGAGGGCGACGACTTCGCCGACCAGGCCGATCGCCTTCGCCTCGGCGGCGCCGAAGCGTTCGGCGCTCTGGAAGTAGCGCAGCGCGTGGCGCGGGCCGATCGCGCGCAGTACATAGGGGCTGATCACCGCGGGGATGATGCCGAAGCGCGCTTCCGAGGTCGCGAAGCTGGCATCGTCGGCGGCGATCGCCATGTCGCAGGCGGCGGCCAGCCCGGTGCCGCCGCCGAGCGCGGCGCCCTGCACGCGGGCGATGGTCGGCTTGGACAGGTTCGCCAGGCGGCGCAGCATGGCGGCGAAGCGGCGCGAGTCGGCGAGGTTGTCCTGTTCGCTGCTGTCGGCGGCGCGGCGCATCCAGTGGAGGTCGGCGCCGGCGGAAAAGTGCCGGCCGCGGCCGCCGAGGACGACCACGCGCACCGCTGCGTCGGTGTCGAGCGCGCGGCAGGCGTCGTCGAGTTCGGCGATCAACTGTTCGTTGAAGGCGTTGAACACGTCGGGGCGGTCCATCCAGATCGTGGCGATGGCGCCGCGCCGTTCGATGTCGAGGGTGTCGTAGCTCATGGCCTGGCCCCGCGTCACACGCGCTCGATGATGAGGGCGATGCCCTGGCCGACGCCGATGCACATCGTGCACAGCGCGTAGCGGCCATTGCGGCGTTCCAGCTCGCACAGCGCGGTGCTCACCAGGCGCGCGCCGCTCATGCCCAGCGGGTGGCCCATGGCGATGGCGCCGCCGTTGGGGTTGACGCGGGCTTCGTCGTCGGCGAGGCCGAGCTCGCGCAGCACGGCGAGCGCCTGCGCGGCAAAGGCCTCGTTGAGCTCGATGACGTCCATCTGCGCCAGCGTCAGGCCCGTCTGCGCCAGCACCTTGCGCACCGCCGGCGCCGGGCCGAAGCCCATGATGCGCGGCGCGACGCCGGCGGTGGCCATGCCGACGACGCGGGCGCGCGGCTTCAGGCCGTGGCGCGCGGCGGCGGCTTGCGAGGCCAGCAGCAACGCGCAGGCGCCGTCATTGACGCCCGAGGCGTTGCCGGCGGTGACGCTCAGCTCGGGGCCGTTGACGCCTTTCAGCTTGGACAGCGTTTCCAGCGTGGTGTCGGGGCGGGGATGCTCGTCGGTGTCGAACACGACGGGCTCGCCCTTCTTGCGCAGGATTTCGACCGGCACCAGTTCGTTCGTGAAGCGGCCGGCGGCGTGCGCGGCGGCCCAGCGCTGCTGCGAGCGCAGCGCGAAGGCGTCCTGGTCGGCGCGTGAGATGCCGAAGTCCGCGGCGACGTTGTCCGCCGTCTGCGGCATCGAGTGGGTGTCGTACAGCTTCTTCATCAGCGGGTTGATGAAGCGCCAGCCGATGGTGGTGTCGTGGATCGCGGCGCTGCGCGAGAAGGCGCTTTCGGCCTTGCCCATGACGAAGGGCGCGCGTGACATGCTCTCGACGCCGCCGGCGATCATCAGCCCGGTCTCGCCGGCCTTGATCGAGCGCGCGGCCAGGCCGACCGCGTCCATGCCCGAGCCGCACAGGCGGTTGACGGTGGTGCCGGGCACCTCGACCGGCAGCCCGGCGAGCAGGCCGGACATGCGCGCGACGTTGCGGTTGTCCTCGCCGGCCTGGTTGGCGCAGCCGTAGATGATGTCGTCCACCGCGCTCCAGTCGACGTCCGGGTTGCGCGCCATCAGCGCCCTCAGCGGCACGGCGCCGAGGTCGTCGGCGCGCACCGCCGCCAGCGTGCCGCCGTAGCGGCCGATGGGGGTGCGGATGGCGTCGCAGATGTAGGCTTGGGTCACTTGGGTTTGCGTCATCGCGGCGCTCCTCACAGTTGCTTCGGACGCTGGTCGATGACGCGGCGGGCCTTGCCGGTCAGCGTGCGCGGGATGGTGTCGAATTCCATCACGTTCACCTTGGTGGTGATGCCGATGATGGTCTTGATGTGCTGCTGCAGCGTGCGGGCGATGGTTTCGACGTCGTTGCGGCTGAGCGTGCCCGACAGTTCGCGCTGGACTTCGCAGCGCACTTCGACGTTGTCGAGGTGGCCGTCGCGGGTCAGCACGATCTGGTAGTTGCCGGACAGGCGCTTGTCGCGCAGGATCTGCTCCTCGATCTGGGTCGGGAACACGTTCACGCCGCGCACGATCAGCATGTCGTCCGAACGGCCGGTGATCTTGCCGATGCGGCGGAAGGCGCGCGCGGTGGGCGGCAGCAGGCGGGTGAGGTCGCGCGTGCGGTAGCGGATGACCGGGAAGGCTTCCTTGGTCAGCGAGGTGAACACCAGTTCGCCTTCCTCGCCGTCGGGCAGTACTGCGCCGGTTTCGGGGTCGATGATCTCGGGGTAGAAGTGGTCTTCCCAGATTACCGGGCCGTCCTTGGTCTCGATGCATTCGCAGGCCACGCCCGGGCCCATGACCTCGGTCAGGCCGTAGATGTCGATGGCGTCGATGCCGAGCTTGTTCTCGATCTCGCCGCGCATGCCCTCGCCCCACGGCTCGGCGCCGAAGATGCCGACCTTCAGCGAGATGTCCTCCGGCGCGATTTTCAGGCGCTCGAATTCCTCGGCGATCACCAGTGAGTAGGACGGCGTGACCATGATCGCGTCGGGGCGGAAGTCCATGATCTGCTGGACCTGCTTCTCGGTCTGTCCGCCGGACATCGGCACCGCGGTGCAGCCGGCGCGCTCGATGCCGTAGTGGGCGCCGAGGCCGCCGGTGAACATGCCGTAGCCGTAGGCGTTGTGCACCATGTCGCCGGCGCGCACACCGGCCGCGCGCAGCGAGCGGGCGACGACCTCGGCCCAGTTGTCGATGTCGTTGCGGGTGTAGCCCACCACCACCGACTTGCCGGTGGTGCCGCTCGACGCGTGCAGGCGGGCGACCTTGTCGCGCGGCACGGCGAACAGGCCGAAGGGGTAGTTGTCGCGCAGGTCGGCCTTGGTCATGAAAGGGAATCTGGCGAGGTCCGCGAGCGACTTCAGGTCGTCCGGATGCACGCCCTGTTCCTCGCACTTGCGGCGGTAGGGTTCGACGTTGTCGTAGGTGTGGCGCACCGACCACTGCAGGCGCTGCAGCTGCAGCGCGCCGATCTCGTCGCGGCTGGCGGTTTCGATGGGGTCGAGATCGCCGGGGCGGGGGCTTTTCACGGGCATGGTGTTCTCTCCTCTCTTTCTCTGTCTTGTGGCGTGTCCCGGCTCAGGACTGCCGTTCGCCGCCGGGGTTGGGGATGACGTCGCCGGCGATGCGGTGGCTCTTGCCGCGGAACAGGGCGACGATGCCGCCGGCGCCGTCGCGCACGGTGATGTCATAGACGCCGGTGCGGCCCGACAGCGTGCGCTCCACGGCTTCGGCGCTCAGCGTGTCGCCTTCCTTGCCGGGGGCGATGAAATCGATGCTGCAGGCCGAGGCGACGGTGTTGCGGTTGTAGGCGTTGCAGGCGTAGGCGAAGGCGGTGTCGGCGAGCGTGAAGATCAGCCCGCCGTGGCAGATGTGGTGGCCGTTCACCATGTCGCCGCGCACCGGCATGCTCAGCGTGGCGCGGCCGGGGCCGACGCTGTCGATGCGCATGCCGAGCGCCTGGGCGGCGCGGTCGCGCGACCACATGGCGGCAGCGACGGCTTCGGCGAGCGCCTGCGGATCGGTGGGGAGGGAGCGGGCTTCAGTCATGGATGTTCTTTCCGGCGAAGACGTGTTGCTGGATCAGCGGCGAGACGCGGTAGCGGTCTTCGCCATAGAAGCGGGCGAGGTTAGCGAGCACGTCGCGCACCGCCGGCAGGCCGATGCGGTCGGCCCATTCGAGCGGCCCGCGCGGGTAATTGACGCCCAGGCGCATCGCCGCGTCGGCGCCGCGCGCGTCGCACACGCCCTGATTGACCGCATCCGCAGCCTCGTTGGCGAGCATGGCGATGGTGCGCATCACCATCAGGCCGGGGATGTCGTTCAGGCGCGAGACTGCGAAGCCGGCCGCCTGCAGCAGGCCGATGGCGGCGCCGATGGCCGGCGCCCAGGCGTTGATCGCGGCGCCGACGGCGATGCGCGTCGCGCTGGCGTGGTCGAGCGCGGCGTCGATCAGCACCACGTTGGCGATGCCCAGGTCGGCGGCGCGCTGGGTGGCGCTGCGGCCGTCGGTGACGAACAGCACCGCGCCGCCGGCTTCGGCAATGCGGCCGTCGTCACCTTGGCCGTCCTTGCCGTCGCTCCAGGTGCAGGCGATGCCGCGCTCGAACAGGCGGTCGGCCAGCGCGTGCGCGGCGGCCGACTGGCCGTGCAGCACGATGTCGGTCGGCGTGGCCTGCGCCACCGCTTCGCGCGGCGCGGGGCGGACGGCGCCGTCGCGGTAGTCGAAGAAGCCGCGTCCGTTCTTGCGGCCGTAAAAGCCGGCATCGACCAGTTCCTGCTGGATCAGCGAGGGCGTGAAGCGCGGGTCGTTGTAGAAGGCGTTCCACACCGAGCGGGTGACGGCGAAATTGACGTCGTGGCCGATCATGTCCATCAGCTCGAACGGCCCCATGCGGAAGCCGCCGCAGTCGCGCATCAGCGCATCCAGGGTGGCGCAGTCGGCGCCGCCTTCGTTGAGCACGCGCAGCGCCTCGGCGTAATAGGGGCGGGCGACGCGGTTGACGATGAAGCCCGGCGTGGAGCGCGCATGCACCGGCGTCTTGCCCCAGGCCGCGGCGGTGGCGAACAGGGTGTCGGCCACCGTCCTGTCGGTGGCGAGGCCGGACACGACCTCGACCAGCGCCATCAGCGGCGCGGGGTTGAAGAAGTGCAGGCCGGCGAGGCGCTCGGGGCGCTTCAGCGCCGCGCCGATCGCGGTCACCGAGATCGACGAGGTGTTCGTGCCGAAGATACAGCCGTCGCTGACGATGCCTTCCAGTTCGCGGTACAGCGCTTGCTTCGCCTCCAGGTTCTCGACGATGGCCTCGACCACCAGCGCTGCGCCGGCCAGTTCGGCGAGCCCGGCGGCGGCGCTCAGGCGCCGGCCGGCGGCCTCGGCGGCCTCGGCCGTCATGCGGCCCTTGTCGGCCAGCTTGCGGTACTGCGCGCGGATGCCGTCGATGGCCGCGGCGGCGGCGCCTGCGCGGCTGTCGAGCAGCGTCACGGCATGGCCGGCCACCGCCGCGATCTGGGCGATGCCCGCGCCCATGGCGCCGGCGCCGACCACGGCGACGACGGCAGAGGCATCGAGCGCGGTGGCGCGCGGCGGGGTGTGTTGGGTGTCCGTCACGCTCATTCCCCGGTGAAGCGCGGCGCGCGCTTTTCCATGAAGGCGGCGATGCCCTCGGCGTAGTCGCGGCTCCAGCCGAGCTCGCGCATGAAGCCGCCTTCGAAGGACAGTTGCTGTTCCAACGTGTGGCCCGGTGCGGCGTGCATGGCCTGGCGGGTGCGCACCAGCGCCTTGGTCGGCATCGCGGCGAGCTGTGCGGCCAGCGCATCGACCCTGGCGGCGAATTCGGCGTCGTCGTAGGCGGCCCAGATCAGGCCCCAGTCGACGGCCTTGTCGGCGGGCAGCTTGTCGGCGAGCAGGGCCAGGCCCATCGCGCGCGCCATGCCGACGCGTTGCGGCAGCAACCAGGTGCCGCCGGTGTCGGGCACCAGGCCGATCTTGCTGAAGGCCTGCAGGAAGGAGGCTGAGCGCGCTGCCAGCACCAGGTCGCAGGCCAGCGCCACGCTGGCGCCGGCGCCGGCGGCGATGCCGTTGACCGCGGCGATGGTCGGCACGCGCAGGTTCTGCAGGCGCACCACCAGCGGCTTGTAGTTGCGTTCGACGACGTTGCCGATGTCCGGCAGGCGGCCGTCGGGCAGCGCCGCCATGTCGGGGTCGGCCAGGTCCTGGCCGGCGCAGAAGGCGCGGCCGGCGCCGGTGATGACCAGCACGCGCACCGCGGCGTCGGCCTGGATGGCGTCGAGCGCATCGCGCAGCTCGGCGTGCATGGCGCCGGTGAAGCTGTTGAGCTTGTCCGGGCGGTTCAGCGTCAGGCGGGCGATGCCGTCGGTGATCTCGAACAGGATGTTGTCGAACTTCATTCATCTCTCCGGAACGCGTGCAGAAATCGTAGCGAGCCCGTTCTGGCCGGTTCGAGAAGCGCAGCCGTACTCATGTACGGCGAGCATCGCAGGACCGGCCTGGGCGGGCGCAGTAGATTCATGCATGCGTTCAAACGTGGTAGCGGCGCTGGACGACACGGAAGCGGTTGGCGACGAAGGCCGAATCCGAGTACGCGGCGTTGGCTGCCGGGTTGCCGCCGGTGCCGTGGTAGTCGGAGAAGGCCGCCGACTGGTTCACGAACACGCCGCTGGTGAGGTTGATCGACAGCGCGACCTTGCTGCGCCAGGTGGCTTCGGTCATGGCGTCGATGACGTCCTGCCTCGTCGAATAGAGGCCGACGGTGAGTGCGCCGTGGGTGCTGACGACACGCTCGGACAGGGCGATCGCGGCGGCGGTGTCGGCGACCTTGACGATGAAGCTGATCGGGCCGAAGCGCTCTTCCATGTAGGCCTTCTCGTCGCCGGCGTCGCAGGCCAGCAGCACCGGGGTGCGCACCGTGGCGGCGGGGAAGTCGGGGTTGTCGAGGCGCTGCGAGGCGAGCACGACGCGGCCGAGTTCGCCGCCGTTGGCGATGTCGATGCGCTCGGCGGTGTCGGCGGACTGGATCGCGCCGAGCACGGCGTGGGCGACTTCGGGTTTGGCCAGGAAGCGCTCGACCGACTTCGCCAAGTCGGCGCAGACCTCGTCGTAGGATTTGTGGCCGTCGTCGGTGTCGATGCCGCCGGCCGGCACGAAGATCGCCTGCGAGGTGGTGCACATCTGCCCGGAGTACAGCGACAGCGTGAACGCGAGGTTGCCCAGCATCGCCTTGTAGGCGTCGGTGGAGTCGATGACGATGTTGTTGACGCCGGCCAGCTCGGCATACACCTGGGCCTGGCGGCAGTTGTCGATCAGCCACTGGCCGAACACGTTGCTGCCGGTGAAGTCGATGGACTTCACCGCCGGATGGGTGGCCAGCGCCTGCGTGGCGGCGCGCTGGGGGGCGACGCACAGCGTGACGAGGTCGGGCGAGAGGCCGTTTTCGGCGAGCACGGCGCGGATCGTGCGCACGGTGATCGCCGCCGGCAGGATGGCGTTGCTGTGCGGCTTGACGATGACCGCGTTGCCGGTGGCGAGCGCGGCGAACAGGCCGGGGTAGGTGTTCCAGGTCGGGAAGGTGCCGCAGCCGATTACCAGGCCGACGCCGCGGCCGACGATCTGGTAGTGCTTCTTCATGGCCAGCGGCGGGTTCTTGCCCTGCGGCTTCTCCCAGTTGGACTCGGCCGGCACGAAGCTTTGCTCGCGCCAGGCGTAGGCGACGGCCTCCAGGCCGCGGTCCTGCGCGTGCGGGCCGCCGGCCTGGAAGGCCATCATCCAGCCCTGGCCGGTGGTCATCATCACCGCATGGGCGATCTCGAAGCTCTGGGCGTTGAGGCGGGCGAGAATCTCGAGACAGACGCCGGTGCGGCCGGCGGCGCCGATGGCCTGCCAGCCCTTCATGGCTTCGGTGCCGGCAGCGATCAGGGCTTTGGGTTCGCACACCGGGTAGCTGACGCCGAGCGCGGCGCCATAGGGTGAGGCTTCCTTGCCGAGCCAGCCGGCCTGGCCGGGCTGCTCCAGTTCGAAGGGCTTGCCCAGGTGGGACTCGAAGGCGCGCTTGCCGTCGTCGGGCGCGGTTTCGCCATAGAGCTTGGGGCTGGGCATTTCCGGGAAAGGCGTCCAGTAGCCACGCGTCGCGATCGCGTTCAGGGCGCTGTCCAGGGTGTCGCGGTGCTTTTCAAGAAGGGGGTGGCTCATGCGTCTCTCTCCGGGCGGGTTGTTTTATAAACGATACAAATTTGATTATTGAAGGTCAAGAAATCGTATCGTTGAAAAGGTGTTGATGTGGCGTTGTTTCTTCTATTCAAAATGTGTTCCACAGATCAAAATATGTTTGTTAACATGATATTGAGTGTATTTATTGGCTTGAAATTCGATCTTTATGTCATTTATAAAATTTTTGGATGAAGTTCGGAAGCGCAAAAAATGATACGTAAAAGTACTAATATTTTTATTATTTGTATCGTTTTATGGCGAGCCATTGCGCAGCCGGCGGTGCCGGAGCCGGGGTTCCAGCCCCTGCTGGCCCGGCGCGGCGCTTCGGCGCGGGGGCCGGCATGAAGGGCCGTGAAGCAGGGGCCTGGCAAGCGCTGGCCGGAGATATGCCATCTATGCGCAAGCCACTGAAGCCGCTAGACTTCGCGGCCTTGAACGCCAACGACTTCCGCTACGCCGTGTCCAGTCCCCTGCAACAGCTGCTCGACGATTTTCGTCGTCAAGACCGTGTGCACGCGGGGTCGCTGATCATTTCGGTGTTCGGGGATGCGGTCGTGCCGCGCGGCGGCCGCGTCTGGCTCGGCAGCCTGATCCGCCTGCTGCAGCCGCTCGGGCTCAATGAGCGGCTGGTGCGCACGGCGGTGTTCCGCCTGGTGCGCGACGAGTGGCTGGCGAGCGAGCGTTCCGGGCGGCGTACCGACTACCTGCTGACGCCGTCGGGCGAGCAGCGCATCGACGAAGCCTCGCGCCTGATCTATGCGGCGGCCACGCCGCACTGGGACCGGCGCTGGCGCCTGATCGTCACCGTCGGCGAGCTTGCCGCGAAGGACCGCGAACGCCTGCGCAAGGCGCTGGTCTGGCATGGCTTCGGCTCGCTCAACAACGATTGCTTCGTGCACCCGAGCGTCGACCTCATCGCCGCCTTCGACGCCCTCGTGGCCGAGGGCCTGGGCGGTCTGCTCGACCGCCTGAAACCCCTGATGGCGGCCGATGCGACACTCGGCACGGCGGCGAGCGACGCGGCGATGGTGCATTCGGCCTGGGATCTCGAGCACCTGGCGGACATGTACCGCGCCTTCGTCGCGCGTTACCAGCCGGTGCTGGGGTCGCTGCGCGACGGCGGCTTCGAGCTTGCGGACGAAACCGCCTTCCTGCTGCGCGTGCTGTTGATCCACGACTATCGCCGCCTCCTGCTGCGTGATCCCGCCCTGCCCGACGTGCTGCTGCCGCCCGACTGGCCGGGGCAGAAGGCGCGCCTGCTGTGCCGCGAACTGTACCGTCGCCTGCTGGCCGCCTCCGAGCGCCATCTCGATGCCTGCTTCCAGCTGGCCGATGGTTCGGTGCCCGAGGCTTCGGCGCGCCTGCACGAACGCTTCCGCGATACCGACCTGCTCGGCCTGCCGGGCTGAGCGGCGCGCGCCTTTCCCAGGCAGCGTGGAGGCTCAGCCTTCGCGTTTCTTGGCCTCGACCAGCGGCACGACGTCCGGCATCACGATGCGCTTGCGCCCGGGCTCGACCGCCGCCAGCGGCGTGGTTTCGTACAGGCTTTCCAGGCAGCGGCGCGTCAGATCCTGGTAGGTGGCCGTGCCCTGGCCCTTCCAGCGGATCTCGTCCTCGCTCAGGGGGCGGATGACCTTGGCCGGTACGCCGGCGACGAGCACGCGCGGCGGAATCTCGACGCCGGCCTTGATGAAGGCCGACGCGGCGACGATGGCCTCCTCGCCGATCACCACGTTGTCCATGATCACCGCGTTCATGCCGATCAGCGCGTTGCGCCGGATGCGGCAGCCGTGCAGCACGGCGCCGTGGCCGATGTGGCCGTCTTCTTCCACCACCGTGTCGGTGCCCGGAAAACCGTGCATGACGCAGGTGTCCTGCAGGTTCGCGCCGCGTTCGAGGATCAGGCGGCCGAAATCGCCGCGCAGGCTGGCGCCGGGGCCGACATAGCAGCCGGGGCCGACGATGACGTCGCCGATCAGGATCGCCGAGGGGTGGACGTAGGCGCTCGGGTCGACCACGGGGACGATGCCGTCGATGGCGTAAACCTTCAGTTCGGGCTTGATCACGCGTACTCTCCTGTGTTTGTGTTACATATAAATAAACAATTTCTTCAATAAGGAACAGTGCGATGAGTACGGCGAACGACGAACTCGAAGGGAAGCACGGCGTTCAATCGCTCGAGGTGGGCATGAGCATCCTGCGCGCGATGGCCACCGGACGGCGCTCGATGATGCTCAAGGACATCGCCCAGGCGGCCGGCATGCCGCCGTCGAAGGCGCACCGCTACCTCGTCAGCCTGATCCGCAGCGGCCTGGTCGAGCAGGACCGCCTGACCTCGCGCTACGACCTCGGCCCCTTCGCGCTGAACCTCGGCCTGGTGGCGCTCGACCGCGTGGACCGCATCCGGCTCGGCCTGTTGGCGATCAACGACCTGCGCGACCTCACCAACGAGACGGTGGCGCTGTCGGTGTGGAGCGAGGGCGGGCCCGTGGTGGTGCGCTGGGAGCGCCCGCGCCGCCCAATCACCGTCAATGTCGTCACCGGCACCAGTCTCAGCCTGCTGCGCTCCGCCGGCGGGCGGGTGTTCGCCGCCTGGCTGCCCGAGCGCCAGACCGAGGCGCTGATCGGGCGCGAGCTCGACAGCGGCAGGACGCCGGCCGGCGTGCGCAGCATGGACGACGCGCGCGCGCTGCTGGCGCAGGTGCGCGACGCGGGGCTGGCGATCCTCACCGGCGACTACTTCGCGCGTGGCGTCGAAGCGGCGGCCGCGCCGGTGTTCAACTTCAAGAACGAAATCACGATGGCGATCGCCATCGTCGGCGTCGAAGGCTCGATGGACCTGTCGCCCGGCGGCGCCACGCTCGCCGCGCTGCGGCGCGCGGCCGACGATCTTTCGCGGCGGCTCGGCGTCTCGCCGGCACAGGACTGACCCGGCATGCCGCCGGGGCCGGCCCCCGGGGTGCCTGGTCCTTTGCCGCCGCCCGCGCCGCATTCCCCCGGCGGGGCGTGCCGCTGCTTTTGCCGCTTTCCCTTCTCCCGCTGTATCCGCCCGTTCGGCGTCGGCCTTCCTCCGTCCGTTCGGTGCGGGCGCGTGTGCGTGCCGCCGCCGTGTGGCGCAGGCGGCAAGCGATACAAAATTTCAGCTTGACGCGATGTTTTGTATCATTTCTAATAAACGAAATCTCTTCCGTTATTCAGAATTTATTGGGGCCTCGTGTGCGCCATGCTGAAGCGGTCGAGGTGTGCCGGCCCCTGTGTTGCAGGCCGGGCGGCGGGACGAGGCCATCGGGCCCGGCCGGCTGATTACATCAACAACGGAGGAGAAACCATGAAACTACGTCGCACCCTGCTGGCCACCATCGGCCTCGCGTTCGCCGCCACCGCCGCCCAGGCCGAGATCAAGGTCGGTGTCGTGCTGTCGGCGACCGGCCCCGCGGCCTCTCTGGGCATTCCCGAGCGCAACACCGTGTCGCTGCTGCCGGCCACCATCGGCGGCGAGCCGGTGCGCTACATCGTGCTGGACGACGCCTCCGACACCACCACCGCGGTCAAGAACGCGCGCAAGCTGGTGGCCGAGGACAAGGTCGACGTGCTGGTCGGCTCGACCACCAGCCCGGCCTCGCTGGCGATGATCGACGTCGCCGCCGAGACGCAGACGCCGATGATCTCGATGGCGGCCTCGGCGCGCATCGTCGCGCCGATGGATGACAAGAAGCGCTGGATCTTCAAGACCCCGCAGAACGACAAGCAGATGGCCTCGGCGATCATCGAGCACATGAGCGCCAACAAGGTGAAGACGGTGTCCTTCATCGGCTTCGCCAATGCCTATGGCGAAGGCTGGCACGAGCAGTTCAAGCAGCTCGCCGAAGGCGCCGGCATCCGCATCGTCGCCAACGAGCGCTTCAACCCCGCAGATACCTCGGTCACCGGCCAGGCGTTGAAGCTGATGTCGGCCAAGCCGGACGCGGTGTTCATCGCCGGTTCGGGCACGCCCGCCGCGCTGCCGCAGAAGACGCTGCGCGAGCGCGGCTACAAGGGGCCGGTGTACCAGACCCACGGCGTCGCCAACAATGACTTCCTGCGCATCTGTGGCAAGGACTGCGAAGGCACGCTGCTGCCGGTCGGCCCGGTGCAGATGGCGCGCAGCCTGCCCGACAGCAACCCGGTCAGGGCCAGCGCGCTGGCCTATGTCGAGAAGTACGAGGCCGCCAATGGCGCCGGTACGGTGTCGAGCTTCGGCGCCTACGCCTGGGATGCCGGCGTGCTGCTGGAGGCCGCTGCGCCGAACGCGCTGAAGGCCGCCAAGCCGGGCACCGCCGAGTTCCGCGCCGCGCTGCGCGACGCGCTCGAAAGCGTCAAGGAAGTAGCCGGCGCCACCGGCATCTACAGCATGAGCGCCGACGACCACCTCGGCCTCGACGAGCGTTCGCGCGTGATGATCGAGATCCGAAACGGTACCTGGTCGCTGCTCAAGTAAGCCACGCAAGTCCCGGGACGCGGGGTGCGCCGATGCGCACACCCCTTCCCGTGCCGCCCGGCGGGCACGGCGTTTCCAACCCGACTGGCCGCCGACGGCGGCCGGTGGAGCCTATCCATGGATATTTCAATTGCACTGATCCTGGGCCAGGACGGCATCACCAACGGCGCGATCTATGCGCTGCTGGCGCTGGCCCTGGTGCTGGTGTTCGCGGTCACGCGGGTGATCTTCATCCAGCAGGGCGAGTTCGTCGCCTATGGCGCGCTGACGCTGGCGATGATGCAGGGCGGAAGCGTGCCGGCCACGGTGTGGCTGCTGCTGGCGATGGGCGTGCTCGTCACCCTGTTCGACGGCGCCGCCGCGCTGCGGTCCGGCCAGGCGCGCAAGGCGCTGGGCGTGGCAGGCTGGAACCTGGCCTATCCGCTGGCGCTGGCGGGGCTGTTCGCCGTGGTGCCGGTGGCCTCGCTGCCCTTGTTCGCACACGTCGTGCTGACGCTGGCCATCGTCGTGCCGATGGGGCCGATGATGTACCGCCTGATGTACCAGCCGATCGCCTCGGCGCCGGTGCTGATCCTGCTGATCGTGTCGGTGGCGCTGCACATCGCCATGGTCGGCCTCGGCCTGCTGTTCTTCGGCGCCGAAGGCCAGCGCACGCCCGCCTTCAGCGAAGCCAGCTTCGATCTCGGCCCCTTGCTGATCACCGGCCAGACGCTGTGGGTACTGGTGGTGTCGGCGCTGCTGATCGTGGCGCTGTACCAGTTCTTCGAGCGCACGCTGTACGGCAAGGCGCTGCGCGCGACCGCGATCAACCGCGTCGGCGCCCAGCTGATGGGCATCTCGCCGGCGCTGGCGGGCAAGCTCACCTTCCTGCTGGCGGCCTTCATCGGCGCGCTGTCGGGCGTGCTGATCGCGCCGATCACCACCATCTACTACGACACCGGCTTCCTGATCGCGCTCAAGGGCTTCGTCGCCGCCATCATCGGCGGCCTGGCCAGCTACCCGCTGGCCGCACTGGGTGCGCTGGCGGTGGGGCTGCTCGAAGCCTTCGCCTCGTTCTGGGCCAGCGCCTACAAGGAAGTCATCGTCTTCACCCTGATCATTCCCGTGCTGTTGTGGCGGTCGCTGAGCACGCACCACGTGGAGGAAGAAGAATGAGCGCCGACCGTCTGCTGCTGGGGGGCTTCCTGGCCGTGCTGCTGGTGCTGCCGGCCGTGCTGTCCCCTTACTACATTACCTTGCTGAACTACATCGGCCTGTATGCGATGGTCGCCCTCGGGCTAGTGCTGCTGACCGGCGTGGGCGGGCTGACCAGCTTCGGCCAGGCGGCCTTCGTCGGCCTCGGCGCCTACACCACCGCGGCGCTGACCACCGCCGCCGAACTGCCGGGCTGGCTGGCGTGGGTGGGCGCCTCGCCGTGGCTGACGCTGGTCGCCGGGCTGCTGATCACCGCCACCGTGGCGCTGGTCCTGGGCTCGCTGACGCTGAAGTTGTCGGGCCACTTCCTGCCGCTGGGCACGATCGCCTGGGGCATCAGCCTGTACTTCCTGTTCGGCACCATGGAAAGCCTGGGCGGGCACACCGGCATCACCGGCATTCCGCCGATCGAGTTGTTCGGCTGGACGCTGGACGAGGGCGGCGAGATCTACTACCTGATCTGGGCCTTCCTGCTGGTGGCGATGCTGACCACGCACAACCTGCTCGATTCGCGCGAAGGCCGCGCCATCCGTGCGCTGAAGGGCGGGCGGGTGATGGCCGAGGCGATGGGCGTGGATACCTCGCGCGCGCGCATGATCATCTTCATCATCGCCGCGCTGCACGCCTGTGCCGCGGGCTGGCTGTACGCGCACATGCAGCGCTTCGTCAATCCGACGCCGTTCGGCGTGCACATCGGCATCGAGTACCTGTTCATGGCGGTGCTCGGCGGCGCCGGCTACGTCTGGGGCGCGATCGTCGGCGCGGGCGTCATCACCGTGCTCAAGCAGTGGCTGCAGGACTGGCTGCCGCAGTTGCTCGGCGCCAGCGGCAACTTCGAGATGATCGTGTTCGGCATCCTGATGGTGCTGGTGCTGCACCGGGCGCGCGAAGGCCTGTGGCCGATCCTGAAGAAGCTGGTGCCGGTGCCGGCGGTGCGCAAGAAGATCGACGACGCCGCCGCGCCGCTGCCGCGCCGCACGCTGCCGGCCGCGGGCGAGCCGATCCTGGTGGCGAAGAACGTGACGCGCAAGTTCGGCGGCCTGGTGGCCAACAACGACATGAGCCTGGAAGTGCGCGCGGGCGAGATCCTCGCCCTGATCGGCCCCAACGGCGCCGGCAAGAGCACGATGTTCAACCAGATCTCGGGCGTCGACACGCCGACCTCGGGCGAGGTGCTGTTCCTCGGCAAGCCGGTGGCCGGCCACGACTCGCGCGAGATCGCCCGCATGGGCATGAGCCGCAGCTTCCAGCACGTCAAGCTGCTGCCGACGATGAGCGTGCTGGAGAACGTCGCCATCGGCGCCCACCTGCGCAGCGGCAAGGGCGTGCTCAGTTCGGCCTGGCGCCTGGACCGCGCCGAGGAAGCGCGCATCCTGAAGGAAGCGGCCTGGCAGATCGAACGCGTCGGCCTCAAGGACTTCATGTACGAGGAAGCGGGCAGCCTCGCGCTCGGCCAGCAGCGCATCCTCGAGATCGCCCGCGCGCTGTGCGCCGACCCCTGCCTGCTGCTGCTCGACGAGCCCGCCGCCGGCCTGCGCCTGAAGGAAAAGCAGGCGCTCGGCGAACTGCTGCGCAAGCTGCGTTCCGAGGGCATGGCGACGCTGATCGTCGAGCACGACATGGACTTCGTCATGGGCCTGGTCGATCGCGTCGTGGTGATGGAGTTCGGCCAGAAGATCGCCGAAGGCCTGCCCGACGAAATCCAGAAAAACCCGGCGGTGCTCGAAGCCTACCTGGGCGGTGTGGAATGAGTACGGCAGCCATGAGCACAGGGCAAAGGAGCGAAACGATGACGACGGAGACCGTGCACAGCAATGCCGGCGCCGCGCAGCCGGTGCTGGAAGTGAAGGACCTGTGCGTGTCCTACGGCAAGGTCGAGGCGCTCACCAATGCCAGCCTGACCGTGGGCGAAGGCCAGATCGTGACCGTGATCGGCCCCAACGGCGCGGGCAAGACGACGATGCTGTCGGCGATCATGGGCGTGCTCGGCTCCAAGGGCAGGGTCGCCTTCGACGGCACGCTCGAAGTCGTGCCCGAAGTCGAGCGCATGGTCGCGCGCGGCATGAACCTGGTGCCCGAGAAGCGCGAGCTGTTCGGCGAGATGAGCGTCGAGGACAACCTCGTCCTCGGCGCCTTCCAGCGCTATCGCATGGGCAAGCGCGACCACGCGCAGACGCTGGAAGAAGTCTATGCGCTGTTCCCGCGCCTGAAGGAGCGCCGCGACCAGGCCGCCGGCACCATGTCCGGCGGCGAGCGCCAGATGCTCGCGGTGGGCCGCGCGCTGATGGCCAAGCCCAAGCTGCTGATGCTCGACGAGCCCAGCCTGGGGCTGGCGCCGCTGATCGTGCGCGAGATCTTCCGCATCATCGCCGAGCTGCGCCGGCGCGGCGTGTCGATCCTGCTGGTCGAGCAGAACGCGCGTGCCGCGCTGCAGGTCGCCGACTACGCCTACGTGCTCGAGACCGGCCAGGTGGCGATGGAAGGCCCCGCCCACCTGCTCGCCGACGACCCGCGCGTCATAGAAGCCTATCTGGGCTTCGGCAAACACCAGGACATGCTGTCGACCTGAGCCGTCCGGCCAAGGAGATTCCGATGGAAGCGATGCGTATATTGATGGATGAGCACCAGTCGCTGGCGGCGATCATCCATGCCATCCGGTACATGATCAAGGAGATCGGCGAAGGCCGGCTCGAACCGGACCACAAGCTGCTGCAGGCAATGGTCGAATACCTCGACGCCTACCCGGAGAAGCGCCACCATCCGAAGGAGGACGAATTCCTCTTCGGGCCGCTGAAGGAGCGTACCCCGGAGGGCGCCGAAGTGCTGGCCCATCTGGAGCGGGAGCATGCCGAGGCCGACGCCCGCATCAAGAAGCTCGAAGCCGCGCTGGCGCGCTACCGCGCGGGCGAGGCCGGCGGCTGTGCGGCCTTCGGCGATGCCTTCGACGAATACGCCGAGTTCTACCGCAACCACATGATGACCGAGGAGCGCGAAGTCATCCCGCTGCTGATCAAGCATCTCACCGCCGAGGACTGGGCGCGCGCCGATGCCGGCTTCGCCGCCAGCCGCGACCCGATGGGCGGCACCCGCAACGCCAGCGGGCAGGAAGACTTCGCCCGCATCTTCTCCAAGCTCGTTGCCGCCGCGCCGGCGCCGATCGGGCTGGGTGCGGGGCCGTACAAGGACGATTGAAGCGCCGCGGCGTCATCTGGCTGCCATCTGGCTTGCTTACAGTGCGCGCATCCTGCCCAATGGAGAGCGCACATGCTGAACAGAGTCCACCATTTCGTACCGGCCGTGCCCGTCAGGCGCCTGTGCATCGCACTGCTGTCCGCCGGCCTGTTGTCCGCCTGCCTTGGCGGCGGTGGTGGTGGTAGCGACGACGACGGCCAGCCGCTCGAACTGACCATCCTGCACATCAACGACCACCATTCCAACCTCGACGAAAAGACCAAGACGCTCAAGCTGCGCACCGGCGTGGGCGAGGAACGAAGCAGCGTCGATGTCCCGGCCGGCGGCTTCGCGCGCGTCAAGACGGCCTTCGACGAACTGGCCAAGGACCGCCCCAACGTGCTCAAGCTGCACGCCGGCGACGCCCTGACCGGCACGCTGTACTTCAACCGCGCGGGGGAAATCGGCGAGGCCGACGCGGCGCTGATGAACACCGTCTGCTTCGATGCCTTCACGCTCGGCAACCACGAGTTCGACAAGGGCGACAGCGAGCTCAAGAACTTCATCGACCGCCTGCATGCCGGCGCCTGCCAGACGCCGGTGCTCAGCGCCAACGTGCAGTTCGGCGCGGGCTCCGCGTTGAACGCCAGCCGCGCGCCGGGGCTGGTGAAGCCCTCGGTGGTGCTGGAGCGTGGCGGACAGCGGATCGGCGTGGTCGGCCTCACCATCGCCGGCAAGACCAAGGAAGCGTCCAGCCCCGACGCCGATACCCTGTTCGAGGATGAAGCCACGGCGGCGCAGCGCGCCATCGACGCGCTCAAGGCCGACGGCGTCGACAAGATCATCGTGCTCAGCCACATCGGCTACACCAACGACCGCAAGCTGATCGCCAGCCTCAGCGGCGTGGATGTGGTGGTGGGCGGCGACTCGCACGACCTGCTCGGGCCGGACGCCCTCGAGGACTACAGCGTCGGCAGCCCCGCCGGCGCCTATGCGGAAGCCGTGGCCAACAAGGACGGCGACCCGGCCTGCCTGGTGCAGGCCTGGGAGTATTCGCAGGTGGTGGGCGAGCTGAAGGTCAGCTTCGATGCCGGCGGCAAGGTGACGGACTGCGCCGGCACGCCGCACGTGCTGATCGGCGACGCCTTCGTCATCAACCGCCAGGCGGCCACTGACGCCGAGCGCCAGGCCATCCTGGCCGACATCGCGGCCAGCGGCTTCCTGCGCGTCACCGCGGCCGACACGCAGGCGCAGGAAACCCTGCAGCCCTACAAGGAAGAAGTCGACGTCTTCAAGGCCAAGCAGGTCGCGCTGTCGCCGGTCGAGCTGTGCTCGCGGCGCGTGCCCGGCGGCCCGGGCTCGGTCGACTACGGCCGTTCCAGCGCCGAGTGCAACGCCGCCGGCAAGGTCAGCGAACGCGGCGGCGACATCCAGCAACTGGTCGCCAACGCCTACCTCGAAGTCGCCAATGCCGAATACGGCGGCGCCGATATCACGCTGCAGAGCGGCGGCGGTGTGCGCGTGCCCCTGCAGGGCGTGGTCACCGCGGCCAACGTGATCGAGGTGCTGCCCTTCGGCAACATGCTGTGGCGTCTCGACGTGACGGGCGCCGAGGCCAAGGCGATGATCGAGGACGGCCTGCACGCGGTGTTCAAGGAAGGCGGCAGCTCCGGCCCCTATCCGTATGCCGGCGGCTTGCGCTGGCATGTCGATGCCAACCAGCCCTACGGCCAGCGGGCCAGCGCGCTGGAGGTTTACAACCAGGCGGCGCAGGCGTGGGAGCCGCTCGACATGTCGCGCAGCTACCGCTTGTTCGTGCTGAGCTTCAATGCCACCGGCGGTGACGGCTACGCCACGCTCAAGGATGTTCCCGCCGAGCGCAGGCTGGACATCGGCGTGCTGGACGCCGACGTGCTGCAAAGCTACATCGACAATCTGGCGCGCGATCCCGCGACCGGCCTGCCCATGCTGCAGGCGGTGCCGGACGACTGGTACAGCACGCAGGGCTTCATCGGCCCGGTGCGCTGAGGAAGCGTGCGTTCTAGGCGCCGGCCCGCATGGCCGGCGCCTAGAACGGCCAGAACACGGGGATGAAGATCACCCCCAGCACCCAGAAGATCAGGTTCAGCGGCAACCCGGCCTTGACGAAGTCGATGAAGCGGTAGCCCCCCGCGCCATACACCATGGTGTTGGTCTGGTAGCCGACCGGCGTGGCAAAGCTGGTGGAGGCGGCGAAGGTCACCGCGATCAGGAAAGGGGTGGCGTCCACGTCCATCATCCGCGCGGTGGACAGGCCGATGGGCGTGAGCAGTACCGCCGCGGCTGCGTTGCTCATGAATTCGGTCAGCAGCAGCGCCATCAGGTACAGCACCGCCAGGACCACCAGCGGTCCGAATTCGCGCACCAGGCCGAGGGTGTTCTCGACCAGGAAGGCCGCCGCGCCGGTTTCGCTCATCGCCACGCCGAGCGGCAGCAGGCCGGCCATCAGGATGATGATGCGCCAGTCGATGGCGTCGTAGACGTCGTCCGCGTCCAGGCAGCCGGCCAGGGTCATCGCGACCGCTCCCATCAGCGAAGTGACGGCGATCGGCGCCCAGCCCAGGGCCGAGGTGCCGATGACGAGGACCATCGTCGCCAGCGCGAACGGCGCCCGCCAGCCGCGCGGCCTTTGCGCGTCGCGCTCGGACAGCACGATCACGTTCTTGTCCTTGCGCAGGGCGGCCATTTCCGCTTCGGGCGTGATCATCAGCAGGATGTCGCCGACGCGCAGGCGCACGTCGCGCAGCGTGTCGCGCAGGACCTGTCCGCGGCGGTGGATGCCCAGCACCGTCGCGTCGTGCTGCCAGCGCGGCGCCAGCGTCGCCAGGGTGCTGCCGACCACGCGCGAGCGGGGCGCGACCATCACCTCGGTCAGCACCTGTTCCGCCTCCTCGAAGGCGCGCCGCCCGAGCCGGAACTGCGGGTCGACCTCCAGACCGGCCTTCTGGCGCAGTTCGTCGAGCTGTGACCAGTCGCCGCGCGCCAGCAGCACGTCGCCTTCCTGCAGCGTCTGCGCCCTCGGCGACCAGACCTTTTCGTCGCCCCGCAGCAGTTCCAGCACGAACACGCCGAACGTCTCGCCCAGCTTGGCCTCGCCCACCGACGTGCCGATCAGGGACGAATCGGGCATCACCCGAAGCTCGGTGATGTACTTGCCCAGTTGGTAGTGCTCGACCAGTTCCGCCCCGCGCGTATCCGGCAGCAGCCAGCGCCCGAGCGTGAGCAGGTAGAGGCAGCCTGCGCCCATGCAGATCAGGCCCAGCGGGGTGAACTCGAACATGCCGAAGCCGGGGTGGCCCAGGTCCTTGGCCATGGCGTTGACCAGCAGGTTGGTGGAGGTGCCCACCAGCGTGCACACTCCCGCCATCTGCGACACGTAGGAGAGGGGAATCAGCGCCTTCGAGGCCGACATGCCGACGCTGGCCGTCGCGGTCATCACGATCGGCATGAATACCGCCACCACCGCCGTGTTGTTGACGAAAGGGGCGATCACCGCCAGTACCGCGAACAGGATCGCCAGGAACTGCAGCGGCGATTTCGCCCGCCCCAGCAGGCTGCCGATGCCCGACAGCGCGCCGCTGTTCTGCAGCCCGGCCGCGAGCACGAACATGGCGGCCACCGTCACCGTGGCCGGATTGCTGAAGCCGCCGAGCGCCTGTCCCGCGTCGACCAGGCCGGAGAGCGCCAGGCTGCCGAGCACCAGCAGGGCAACCGCATCCATGCGCAGCCTTTCCGTGGCGAACAGCCCGATCGCCGCCAGGGCAATACCGAGAACCACCACGATTTCGGTCGTCATGACGGGCCCTCCCCAGGCTGGACGCCAGGCCGCGCGGCGATGGCCGGCGGCCGGCGATGCGAAGGCAAGCTTACCCGATTCCGGTGGCGGGGCGGCGGCCCGCGGGGGCCGGGTGGCAACGCCTCCGTGCGTCAGCGCGCCGGCGGGCCGGGCCGTTTTCTGGCGATGAACTGCACCACGCTGGCCAGCCCGGTGTGCAGCCTGCCTTCGACGATGTCGCGCTCGGTTTCGCGCGACAGGATGATGTCGCAGCCGAGGAAGTCCGCCTCGACGTCCGCGCGCGACAGCAGCATGTCGATGTCCTTGGGGCCACCGGTGTCGCGCTCGAGCTGCGCCTTGCCGTAGCCTTCGAGCAGGATCACGCCGCCCGGCCTGAGTGCCTGTTCCACCCGGTGGTGCAGCCGCTTGCGCGCCGCGCCGGGCAGGTGGGCGAAGATGGAGACGACTGCGCCGAAGGCCCCCGGCGGTGGACTGTAGGCCGTCAGGTCGGCGGTTTCGGTACGGATCGACACCCCTTTCGATGCGGCCAGCTTGTGCGCCTTGGCCAGCCCGACCGCGGAGCCGTCGACGCCGAGCACGTCCAGGCCGCGCGATGCGAGAAAGACCGCGTTGCGCCCTTCGCCCTCGGCCAGGTTCAGCACCGGGCCGTCCAGCAGGGCGGCATGCTCGGCGAGAAAGCCGTTCGGTTCGGTTCCGTAGACGTATTCGTCACTGGCGTAGCGCTGATCCCACATCTTCTTTCCTTTCGGGTTGCACGGTATCCGTCCGGCACGGTGCCAGGCGCCGGTGCCGCCGTAGTGTGCCATCTCCCGCAGCCCTGCGTCGAAGCCGTCCGGCGCAGGGCTGCGGGAGATGGCAGCGCTTTGCCCGCGTCCGTCGTTACGCGAACACGCGGAACCGCTGTGCGTCGTCGATGAAGGACTTTTCGCCGAAGCCGCCCTTGTTGGCGCCGAAAGGCATTTGCGCGCGCAGCTTCCAGCTCGCCGGAAGATTCCATTCGGACGCGGCCGCCGCGTCGGGCAAGGGATTGTAGTGCTGAAGGCTGGCGCCGATGCCGGCATTGGCCAGCGCGCTCCACACGGAGAACTGCGCGATGCCGCTGGCCTGCTCGGACCAGACCGGGAAGTTGTCGGCATAGGCCGCGAACTGCTTCTGCAGCTCGGCGATGACGTTCTGGTCTTCGTAGAACAGGACGGTGCCGGCGCCGGCAGCGAAGCCGTCGATCTTGGTCCCGGTCGCGGCGAAGGCTTCGGCGGGCACGATCTTGCGCAGCTCTTCCTTCACGATGCTCCAGAACTGGTCGCTCTGGGAGCCGAACAGGATCACGGCACGCGAGCTCTGCGAGTTGAACGAGGACGGCGACAGCTTGATCGCCTCTTGGATCAGCGCGGTGACTTCCTGCTGCGGCAGGGGCAGTTCCTTGCCCAGTGCATACTGGCTGCGGCGGCTTTTGATGGCATTGATGTAGGCATTGCTCATGCGGATGACTCCTGTTGTAGGGGTGGGTTCAAACAAAACTCGAAGCCAGCGGCTCTTGCCGCATGGCGATACGGGCCATCGAAGCAGTGCGGGCTCTGCTGAAGGGCCATGCTGCCCCAATCATAAAAGCCCGATGCGCTTGCGGGAACGGAAAAAAACGAAATGCAAGCTTTCGATTCCCGGTCGGAACGCTTCGGTGCGCGCCATCTGGCAGAACGCTGCCGGCCATGAAGCAAGGTGGTGCCGGCGCGGTGCGTTCCATGAGTCGCCCTCATGCCAGGCCTTCATGCGGACGGGTGAAGGCCAGGAAATGGTGCACCACCGGGCGCTGCTGGCCTTGGTGGAAGCGCACACGTCTTCCTGCGCATCGGCGTCGGCCCTGGAGACCCGCTTGTGCTGGCGCAGATGCTCGGCCCAGGATTCGACCTGGAACCATTCGAGCATCAGGGCGGGGTCGGCGGAATCCTCCGCGATTCCCCAGGCATAGGCGCCGTCGCGCCGCGGCTCGGCCGACAGCCGGGCCAGCGCCTTGAGGAACTCGGTGCGGTCCTGCGGCGCGATGCGGTACTCGATCTGGATCAGCACCGGGCCGCGGTCGTTGTCGACGGGCAGGGCGATCAGCGGCTCGGGCCAATGGTTCGAAGGCACCAGGTCGGCTTCGCCGGCGGGCAGCTTGATCCGGTGCGCCGCCAGGCCGACGCCCACCAGCCCGGCCGCGCCGGCCAGCAGCAGACCGTCGGCGTCGAGGCGCTTGCGTAAGTGGGGCATGATCACCGCGCCGGCAATCGCGCCCAGGCCGACCACGCCGGGCTATTTCGAGCGCCATGGCCGCCCGCGCCATCCGCGCGAGCTGGCCGAACATCGCGCCCTGCGGTACGCGTACTCGCGCAGCGGCGCGAGCTGGCGTTTCCGCCATGCGCGCCATGGCGAATTCACCCAGGCGATGAACACGCCGCTCCGGGTCAACAACGCCGAAGCCCTGGCTCCCGCCCTGCTGGCCGGGCTGGGTCTGGCGCTGCAGCCGGAGTTCCTGGCCTGGCAGGACATCCAGGCGGGGAGGCTGGAGACGGCCACGGATGACTGGCAGGTCGAACCCATCGCCCTGCACATCGTGACGCCGCCTGGGCGGCGGCGGCCGGCCCGCGTCCAGGCCCTGATCGACTATCTCGCCGAGCACTTTGCAGGCCTTCCCTGGGCGCAGGGCGGGCAGGACGCCGGCTGAGCGGCCCGCCAGGGGCACGCTTCGCGCGGCGTGGCGGTTTTGAAACTCCGGAATTGTTATGTTATAACAGAACTAAACGGGGCTCATTCGGCGCTGATTCAGCGCATTTCCGGACGGGAGGTCGCCGTGTCGCCGTGCTGTTGAATCCAAACCGTTAGCAGGAGGTCGTTGCCATGCAAGTGCTCTCATCCCTCAAGGAAGCCAAGAACCGCCATCGCGATTGCCAGATCGTCCGCCGCCGCGGCCGCATCTACGTCATCTGCAAGAGCAATCCGCGCTTCAAGGCGCGCCAGGGCGGGGCGAAGAACAAGCGCAAAGGCTGAACCAGGGCCAGGCCGGGCCGGCCGGGTCGCATCGATGGAACAAGGGATGTGGAAGAAGATGAACGCGCGGCGTGATGCCGCCCATGCCGGGCTGATCGCGTTGGCGCTCGTGGGTGGCGCGGCCTGCGCGCAGGATGCGGGGCAGCATGTCCCGGGACGCGGCGAGCAGCGCGAGATGGCGCCGCTGCCGTCCATCGTCGTGACGGCCACCGCCTCGGCGCGTAGCGAAGCCGATGCGCCGGCCAGCGTCTCCGTCATCGACGGCGAAAGCCTGCGCCGCCGGCCCGTGAATGATCTTGCCGATGCCGTGCGGGGTGCCGTCGGCATCGGCCTGGACAGTGTCGGCCTGGGGCGGCGGGGGGTGTCGATTCGCGGCATGAGCTCCGAGCACACGCTGATGCTGGTCGACGGGCAGCGCATCAACTCCTCCGCCTCCGCCATCGCCCACTCGGATTTCGAGCTCGGCTGGGTGTCCGCCGAGGCCATCGAGCGGGTGGAAGTGGTGCGCGGGCCGATGTCGTCCCTTTACGGCTCGGAGGCCCTCGGCGGCGTGGTCAACGTCATCACCCGCTCGGCCACCGACCGCTGGCAAGGGTCGGCCAGCGGCTATGCGCTGATCAATGACCATGGCCTGGACGGCAACCAGTACAAAGGCGGCTTCTATCTGGGCGGCCCCTTGGTGCCGGGCCGCCTGGGGCTGAACGTGTGGGGCGAATACCGCTACCGCGACGCGCTGCGCGACGCGGGCGATGCGGCGTTGACCGCGCTCGACCGGCAGCGCGCCACCACCGGCCATGTCGGGCTGAGCTGGACGCCGGACGTCCGCCAGCGCATCGACCTGTCGGCGAGCGCGGGCAACGAAGACCAGGAGGGCCTGCGCAGCAGCACCGCCAGCCCGTTCTACAAGGCCGAAAACGAAGTCCAGCGCCGCCGCTACTCGCTCTCGCATGCCGGCGAATGGGACTGGGGCAGCAGCCGGGTGAGGCTGTACCGCAGCACGCTGGACCGGAGCGCCCGCCGCAGCGACGGCGCCGACTCGACCGCCCCGAACCGTTTCACCGACACCGTGCTCGACGGCAGGCTGGGTTTCAGGGCCGGTGCATCCCATGCGCTGACCCTGGGTGCGGAGCTGCGCCGCGAAAGCCTCGAAGACCCCAATGTCACCCGCTCGGGGAGGAAGTCCCAGACTCATCATGCGCTTTTCGCGCAGGACGAGATCCTGTTGGGGGAGCGGTGGGAGCTGGTGCTGGGCGGCCGCTTCGACCGCCACGAGGACTACGGCTGGGAAACCAGCCCCCGCGCCTACCTGCTGTTCCATCCGTCCGAGGCGCTGACCTTCAAGGCCGGCGCGGGCAGGGGGTTCAAGGCGCCGACGCTGAAGCAGCTGTCGCCGGAATTCGAATCCCGCGCGGCGATGGGCGGACGCGGCATCATTCGTGGCAACCCCGACCTGAAGCCCGAGACCAACCGCTCTTTCGAGCTGGGGGCCGCATACGACCGGGGCGCCTGGTCGGCCAGCGCCACCGTGTTCCACAACGACGTGCGCAACCTGATCGAAACCCAGCGCCAGCCCACCTGCTTCGAGCCACGGCGCGTCTGCCTGGAATACGAGAACGTCGCCAGGGTGCGCTTGCGGGGTGTGGAGCTGAGCGCCGGGGCGGACCTGTCGCGGCAGTGGCGGGTGGATGCCAGCTACACTTACCTGGATGCGCGCGACCGCACGAACGGCGGGCGCCTGGCCGACCGTTCCCGCCACCGCGCCAGCGCCACCGTGTCCTGGATGGCGATGGATCGGCTGGCCACCCGCCTGCAGGCCGAGTACACCGGTGCGCAGTATCGCTCGGCCGCCGAGCGCGACCGGCCCGGCTACACCCTGCTGCACTGGTATGTGGATCATGAGCTGGGGCGTTCGCTGGCGCTGCATGCCGGCATCGAGAACCTGACGGACGAGCGCCTCGCCAACGACGACGCCGATCTCCACGGCCGCGCCGACGAAGGGCGGCGCTACTTTGCCGGGCTGACGGCGAAGTTCTGATGCCGCGTCTTCGTTTCGCGTGGTGGTGGCTGTACTGCTTGCTGGCCGGCCCGCTGCCGGTGTTGGCGGCCCCGGTGGTGCAGGTGCTGCACAACGGCTTCGTCTCGGCAGAGAAGTTCCAGCGTCTTCAGGCCTTCGCCACGCAGGAAGGCGTGGCCCTGCGGCATCTGGACGTCGACAAGGCCGGCGCGGACGGTTTGCGGGCGGCGCTCGCATCGACTGCGCTGGTCGTGCTGGACGTACCGCGGCCGAACGACCGCGCAATGGTGGCGCAGCGGCTGGAACAGGTGCCCGGGGCGGCGGTCGTGCCGCGTCTGACGGTCGGCGGCGGCCGTCCCGCCTGGGAGCGCCTGCCGCCCCGCTACGGCGCCGCACTGGCCGAGCTCTACGCCGCCGGCGGCGAAGGCAACT
Organism: Thauera linaloolentis 47Lol = DSM 12138; assembly: GCF_000310205.1. Classification (GTDB taxonomy): domain Bacteria; phylum Pseudomonadota; class Gammaproteobacteria; order Burkholderiales; family Rhodocyclaceae; genus Thauera; species Thauera linaloolentis. The sequence goes on along the minus strand of NZ_AMXE01000016.1, from coordinate 4,364 downwards.
TCCGCCGCTTCTTCGCCCTGGCACGGGCGGCGCACGAAGGCGTCCCGCCCGCGCCCAGCCTGCTCGAAGCGCCGCAGCGCCTGCCGTCCACCGGTTTCTACCATCCGCAAGCGCCGCGTGTCTTCGAGCGCCTCGAGGCCTACCTCGCCTGGCATGCCGCGCGCCCGGCGGCGAATGCCGGCCGCCCGGACGGCCGTGTCGCCTTCCTGATCCATCCGGGCGTCGTGGCCGACATGCTCACCCGCGAGATCGACGAACTGATCGCCCGCAGCGAGGCGGCGGGCCTGCAGCCGATCGCCCTCTGGTCCGACGCGGCCGCGCCGGACGGCCTCGCGGGCGTCCTGGGCGGCGGGCGGGTGGATGCGCTGGTCAACCTGTCCCACATGCAGAACGGCGAGGCCCGCAGGCGAGATTTCCTCGCGCTCGACGTCCCCGTGCTCCAGACCCTGCGCTTTCGCGAAGGCGAGGCCGCCGACTGGCCCGCGGCCGCGAGCGGCGTGGCGGCGCGTACCACGGCGGTGTTCCTGGCCGGCCCCGAGGGCTGGGGCATCAGCGACCCGCTGGTGCTGTCGGCGGCCACCGCGGGCGTCGAAGACCTGCTGCCCGAACAGGCCGATGCCCTGATCGCCAAGCTGCAAAGCCTGGTCGCGTTGCGCCGTACCCCGCCGGCCGGCAAGAAGCTGGCGCTGATGTTCTGGAACTACCCGGCCGGCGAGAAGAATCTCGGCGCGTCGAACCTGAACGTCCCGCGCAGCATCGTCTCGATCCAGGCCGCACTGGCGGCGCAGGGCCACGCGGTGGGCGAGGCGCTCGCCGAGCAGCAGGTCATCGATGCCGGGCAGCGCATGCTGGGCGCCGTGCATGGCCGCGTGCCACTGGATGCCCTGCTGGCCGAGGACATGGCCGCGCTCTATCCGCTGGCCGACTACGAACGCTGGTTGGCTGGGCTGCCCGCCCAACGCCAGGCCGAATTGCGCCGCGCGGGCGAACCCGGGCGGCACCGGGCGGTGCGCGAGGTGGACGGTCGGCGCTACTTCGTCATCCCGCGCTGGCAGGTCGGCCAGTTGCTGGTGATGCCGCAAATGCCGCGCCACGCCGAAACGGGCGGCCACTACCACGACATCGCCAGCGTCCCCGACCACCTCTACATGGCGTCGTACCTGTATCTGCAGCAGCATTACAAGCCGCATGCGCTGATCCATCTGGGCACCCACGGCACGCAGGAATGGCTGCCGGGCAAGGACCGCGGGCTGTCCGCCAGTGACTACCCCTGGTTGGCGCTGGGTAGCCTGCCGGTGTTCTACCCCTACATCCAGGACAATGTCGGCGAGGCCATCCAGGCCAAGCGACGCGGCCGCGCGGTGACCGTCAGCCACCAGACGCCGCCTTTCGCCCCGGCCGGCCTTTACGACCAATTGCGCGACCTGCACCACCTGATCCACGAATACCAGCAACTCGATGAGGGCATGGTGCGCGAGCAGGTGGGGGCCCGGATCCGCGCGGCGGCGGCGGCCGCCCATCTGCACGAGGACCTGGGCTGGACGCCGCAGCGGGCCGCGCAGGATTTCGGCGGCTTCCTGCAGGCGGTGCACGACCAACTGCACGAACTGGCCCGCAGCGCCATGCCCCTGGGCCTGCACACCTTCGGCCAGCCAGCCGGCGCCGAGCATCGCGCCAGCACCATCATGCAGCAGCTTGGCGAACCCTTCTACGCCGCGCTGGGCGCTGATCGGGAAGCGCTGTTCGTGGCCGACCACGCCGCCTTGCGCGACAACCCGGCCTATCTCGCGGTGCGCCGCATGCTGGAGCCCGATGCCGGCCACCCCCTGCCCGCCGCGCTGGCCGCGTTTGCCGGGCGCGCCCGCGAGTTGGACCGCCGCCTGCGCGACACGCAGGAGAATGAGGCGCTGCTGGCCGGGCTGGCCGGCCGTTTCGTGCAGCCTGGCGCCGGCGGTGATCCGATCCGCAGCCCGGAGGTGCACAGCGGCCGCAACCTGTATGCCTTCGAGGCGGACAAGATTCCCGCACGCGCCGCGTATGACGCCGCCGCGGCCGCTTACGGACAGCTCGTGCAGGCCTTTCGCGACGGCAATGGCGGCGCCTGGCCGGAGAAGCTCGCCTTCAGCCTGTGGTCGTCCGAAGCGATCCGCCACCTGGGCGTGACCGAGGCCCAGATCCTGCATGCGCTGGGCCTGCGCCCGGTGTGGGATGCCGGCGGGCGCGTCACCGCGCTGGAGATCATTCCAGCCAAAGAACTGGGCCGGCCGCGCAGTGACGTGGTGGTGCAGGTCACCGGCGTATACCGCGACCAGTTCGACGGCTTCATGCGCCTGCTCGACGACGCGCTGGTGCGCCTGGCCGGACTGGACGAACCCGCCAACCCCATCGCCGCCAACAACCGCCGCATCGCCGCGGCCCTGCAGCAGGAAGGCATGCCGGCCGAGGACGCCGCCGCGGCGGCGCGCTACCGCATTTTCGGCAACGCGCCGGGCGAGTACGGCACCGGCGTGCCCGATCTGGCGCTGCGCTCCACCGAATGGGACGACGATGCTGCGTTGGCCCGGCAATTCCTCGCCAGCAGCAGCCACGCCTATGGCCGCCAGGGCTGGGGCACGGCGCCGGCGCAGGCCAATCTGCTGGCCGAGCAGTTGCGCGGCACGCAGGTGGCAATCATGTCGCGCTCGTCGAACGTGCATGGCGTGCTGTCCACCGATCATCCGTTCGAGTTTCTCGGCGGCCTGTCGGCGGCCGTCCGGCACCTGGACGGCCAGGCGCCGCAACTGCTCGTTTCCGACCTGCGCAGCCACGACGCGCGGACCATCGGGCTGGCGCGCTTTCTCGCCGACGAGATGCGTACGCGCTATCTCAATCCGCACTGGATCGCCGCGATGCAGCAGGAGGGCTATGCCGGCACGCTGCAGGTGCTCGACGCCACCAACAACTTGTTCGGCTGGCAGGCCATGGATGCTTCCACGGTACGCGACGACCAGTGGCAGGCGCTGTTCGACACCTATGTCACCGACATCCGCGAACTGGGCACGCGCGAATGGTTCGAGCGGCACAACCCCACCGCGCAGGCGCAGATCCTGGAACGCATGGCCGAAGCCATCCGCAAGGGGTATTGGGATGCCTCCGGCCAGACCCGCCGCGAACTGGCGCAGCGCTGGCAGGCGCTGCAACGGCAGTTCGGTGTGGACACCGGTGCCGCGCCCACGCGCCGCTTCATCGCCGATCTGGCGCAGGGCTTCGGGCTGGATGCGGCACCCGCTCCGGACACGGAGGCCGCGCCCGCCCGCGCAGAGGCCCCGGTAGCGGACGATGGCTCCCTGGAAACCGTGCAGGGGCCGGTACTGGAGCCGGTCGAGCCTCCCGCGCAGGACGACATCCGGCAGAGATGGGCGCTGGCCCTGATGCTGTTTCTGGTCTGCGCCGGCGGCTTGTGGCAGGCCGCCGGCACGCGCCGCCTTTCGAGAATGGCCGCATGACGCATCGGCCCGGAAAAACCCCATGACCGTATTCGCTGAAATCGAAACCCTGCTCTATGCCGTCTCGCGCGTGTTTCTGGCGCCGGTGATGCTGCTGATCGCCGTCGCGCTGGGCTATGCACTGGTGATGCTCGGCGCCTTCTCGGTCGAGGGCTGGCAGCGCCGGCGCAACACGCATCCGCGTGCGCTGTTCGCCCACGCGCGGCGGGCGGATGCCGGACGGCTCCCGCTGGCGAGCGATGACCTGGAGCTGTGGATCATGCGCCGGCTGGAATGGTTGCGCATCGTCTCGCGCACCGCGCCCATGCTCGGCCTGATCGCCACCATGATCCCGATGGGGCCCGCGCTGCTGGCGCTGGGCGGCAACGATGCCGCCGCCGTGGGCCAGAACATGGTCGCCGCCTTCTCGGCGGTGATCCTGGCGCTGCTGGCGGCGAGCATCTGCTTCTTCATCCTCACCATCCGCCGGCGCTGGCTGTTGCAGGACCTGCGCGAACTGGAACGCCAGCGCGGCGGAGGGCAAGCCTGATGCGATTTCTCGACGAGGACGATACCGACCCGATGCTGTCGGTGGTGAACCTGATCGACCTGTTCCTGGTCATCATCGGCATGCTGATGGTGGTCATCGCGCAGAACCCGCTCAACCCCTTTTCCCAGAACAAGGTCGTGGTCGTCGAGAATCCGGGCGAAGCCGACATGCGCATCACCATCAAGGATGGGCAGGAACTGACGCGCTACGAATCCAGCGGCGAGGTCGGCCAGGGGCAGGGCGCGCGGGCGGGGGTCACCTACCGTCTCGACGACGGGCGCATGATCTACGTGCCGGAGAACTGAGCCCGCGCCTGGCGCTCGGGGGCATGGCGGGGAGCGGCGGGGGCC
>NZ_AMXE01000015.1 GCF_000310205.1 Thauera linaloolentis 47Lol = DSM 12138 | reverse complement strand
GCACCCGGCCAGCGCGTGCTCGACCTCGCCAGCGGCCCCGGCCTGCTCGCGGGCGACGCCGCGCTGCGCGTCGCGCCGGGCGGCATCGTGCTCGCCACCGACATCGCCGAAGCCATGCTGGCCGAAGGCGCGCGCCGCTGCGCAGCACGCGCCGACGCCCCCTGTTTCGCCGCCGCCGACGCGGAACGGCTGTGCCTTGCCGACGCCAGTGTTGACCGCGTCCTGGCCGGGCTCGCGCTGTTCGTCTTCCCGCACCCCGAATGCGCGCTGGCGGAGATGCGCCGCGTGCTCGTCCCCGGCGGGCGCATCGCGCTGTCGGTCTGGGGCCCGCGCCACACCGTGCCGCTGATCCACCGCGCCCAGGACTGCATCGCCCGCCTGCTGCCGCCGCCCAAGGTCGCACGGCCCTCGGTGTTCCGCCATGGCGAACCGCAGGTGCTCGAAGCGGCCCTCGCCCAGGCCGGCTTCGCCGACATCGACATCCGCCCCTGCGAATTCAGTTGCCACTTCAGCAGTGCGGACGCGTACTGGCAGGCTTTCCTCGACCTCGCCGGTGGCGCGGCGGAGGCCATCGGCCGCCTGCCCGGCGCCACGCAGCAGGCGCTGCGCACGGCGGTCGCGGAAGACCTCGCCGCCCATGCCTGCACCGACGCGCGGGGCGGCTTCGCAGTGCCGGCGCGCACGCTGATCGCCGCCGCGCGGCGCCCGGCCTGAGGCGCGCAGACCGCGCAGACACCCGCCCGCCCTTCCCATGCACATCCCCACGACCGCGCACGCAGAACGGCGCCGCGGCATCATCGCCGCCTTGTCCGCCTTTTCGATCTGGGGCCTGTCGCCCCTGTACTTCAAGGCGATCGGCAGCGTCCCGCCCTTCGAGATCGTCGCCCACCGCATCCTGTGGTCGGTGCTCTTCCTCGCCGCCCTGCTCGTCTTCCTGCCCTTCACCGGCGGCCTGGCGCGCGTCCGCGAAGTCTGCCGCCAGCCCCGCCTGCTCGGCCTGCTGACGCTCACCGCCCTGCTCACGGGCAGCAACTGGCTGGTATTCATCTGGGCGATCGACGCCGGCCGCCTGCTCGAAGCCACCCTCGGCTACTTCATCAACCCCTTGGTCAGCATCGCCCTCGGCGCCGTCATCCTCGGCGAGCGCCTGCGCCCGCTGCAGCGCCTGGCCGTGGCCATCGCCGTCACCGGCGTGGCATGGCGGATATGGCAGCTCGGCACCCTGCCGTGGATACCGCTTTTCCTCGCCACCACTTTCGGCAGCTATGGCCTGCTGCGCAAGCGCGCCCCCGTCGAGGCGGTCAGCGGGCTGTTCATCGAGACCCTGCTCGTCGCACCACTGGCGCTCGCCGGGCTGGCATGGATGCACGCCGCCGGCACGCTCAGCTTCGGCAGTCATGCCGCCACCGACTGGCTGCTGCCGCTCAGCGGCATCATCACCGCGCTGCCGCTGCTGCTGTTCACCACCGGCGCCCGGCGCCTGCCGCTGGCCACCATCGGCTTCATGCAATACCTCGCACCCAGCCTCAGCTTCATCATCGCGATCTGGCTCTTCCGCGAGCCTTTCGACGCCGCCCAGCTCGTCGGCTTCATGCTGATCTGGGCCGCGCTCGCGATCTACTCGGTGGACATGGTGCGCGCCGCCCGGCAGCGGGCCTGACCCCGCCCGCGGGCCGGCGAAACCCGCACGCCGCCCGGCGGTCGACATGGCTTTAGGGCAAGCCGCCCGAATCCAGTAAACTACACAGCTTGCTTTTTCCAGGCGGATGCCGATGTTCGTGCTGTATGAAGAGGACGGGGCCTTCAAGGCCGGGACGATCCTCACCGATAACCAAGCCACGCTGCAGGTCGAGAACACCCACGGCAAGCGGGTGAAGCTCAAACGTGCCAACGTGCTGCTCGACTTCCGCGAGCCCGGCCCCGCCGACCTGCTGAGCCGCGCGGAAGCCGCCGCCGAAGAGCTGGACACCGAGTTCCTGTGGGAAGTCTGCGGCGACGACGAATTCGCCTTCGCCGACTTTGCCGCCGAGTACCAGGGCCACCCGCCCACGGCGGTCGAATCCGCCGCCATCCTGCTGCGCCTCCACTCCGCGCCGATCTGGTTCCACCGCAAGGGCAAGGGGCGCTTCCGCAAGGCGCCGGCCGACATACTGCAGGCAGCGCTCGCCGGCCTCGAAAAGAAGCGCCAGCAAGCCGCGGCCATCGAACACATGCGCAGCGAACTGGTCGATGGCCGGCTGCCGCCCGAGCTCGCCGCCCTGCTGCCGCAGGCGCTCTACCGCCCCGACCGCAACCGCAACGAAGTCAAGGCGCTCGAAGCCGCCTGCGTGGACACCGGCCTGTCGGCCGCGCGCCTGCTGCTGAAATGCGGCGCGCTCGGATCGAGCTACGACTTCCATTACAACCGCTTCCTGTTCGAGCACTTCCCCGAGGGCGCGGACTTCCCCGGCTTCGCCCCCGCGGCGCTGCCGCCCGACCTGCCGCGCGCCGACGTCGCCGCGTTCTCGATCGACGACGCCTCGACCACCGAGATCGACGATGCCTTCTCGATCGTGCCGCGCGCCGAAGGCGGCTGGCGCATCGGCATCCACATCGCCGCGCCGGCCCTGGGCTTCAGCCGCGGCACCGAACTCGACGCCATTGCCCGCCGCCGCCTGTCCACCGTCTACATGCCCGGCGGCAAGATCACCATGCTGCCCGACGAAGTGGTGCAGGCGTTCACACTGAGCGAAGGCCGCGACTGCCCGGCGGTGTCGCTGTACCTCGACATCAGCCCCGGCCTCGCCATCGTCGGCGAGGAAAGCCGGGTGGAGATGGTGCCCATCGTCGCCAACCTGCGCCATCACGACCTCGAGCCGCTGTTCAACGACGAAACCGTGCACGGCGACGGCCCCGACTTCCGCTGGAAACACGAGCTGACCCTGCTGTGGGACCTGGCGACGGTGCTCGAAGCCGGCCGCGGCAAGGCCGGCGGCAACGAGGACCGCATCGATTTCGGCTTCAGCGTGGACTGGGCCCGGGACACGGCCGACGGCCCCGGCTTCGTCAGCATCGCGCGGCGCCTGCGGGGCTCGCCGATGGACAAGCTGGTCGCCGAGTTGATGATCCATGCCAACGTCACCTGGGGGCGCCTGCTCGACGAGGCCGGCGTGCCCGGCCTGTACCGCGCCCAGGGCGGCGGCAAGGTGCGCATGACCACGGTCGCGGCGCCGCACGAAGGCCTTGGCGTCGAATGCTACGCCTGGTCCAGTTCGCCGCTGCGGCGCTATGTCGACCTGGTCAACCAGTGGCAGATCATCTCGGTGCTGCAGGACACGACGCCTGCCTTCGCCCCCAAGTCGGCCGACCTGATGGCGGCGCTGCGCGACTTCGAGTTGACCTATGCCGAGTACGCCGAATTCCAGCGCGGCATGGAGCGCTACTGGTGCCTGCGCTGGCTGCGCCAGCACGGCCGCGGCGAGGTGGAAGGGACGGTGCTGCGCGAGAACGTCGTGCGCCTGAGCGAAATCCCGCTCGTGTTCAAGGTGCCGTCGATGCCGCTGCAACTGCCGGGCAGCCGGGTACGCCTGGCCGTCGAGCATACCGACCTGCTCGACATCGAGGTCGAGGCCCACTTCCTGCGCACGCTGTCCGAACCCGCGCAACGGGACGAAAGCCAGGCCGCGGACGCCTTCGGCCCGCTCTGACTCCCGACGATGGCAACGGCCCGGCCTTCCGCCTTCTCTCCACCGGCCGCCATGGTCGAAGCCACCGCGTCCCGCCGGATAAGTCCGCTGCTGGCAGGGGCTTTCGCCATCTCGTTCGCGGTTCACGCCGCGCTGCTGAGCCTGCAGTTCCGCATGCCCGAAGCCACGCCGGCCAAGGACAGGGGCCTCGAAGTCGTGCTGGTCAACGCCCGCCACGCCAATGCCCCGGAAAAAGCCGACGTGCTGGCCCAGGCGAACGTCGACGGCGGCGGCACCTCCGAACAGGCGGCCCGCCCGACTTCGCCCCTACCCCCGCAGGCAAAGCAGCGCGACGGCGACGCCCTTGCCGAAGCCAAGCAGCGCACGCAGGAGCCGGTACGCGAGCAGAAACAGGTCATCACCCGCGAAAAATCCCCCGCCAAGGTCGCCGCCGCGCCAGCCACGGTCGAACAGCCCGCCCCCGCGCCCGAGATCAGCGGCCTGGACCTGCTCGACAGCGCTGCGGCCGTCGCCCGCCTCGAAGCCGAGATCGACCGCAAGCTGGACGAAATCGCCAAGCGCCCGCGCAAGGTGTTCATCGGCGCCAAGGCCAGGGAATACCGTTTCGCCCAATACGTCGAGGACTGGCGCCTGAAGGTCGAACGCGTCGGCACGCTGAACTACCCAGAGGCCGCACGCGGCCGCCTGTACGGTAGCCTGCGGCTGTCGGTCTCGATCCGCGCCGACGGCACGGTGGCCCAGGTCGATGTGGGCCGCAGCTCCGGGCACAAGCTGCTGGATGAAGCAGCCGTGCGCATCGTGCAGATGGCGGCCCCCTACGCCCCCTTCCCGCCGGACATCCGCCGGGACACGGACATCATCGAGATCACCCGCACCTGGACGTTCACCAACACCAACCAGGTTCGCGCCAACTGAGACAGACGCCCGCCATGGACCGCTACGCCGTCATCGGCCACCCGATCGCCCACAGCAAGTCGCCGCAGATCCACGCCGCCTTCGCCCGCCAGACGGCGCAGGACATGTGCTACGAAGCCATCCTCGCCCCGCTCGACGGCTTCGCCGCTGCGGTGCGGGCCTTTCGCGCCGCCGGCGGGCGCGGCATGAACGTCACCGTGCCCTTCAAGCTCGAAGCCTTCGCCCTGGCCGAGCGCCGCACGCCGCGCGCGCAGGCCGCCGGCGCGGTGAATACCCTGGCATTTGACGCCGGCGGCCTCCTCGGCGACAACACCGACGGCGCCGGGCTGGTGCGCGACCTCACCGCCAACCATGGCTGCGCGCTCAGGGGGCGGCGCGTGCTGCTGCTGGGTGCGGGCGGCGCAGCGCGCGGCGCGCTGCTGCCGCTGCTGGCCGAAGGCCCGGCGGTGCTGACGATCGCCAACCGCACGGTCGCCAAGGCCGAGTCGCTCGCGGCCACCTTCCTGCCCAGCACGGCAGAAACGCAGCTGTCCGCCTGCGGTTTCGACGGGCTCGCCGGCCAGCATTTCGATCTCGTCATCAACGCCACCGCCGCCAGCCTCGCGGACCAGGCGCCGCCACTACCCCCCGGCCTGTACGCCGAAGAGGCCTTCGCCTACGACATGATGTACGGCCGCGGCGACACGCCCTTCATCGCCGCGGCCCGCGCCGACGGCGCCGCGCGCCTGGCCGACGGCCTGGGCATGCTGGTGGAACAGGCCGCAGAGAGCTTCGCGCTGTGGCGCGGCCTGCGCCCGGACAGCACCGCCGTGCTCGCCGCGCTGCGCCGGCAGCTCGGCGCCGGCTGATACCGGCATGCCCGCCCTGCTTGCCAGACTGGGCTGGCTCGGCGTGCTCGGGCGGGGCCTGCTCGCCCTGCTTCTGCTGCTCCTGTTCTGGCAGGCGGTGCTGTTCACCCAGGTCATCTGGTGGAGCCGCTTCGACCCGGGCAGCACCAGCTTCATGCGCATGCGGCTGGCGGAACTGCGCCAATCCGATCCCGCGGCCACGCTGCGCCACCAGTGGGTCGGCTACGACCGCATCTCCATCCACCTGAAGCGCGCGGTCGTCGCCGCCGAGGACGACCGCTTCCTGGACCACGAGGGTTTCGACTGGGAAGGCATCCAGCGCGCGCTGGAAAAGAACGAACGCCGCGGCCGCCTCGCCGCCGGCGGCTCGACCATCACCCAGCAGCTCGCCAAGAACCTTTTTCTGTCGCCGTCCAGGAGCTGGCTGCGCAAGGGCCAGGAGGCCGTGCTCACGGTGATGATCGAGGCTACCTGGGACAAGCGCCGCATCCTCGAGGTGTACCTGAACGTGGCCGAATGGGGCAACGGCCTGTTCGGCGCCGAAGCCGCGGCGCGGCGCTACTACGGCACATCGGCGGCGAACCTGGGGCCGTCGCAGGCCGCCCGGCTGGCCGTGATGCTGCCCAACCCGCTCCGCTATGAGCGCAACTACGGCCCTCGCCTGGCCGCCCACGCCGACCGCGTCCAACGCCGCATGCACGCCTCGCAGGTTCCCTGAGCGGCGTTTCCGCGTCTCCGCTCGCTGCGATGCAGCATATTCGCCACGCGGCCGCGCGCAAGGGTCGCACGCAACACACCAAGCCCGTAGAATCCGGGTTCCGCCCCCCAGCCGGCAGCCCCCATGACGCAGGAAGAGGAACTCCACCCCGACGACGTCCAGCAGCACCTGCGTGAAGTGCAGGAGCTGCTCGCGCGCCAGAAGGTCATCGAAGGCCTCGTCCACCGCCAGGACATGCCGCGCCACGCGCTGGTCGAAACCCTGGTGCACAAGCAGCACGAAACTGCGCTGCGCGCCAAGCTCGAAGAGCTTCATTCCGCCGACATCGCCTACATCCTGGAGGCGCTGCCGCTGGAAGCGCGCCTCTACGTCTGGGACCTGGTCAAGGCCGAACGCGACGGCGAGATCCTGCTCGAAGTCTCGGACGCGGTGCGCGAATCCCTGATCGAGACGATGGCGCCGGAAGAGCTGAAGGCCGCCGCCGAATCGCTCGACGCCGACGAACTCGCCGACCTCGCGCCCGACCTGCCGCCCGAGGTCATCCAGGACGTGTTCCAGTCGCTGGACAGCGAAGGCCGCGAGCAGTTGCGCACAGCGATGTCCTATCCAGAGGATTCGGTCGGCGCGCTGATGGATTTCGACATGGTGACGGTGCGCGAGGACGTCAGCCTCGAAGTCGTGCTGCGCTACCTGCGCCGCTTCGACGAACTGCCTGACCACACCGACAAGCTCTTCGTCGTCGACCGCGAAGACCACCTGAAGGGCATCCTGACGCTCGAAACCCTGCTGATCAGCGACCCCGAACGGGAGGTCGCCGAAGTGATGCGCTCGGAAACGGTGATCAGCTTCACCCCCGAGGACGAGGCCGACGACGCCGCACAGGCTTTCGAGCGCTACGACCTGATCTCGGTGCCCGTCGTCGATGGCGACAAGCGCGTCATCGGTCGCCTGACCGTGGCCGACGTGGTCGATTACATCCGCGAGGAATCCGAGGCGGAGATCCTGAACAATGCCGGCCTGCGCGAAGAAGAAGACATCTTCGCCTCGGTGTGGGATTCGGTGAAGAACCGCTGGGCCTGGCTCGCCGTCAACCTGGTCACCGCCTTCGTCGCGTCGCGCGTGATCGGCCTGTTCGAGGATTCGATCGAGAAGCTGGTCGCGCTGGCGGCGCTGATGCCGATCGTGGCCGGCATCGGCGGCAATTCGGGCAACCAGACGACGACGATGATCGTGCGCGCGATCGCCATGGGCCAGGTGGAGCAGTCGGCCATGCAGCGCCTGCTGAAGAAGGAGCTGGGCGTGGCGCTGATCAACGGCGTGGTGTGGGGCGGGCTGCTGGGCCTGCTGGCGTGGTGGCTGTACGGCAGCGCCTCGCTGGGCGCGGTGATGACCGGCGCGATGACGCTGAACCTGCTGCTGGCCGCCAGTGCCGGCGTGATCGTCCCGATGCTGCGCCAGCGCCTCGGCGCCGACCCGGCGATCGGCGGCTCGGTGATGATCACCGCGCTCACCGACTCGGGCGGCTTCTTCATCTTCCTGGGGCTGGCGACGTTGTTCCTGCTTTGAAGGCGGAGCCGGCTGCGGGGCTTGGTGCTCCGTGGCCCGCTGGGGCTGCGTGGGGTATTCGTGAAGAGGCGAGGACTGTCCGAGCCCGAAGGGCGAGTTCCGCAGCCTCGGAGGGAATACCCCACGCAGCCCCGACTACGGCAGTGCTCGTCCGAGCGCCGAAGAACCATCATGCCCCGATGGCCTGTTTTTCCATCAAGCCCGAACCATGATTCCAGGACCCGTGCAGAGTGTTTCTGGAGGGGCGAGGACTGTCCGAGCGAAGCGAGTTCCACAGCCCCGGAAGAAATACCCCGTGCCCGTCCATGCCACAGACTGTCGCCAACCTGTTTTTTCTTCGGGAAACGCCTGAGTTGCCGTTGGTACAAAGCACTCAGCCCATCCTGAAAATAGGGATCAACCCAGCGTAGCGAACACCTCGCGCGCGACCGCCACGGTCGCGTCGATTTCCGCCTCGCCGTGTGCGGCCGACACGAAGCCCGCCTCGAAGGCCGATGGCGCGAAGTAGTGGCCGGCATCCAGCATGGCGTGGAAGAAGCGGCTGAAGCGCTCCTTGTCCGCCACCATCACCTCGGCGAAGGAAGTCGGCACCTTGTCGGCGAAATACAGGCCGAACATGCCGCCCACCGAGTCGGCGCTGAAAGCCACACCCGCGTCCTTCGCCGCGGCGGCAAGGCCACCCGCGAGACGCTGCGCGCTGGCCGTCAAACCCTCGTAGAAGCCTTGCCCGCGCGTCAGCTTCAGCGACACGATGCCCGCCGCCACCGCCACCGGGCTGCCCGACAGCGTGCCGGCCTGGTACACCGCGCCGAGCGGCGCGATCTTTTCCATGATGTCGCGGCGGCCGCCGAACGCGCCCACCGGCATGCCGCCGCCGATCACCTTGCCCAGCGTGGTCAAGTCGGGCGTGATGCCGTACAGGCCCTGCACGCCCTGCGGGCCGACGCGGAAGCCGGTCATGACCTCGTCGAAGATCAGCACCGCGCCATACTGCGTGCACACCCGGCGCAGGCCTTCGAGGAAGCCGGGGCGGGGCTTGATCAGGTTCATGTTGCCGGCCACCGGCTCGACGATGACGGCGGCGATCTCGCCGCCGCGGGCCTTGAATACGTCCTCGACCTGCTGCAGGTCGTTGAAGTCGAGCACGATGGTGTGCTTGGCGAAATCGGCCGGCACACCGCCCGAGGACGGGTTGCCGAAAGTCAGCAGGCCCGAGCCGGCCTTCACCAGCAGGCTGTCGGCGTGGCCGTGGTAGCAGCCTTCGAACTTGACGATGGCGTCGCGGCCGGTGAAGCCGCGCGCGAGGCGGATCGCGCTCATCGTCGCCTCGGTGCCGGAACTCACCAGGCGCACCATGTCGACCGAAGGCAGCAGTTCGCAGATCAGTTCGGCCATCTCGATCTCGCCTTCGGTCGGCGCGCCGAAGGACAGGCCTTTCAGCGCCGCCTCGCGCACCGCCTCGACGATCGCCGGATGGGCATGGCCGGCGATGGCCGGCCCCCAGGAGCCGACGTAGTCGATGTAGGCCTTGCCGTCGGCGTCCCACACGCGCGCGCCCTCCGCCCGCTCGATGAAGCGCGGCGTGCCGCCCACCGAACGGAAGGCACGGACCGGCGAATTGACGCCGCCGGGAATGGTCTGCTGGGCACGCTGGAAAAGGGTTTCGTTACGGCTGGCCATGGGGATGTCGTCCTCGGCTGGATTACCAAAGGCGGCATTATCGTGCCCGCCGCCACCCTGGTCCAGCACCGGGATCAAGGCGCGGCGTCCGGCATCTGCGGCACGAGAGCACGGCGCGGCGGACGCTGGAACAAGGCCCGGTATGCCGTGGCGCGCATCGCCGGGTCGGGGGCGGCGAACACGTCGCTGACCACGGCAATCAGGTCAGCGCCGGCGGCGATCACCTCGGCGGCATTGTCGAGCGTGATGCCGCCGATCGCCGCCACCGGCAGGCGCAGTTCCGCCTTCGCCCGGCCGAGCAGCGCGAACGGCGCGGGCGGGGCGCCGGGCTTGGTGGAAGACGGAAACATCGCGCCGAAGGCGACGTAGTCCGCGCCGGCCTCGGCGCCCGCGCGGGCGCGCTCCCAGTCGGCATAGCAGGTCACGCCCAGGATGCGGCCGGCGCCGAGCGCACGCCGCGCGGCCGCGGGATCGCCATCGCCGCGCCCGAGATGAAGGCCATCGGCGCCGATCTCGAGGGCCAGCGCGAGGTCGTCGTTGATGATCAGCGGCACGCGCGCCGCGCGGCACAGCCGCAGCAGCGCCCCCGCCTGCGCGCGCCGCTGCTGCGGCCCAGCCAGCTTGTTGCGGTACTGCAGCAGCGCCGGCCGGGCGCTCAGCACCTGTTCCGCCAGGGCCGCGAGGCGCGCATCGTCGCGCTCGTCGGGCGTGACCGCATAGAGGCCGCGCAACGCACTGCCGGCATTCGCCACACGGCCGGAGGAGGCCTCTCCTTCACTCATCGCCGCCCCCATCGCCTTCGCCCTTGCCGCGCGCCCAGAAGAAACGGTCGGGCAGGGCCCGCCCCATGCCCGCTCGATAGGCATGGCGCAGCGCCTGCTGGGTGAACTCCTGCGCCTCGCGCACCGCCTCGGGCAAGGCCATGCCATGTGCCAGCGCGGCGGCCGCAGCGGACGCGAGCGTCGTGCCCGCACCCAGAAAGCGCTCGCCAAGGCGGGGCCAGGCATCGGTGCGCACGACCCCTTCCTGCCCGATCAGGCGGTTCAGGACCTGCGGCCCGTGCTCGCCGCCGCCGGTCAGCAGGATGTATTCGATACCACGGCCGAGCATGCGTTCGAGGGCGTCGTCCAGCGCGGGCGGTTCGTCCGCGTCGCCATCCTCATCGCTGCCGCCCTCGGCGACGCCGGCCAGCCGGCACAGTTCGTGCCGGCCGACGACGAGCAGCGTAGTCTGCGGCAGGACCAAGTCGGCAAGCGCCGCGCCCATCTCCTCCCCGGCTTCTCCCAGATCGCCGGCGGCATACAGCGCCGGCTCGACGACCAGTGGCAGGCCGGGATAGTCCGACAGGATCTCGGCGATGGCAACGACGTTGTCCACACTGCCGCAGAATCCGAGCTTGAACCCCTCGACCGGCACGTCCTCGAGCACCGCGCGTGCCTGCGCGACGACGATTTCGACGTCCTGCGGCCACACCTCGTCGGCGCTGCGCGTGTCGCGCAGGATGGCGGCGGTCTGTACCGGCAGGGGGTGGCAGCCCATGCTCGACAAGGTCAGCACGTCGGCCGCGAGTCCGCTGCCGGCCGTCGCATCGCCTGCGCCAAAGCACAACACCGCGGGCGGCATATCCGGAATCTCGATCGGCATGGGCGAGAAGTCCGCCACGGAGGCGGCATTCGTAATCGGTTAAGATGCGCATGATTCTACCCTCAGCCCCCCAAAGTTGAGTCGAACCATGGCCGACATCCCCTACAAGACCTACATGTGCCTGATCTGCGGCTTCATCTACGACGAAGCCGCGGGCTTGCCCGACGAAGGCATCCCGCCCGGCACGCGTTGGGAGGACGTCCCTCCCAACTGGACCTGTCCGGAATGCCAGGCACGCAAGGAAGACTTCGAACTGATCGAAATCTGACCCGGCCAGCACGATGAACAACCGAGGACAGCTTGAATGGACATTGCCGGCCTGAAGGTCATGGTCATCGACGACAGCAACACCATCCGCCGCAGCGCCGAGATCTTCCTCGGCCAGGCGGGCTGCCAAGTCTTGCTCGCAGAAGACGGCTTCGACGCCCTGGCGAAGATCACCGATCACAACCCCGACGTCATCTTCGTCGACATCATGATGCCGCGCCTCGACGGCTACCAGACCTGTGCGTTGATCAAGAAGAACACGCGCCTGGCCTCGACGCCGGTGATCATGCTGTCGTCGCGCGACGGCCTGTTCGACCGCGCCCGCGGCCGCATGGTGGGCTCGGACGAATACCTCACCAAGCCCTTCACCAAAGACAGCTTGCTCAAGGCCGTCTCGGCCCATGCCCGCCGCGCACCGCCGCGCTGAATCCATTTTTCACAGGACTCCGACGATGCCGATCAGCACGATTCTCGTGGTGGACGACTCTCCCACCGAACGCCTCGCCCTGCAGGAACTGCTGTCCCGCCAGGGCTACCAGGTCTTGACCGCCGAATCCGGTGAACAGGCCGTCGCGCGCAGCAAGGCAGACAAGCCCGACCTGATCCTGATGGATGTCGTCATGCCCGGCATGAACGGCTACCAGGCCACCCGCACCATCTCGCGCGACGACAGCACGCGCAACATCCCGATCATCCTGTGCACCAGCAAGGGCCAGGAGACCGACAAGATCTGGGGCATGCGCCAGGGTGCCTACGCCTACCTAGTCAAGCCGGTCGACCACGACGAACTCCTCGCCCGCATCCGGGCCATCGGCTGAGGCGGCCATGGCCAGACGCAGCAGCCTGCGCGAATTCCAGGAACGCCTCGCCCGCCGCCTGGCCGAGGCCCGCACCGCCGACCGCCGCGGCCTGCTGGGCTTCCAGGCCGGCAGTGAGAACTGGCTGATCGACCTCGCCGAAGCGGGCGAGATCCTGCCGCCGCCGCCGCTGGCCACAGTGCCGCTCACGCGCCCCTGGTATCGCGGCGTGGCCAACGTGCGCGGCACGCTCTACAGCGTCGTGGACCTGGCCCAGTTCCACGGCGAGCCGCCGACGCCCGCAAGCGGGCGCGCCCGCCTGCTGCTGGCCGGCACCCGGCTCGGCATCCATTGCGCGCTGCTGGTCACCGGCTCGGTCGGGCTGCGCAGCGCGGACGACTTCGAAGCCGACCCCGGCGATGAAGCGCGCCCCTGGGTCGCAAGACGGCTGCGCGACGCGCAGGGCCACCCATGGCGGCAGCTCGACGCCGCAAGGCTGCTGGCCAGCCCGCACATCCTGGACGCCGGCCTCGAATGAATCATCGGGCCAGCCGCCCGACTCCCGCTTACCCCACGCCCACGGTGGAGCACGCAACATGGCATTGAGACTTTTCGGCAAGAAGGCCGCAGACAACGACAGCGCGACGATCATCGAGACCACGCCGATCCACAACGCGGCACTCGCCCAAGCGGGCAGCGCCCGGCCGGCCACCGGCAGCGGCATACGCACCTACGGCATCCTGTTCGGTATCTTCGCCGCCGCCACGGCCGGTCTGGTCGCCTACCAGCAGCGCGAGTCGGCCAGCGCCACGCTGCAGGTGAGTGCATCGAGCGAAATGCAGATGCTGTCGCAGCAGATCGCAAAATCGGCGCAGACCGCCCTGCGTGGCAACAACGCCGCCTTCGCCGAGCTCGGCACCAGCCGCAGCCGCTTCGCCACCCTGCTGCAGGCTCTCGGCCAGGGCGGCGACATCGACGGCACCGGCATCCCGCCAGTGCAGGCCTCGATCCGCCCCCAGATCGAAGCCCTGGCCGCCGCCTGGCAGGCCACCGAACGCAATGCCGCCCAGTTGCTGGCACAGCGCCAGAACCTTGTCGCGCTCGGCCGCGCGGTGGCGACGATCACCAAGGACGACGCGGTACTGCTGGATCTCAGCGAACGGCTCGCCAGCCAGGCGACGGCCTCGGGCGCCGGCAGCGCCGCGACGGGCCGCGGCATGATGCTGACCCAGCGCATCGCCAGGAACGCCAGCGCCCTGCTGGCGGCCGATGCGATCGACACTGAGCTCGCCTCCATCCTCGGCCGCGACATCGAGGCCCTGCGCCACGAAATCGATACGCTTGCGCGCACGGCGGGAGACGGCGCACTGCGCGACGGCGCCGCCGCGCTCGCCACGGCCGCCGCCCCCACCTTCGACGCCGCGGGCGAAATTCTCGGCGGCATCGACAAGACGGTACAGGCCAAGCAGGCCGGCAGCCGCATCCTCGGCGACTCCGCGCCGCTGCTGGCGCGCAGCGCCGAACTGACCGACGGCCTCAAGCAGGCCCACAGCGGCCTCAACCTGCTCCATGCCCTGATCGCCGCCGGCGCGCTCGCCAGCGTGCTGGCGCTGCTAGCCATGGCGCGCGCCTACCGCAGCGACGTGGCGCAGCGCCGGGCGGAGTCCGAGCAGCAGCGCCAGCAGGCCGAGAGCGAGCGCAACCTCACGCAACAGGCCATCCTGCGCCTGATGAACGAAATGGGCGATCTCGCCGACGGCGACCTCACCGTGCGCGCCACCGTCACCGAGGACATCACCGGCGCCATCGCCGACTCGGTCAACTACACCGTCGAAGAACTCTCGGTGCTGGTCAGCCGCATCAACGACGCCGCCACCCGCGTGACCTCGGCCACCGAATCCGCCCAGCGCACCTCGCGCGAACTGCTCGACGCCACCGAGCGCCAGTCGCGCGAAATCGAAGAAGCCGGCGCCACCGTCCAGCGCATGGCGCAGTCGATGACCGACTCGTCCGAACGCGCGCTGCAGTCCGCGCAGGTGGCGCGGCGTTCGTTGGAAGCCGCACGCAAGGGCGCGGACGCGGTGGAGAACACCATCCGCGGCATGAACGGCATCCGCGGCCAGATCCAGGAAACCTCCAAGCGCATCAAGCGCCTGGGCGAATCCTCCCAGGAGATCGGCGAGATCGTCGAACTGATCTCGGACATCACCGAACAGACCAACGTGCTCGCGCTCAACGCCGCCATCCAGGCCGCCTCGGCGGGCGAGGCCGGCCGGGGTTTCACCGTCGTCGCGGAAGAAGTGCAGCGCCTCGCCGAACGCTCGGCGGAAGCAACCAAGCAGATCGCGGCCATCGTCAAGACCATCCAGACCGACACCCAGGACGCGGTGGGCGCGATGGAAAACGCCACCCGCGACGTGGTCGAAGGCGCCCAGCTGTCCGACGCCGCCGGCCAGGCCCTGTCCGAGATCGACAAGGTCTCGCTCGAAGCCGCGCGCCTCATCGAACGCATCTCGACCGACACCCAGGAACAGGCCGCCACCGCCAGCCGCGTGGCGGCGACGATGAAGGACATCCTCACCGTCACCGAGCAGACCACCTTCGGCACCCAGCAGACCGCCGTGTCGATCGGCCAGCTCGCCGACCTCGCCGTCGAGCTGAAGGGCTCGGTCTCGGGCTTCAAGGTCTGAGCCACCGCGGGAAGCACGCCATGACACAAGCCACCGAGACGGACCTGGGGCCGCTGACCTGGGTGAAGGGCGAGATCGACGCCGCCCTGCAGCGTTCCGCGGACGCCCTGGCCGAAGCCCGCAGCGCCGGAGATGCGGCCGGCCGCGTGCAGTTCGCACAGACGCACCTGCACCAGGTGCGCGGCGCCCTGTCCATCATCGGCCTCAACGGCCTGACCCAGTTCGCCGACACCGCCGAGCAGTTCCTCGGCCAGATGTCACGCGGCGAGCTTCCGACCGGCGCGGACAGCCTCGCGCTGGCCTCGCGCGCCGTCGCCAGCATCGGCAACTACCTCGAGGAAATCGCGCACGGCGCGCCCGACCAGCCGCTCAGGCTGGCACCGCTGTACGAAGAGATCGCCGCCGCGCGCGGCCTGCCGCTGCCTTGCGCCGCCGACCTCTTTCACCCCGACCTGTCGCGCCGTCCGCCGCGGCGCGACACGCCGCCCGCGGCGCTGGACGCGGCCACGACCCAATCCACGCTGCGCCAAGCGCGGGCGCGCTTCGAACGCGGCCTGCTCGACTGGCTGCGCGGCAATGCCGGCACGGGCGCGCAGGCGATGCGCGACGCCATTTCCACGGTCGAAGCCCTGCAGGCCGCCCCCACCCAGCGCAGCCTGTGGTGGGCCGCACTGGCCTTCTACGACGGCCTGATCGACGGCAGCCTGCCCGTCGACACCGCGCTCAAGCGCCTGTGCGCCCAGATCGACGCGCAATTCCGGCGCCTGCTCGGCGGCACGCCTTCGACGCCCGACCGCCTGCTGCGCGACATCCTCTACCGCGTCGCCACCATGCCGGCGCGCAGCGCGCAACAGCAGGCGGTGCGCGCATGCTGGCAACTCGACGCGTTGCTGCCCCCGGACGATGCCGGCGTCAGCGATATCCCGCTCGGCCCCCTCCTCCGGACCCTGCAGCAATCGCTCGAAGGCGTGCGGGCGCAATGGGATGAATTCAGCAGCGGTATCGCAATCGCCCTGGCCGGCTTCGACGAACGGCTCGCGCTCCTCGTCCCCGCCGCCCGGCCGCTCGGGCGCCCGGCCACGCGCCGCCTGCTCGACGGTCTGCAGGCCGTGGCGCAGTGGCTTCGGCGCGATCCCCTGCAGCACACGGACGCGCTCGCACTCGAAGTCGCCACCGCCTTGCTGCTGCTCGAAGCCGACTTCGGCCAGCACGTGCCCGACGCCGGCCTGGCCGCCCAGATGGACCAGCGCCTGTCTCGGCTGCAAGCGCTGCAGCGGGGCGAAACCCCCGCCGCCGAAATCTCCGCGGCAGGCCTGGACGGCGCACGCGAGAACCAGGAAAAGCAGGCGCTTGCACAGCTTTGCCGCGAAATGCGCACCAGCCTGTCGCAGATCGAACAGACCCTGGACGACTACTTCCGCAACCAGGCCAAGCATGAGCCGCTCGCCCATCTCCACCAGCCGCTGCAGCAGATCGTCGGCGCGCTGAGCCTGCTCGGCGAAACCCGCGCCCTCGAACTGGTGCGCGACGCCGGCAGCCGCATCGCCAGCCTGGCCAGCGCCCCCTCCGAAGCCGACGGCAGTGCCTTCGAAACGCTGGCCCATCAACTGTCGGCGCTCGGCTTCTATCTCGAAGCGCTGCCGCTCGGCACGGCCGACCTCGACGACCTCCTGCACCCGGAACGCCGCCGCGAGCGGGACGTGGCGAAAGCCGCGGACGCGGACGAAGCCATCGCTTCCAGCACGCCTGCCGCCACCCCGCCGAGCGCGCCCGAAGCCGCATCCGCGGCCATCGCGCAGCAGAACGGCATCGACCTGCCGGCGCCGTCCGCTGCCGACCTCGACGCACGGAGCGGACACGAAGAGCCCGCATCCGAAGCCCCGCCCCCGGCGCCGACCGCTCCCGAATCCGCCGCCGATGACCTGGCCGGCGACGAGCTCGAAGACCTGGGCATGCTGGAGGACCTGCCTCCGCTCCTGCCCACGCCGGCCCCGGCCGTGCCACCGCCCGCCCTGCCGGGCAGCGACGCCGACATCGACGCGGAGCTGCTGTGCATCTTCATCGAGGAAGCGACCGAAGTCCTGGCGACGGTCGGCGAACAGCTCGAACTCGTCCGCAGCGAACCTCGGCAGCTCGAACACCTCACCACGATCCGGCGCGGCTTCCACACGCTCAAGGGCAGCGGCCGCATGGTCGGGCTGACCGCCCTGGGCGAGGCCGCCTGGGGCCTCGAACAGACGCTGAACCGCTGGCTGCAGCTCGACTGGCCGCCGACGCCCGCCCTGCTGCACCTCATCGATGCCGCCCACCAGTTGTTCGCGGCCTGGGTCGACGCGCTTCAATCCAGCGACGGCGCGGCCCCCGACGCAAGCACCCTGCTCGCCGAGGCCGAACGCCTGCGCAACAGCGAGACGGCCATCGTCGAACCCGCAGGCATCGAGCCGCCTGCCGCGGCCCTGCTTCCGCCCGCGCTCGGCGCAATGCCGCCCGAACCCGCACCAGAGGACGGGAGCTGGCCCGAATTCCCCGACCTCGACCTGTCGGAGAACGGCGAGATCCTGCCCCTGCCGCTGGAAAGCGGCATTGCCGCGGGAGCAGAGCCCGCGCTCGACGGAATCGATTTCGACCTCGAAGAGCCCTTCCCCGAAACCGACCCCCTGGAAGCGCTCGAAACGGCCTTGCCGGAACCGGCAGCCGCACCGCCTGAAGCCCTGGATGCGACGCCCACCGGCGAAGTGCCGCAGGCACCCGCCGCCGGGGACGAAGACGAAACCGTGCCGGACGAAGCCCCCGCCGCCGACGTCGTGCGAATCGGCGACAGCGAGATCTCGCCCGCCCTGTTCGCGCTCTACCAGGCCGAAGCACGGCAGCATCTCGGCACCCTGGGACAGGAGATCGAACGCCTCGCCCAGCATCCGGACACGCCGCCGACCGAGGTCGCCCTGCGCGCCGCCCACACCCTGGCCGGCATCTCGGGCACCGCACACCTGCAGCCGCCACACGAACTCGCACGCGCCCTCGAACATGCGCTGGGCCGCCTGCGCGACCAGGGCAAGGGCGCGACGGGCGACGAAGTCGCGCTGCTGCGCGACACGAGCCACACGCTGCAGCGCATGCTGGCCGAAATTGCGGCCCACACCCTGCCTGCCCGCGCGCAAGCCCAGGTCGCCGCGCTGGAAGCATGCGGCCACGCGTATTCCATGCCGGCACAGCCGGCCATCGAAACCACCGCCGAAGCGCCTGCCTCGCCATCCACCGAAGCCACCGTCCCGCCCGACGCGCTGATCACGCCGCCCCCCCCGCCACGAGCCAGCGCCGAGGCACCGGCGACAAGCCTCGTCCCGCCGCCGCAGGACGAGCTCGACCAGCAACTGCTGCCGATCTTCCTCGAGGAAGCCGGCGAACTGTTCGGCACCCTGCACGCCACGCTGCGCGCCTGGCAGGCCGCGCCCGACGCGCAACAACACCCCGCCACGCTCGCCCGCCTGCTGCACTCGCTGAAGGGCAGCGCGCGCATGGCCGGGGCGATGACGCTCGGCAGCCATCTCCACGAACTCGAATCCCGCCTCGAAGACGGCCTGGCCGACAAGATCGACACACAGGCGCTGACCGACGACCTGATCCTCGGTCTCGACCTCGCCGAACAGATGATCGACGGCCTCGCCGGCCTGCCGCCCGATCTGCCCGCCGCCCCGCAGGCAGACCTGGCGCCGGCCACGGGCACAGCCGCCGCCGCAACGGCGATCGCCGCCGAAGCGGGCGAAGCCGAACCCAGCGCCTCGGCCACGCTGCGCGTCCGCGCCGAGCAAGTCGACCGCTTCGTCAACCAGGCCGGCGAAATCGGCATCTCGCGCACGCGCATCGAAGGCGAACTGCGCACGCTGCGCCGTTCGCTGCTCGACCTCACCGAAAACGTCATCCGCCTGCGCAACCAGTTGCGCGAAGTCGAAATCCAGGCCGACGTGCAGATGCAGTCGCGCATCGCCCAGGCCGAATCGCACCACGGCGAATTCGACCCACTCGAAATGGACCGCTACACCCGCCTGCAGGAACTGACGCGGATGATGGCCGAGAGCGTCAACGACGTGACCACCGTGCAGCAGACCTTGCTGCACAACCTCGACGGCGCCGACATCGCGCTCAACGGCCAGGCGCGCACCACCCGCGAACTGCAGCAAGGCCTGATGCGCGTGCGCATGCTGCCCTTCGACAGCCTCGCCGACCGCCTGTACCGCGTCGTGCGCCAGAGTGCGAAGGAACTCGGCAAGCGCGCCACGCTCGACCTGCGCGGCGGTCGCATCGAAATCGACCGCAGCGTGCTGGAACAGATGGCCGCGCCGCTCGAACACCTGCTGCGCAACGCGGTTGCGCACGGCATCGAACTGCCGCAGGACCGCAGCGCGGCAGGCAAGCCCGAAACCGGCCAGATCGTGCTGACCGCGACGCAGGAAGGCAACGAAATCGCCATCGAGCTGAGCGACGACGGCCGCGGCCTCGACTTCGAACGCATCGCCGAGCGCGCCCGCACCAGCGGCCTGATCGCGGCCGACGAACATCCCGACACCAAGCGCCTGACCAACCTGATCTTCGTCTCCGGCTTCAGCACCGCCGGCCAGCTGTCGGCGGTATCCGGCCGCGGCGTGGGCATGGATGTGGTCAAATCCCAGACCGCCGCCGTCGGCGGCCGGATCGACGTCAGCAGCCAGACCGGCCAGGGCACCCGCGTTCTCATCTACCTGCCGCTGACGCTGGCGGTGACCCAGGCCCTGCTGGTGCGCGCCTGCGGCCGCACCTGGGCGATCCCGTCCAACCTGGTGGCGCAGGCGACCGAACTGAAGCTCGACGCCCTGCGGCAGGTACAAGCCGAGCGCGGCACCGACTGGCAGGGCGAACACTATGCCTACCGCTACCTGCCGCGCCTGCTCGGCGACCGCGACACCCAGCCCGAAGCGCAGCGCTACAACTGGCTGCTGCTATTGCGCGCCGGCGCACAGACGCTGGCGCTGCATGTCGACGGCTTGCGCGGCAACCAGGAAATCGTCGTCAAGAACGCCGGCCCCCAGCTTGCCCGCATCATCGGCATGGCCGGCGCCACCGTGCTCGCCGACGGCGAGATCGCCCTGATCCTGAACCCGGTGGCGCTCGCCAGCCGCAGCCTGGACAGCGCCACTGGCGAGGACGAACCCGGCACGCCGGCCGAGGCACCGGCCGAGGCGCTACGCCAGCCCACGGTGATGGTGGTGGACGACTCGCTGACGGTGCGCCGCGTCACCGGCCGCCTGCTGGAACGCGAAGGCTATCGCGTCATCACTGCCAAGGACGGCGTCGACGCGCTGGAGCAACTGGTCGACATCCTGCCCGACGTGGTGCTGTCGGACATCGAGATGCCGCGCATGGACGGCTTCGACCTGGTCCGCAACCTCCGCGCCGACGCCCGCACACGCGCAGTGCCGGTGATCATGATCACCTCCCGCCTGGCCGACAAGCACCGCCGCTACGCCGAGGAGATCGGCGCCAACCACTACCTGGGCAAGCCCTACCAGGAAGAGGAACTGCTGGCGCTACTGGCGGGCTACACGCAGGCGCGGGCCGAGCCTGCCTGACGCTTCCATGGTGCCCCCCGCACCCAGGAAGTCGGCAGAGAAGCAAGGCAAGGCTGGCACCACCGGACAGGGCAGGCTGCTCGTCTCGGCGCCGATGGATACCGCCGCCAGGTAAGCCGTACGCGCATGGCGGCACAAGCCGTAGGCAGCGCCGGATTGTTCGTGGATGCCAAGAACGAGGCCGCGGCGCGCTTCTATCAGCGATACGGTTTCAGGCCCGCCACCGAGCAACCCTTGAAGCTGTTCCTCCCGCGCTGGTGAGGCGCAACGCGCGCGCAATTCCATTGCTGCATCACTTTTCCTGCGCCCCCGCCAGCGCAGCCGCCATACGTCGCAGCGCCTCGTCCAGCGTCGCGCGCGGGCAGCCGAAGTTCAGCCGCAGCCAGCCCGGCGCACCGAAGGGACGGCCGTCCGACAGGCCGACGCCGGCGGCCTCGAAGAAGGCGGCGGGATCGTCGATGCCGCGCGCGGCCATCAGGCCGCGGCAGTCTATCCAAGCCAGGTAGGTGGCTTCGGGCGAGGTCGTTTCCAGACCCGGCATCGCCGCCACCGCTTCCAGCACGCGGGCGCGGTTGCCGCGCAGGTAGTCGAGCAGCGCGGCGCGCCACGGCCCGCCGTCGCGGTAGGCGGCTTCGGCCGCCGCCATGCCCAGCACGTTGGCGTGCGGCACCACGCCTCGCATGGCGTGCCGGTAGCGGCGGCGCAGCGCCGCGTCCGGGATCACGGCGAAGGCGCAGTACAGCGCCGGGATGTTCCAGGTCTTGGACGGCGCCATCAGCGTGATCGTGCGCCGTGCCATATCCACGTTCAGCGCGGCGATGGGGCGATGCGGCCGGCCGTCGTCGAGCACCAGGCCGCAATGGATCTCGTCCGAGCAGATCAGCAGATCGCGGCGTGCGGCGAAATCGGCCAGCCGGCGCAGTTCGTCGGCGTCGAACACGCGCCCGACCGGGTTGTGCGGCGAGCACAGCAGCAGCATGCGGCTGCGCGCATCGGCCGCGCGCTCCAGCGCATCCCAGTCCCATTGCCAGCGGCCGTCGCGCAGCACCAGTTCGCAGCGCTGCAGCACACGCCCGGTGTTGGCCGGTGCGGACAGGAAGGGGGGATAGACCGGCGCGGCGGTCAGTACGCCGTCGCCCGGTTCGCCGGCCAGCATGCAGGCGAGGTTGAAGCCCGTCACCACGCCGGGCAGCCATACCAGCCAGTCGGGCTCGACCGTCCAGCCATGATCGCGCAGCAGGCCTTCGGTCACCGCTTCTTCGAGCGCGGGCCAGGCGTCAGTGTAGCCGAACACGCCGTGATCGATGCGCTGGTGCAGGGCTTCGATGACGGCGGGCGGCGCGGCGAAATCCATGTCCGCCACCCACAGCGGCAGCACGTCGCGGCCGGCGTAGCGGCCCCATTTTTCGCCCGGCAGGCGGCGGCGGTCGATGATGCGGTCGAAGTCGAACGGAGCGGCGGAATGGTCGGGGGCGTTCATGGTCGGCAGGCGGTCGGGAACATGGCCTGCATTGTCCCGCAACCGCGCGATGTATCCAGTGTTTCGATCAGGCTTTCAGCACGCCGAACCGTTTCAGCGTGCGCTCGCGCGCCGCCGCATGGTCGACGATCGGTGCGGGATAGTCGACGCCGATCCGGGTGCGGCACGCGCTCTGGTCGATGCCGCCCATGGTCCACGGCGCATGGATGAACGTGTCGGGCACCCGCGCCAGTTCCGGCAGGTAGCGGCGGATGAAGCGCCCTCCCGGGTCGAACTTCTGCGACTGCGTCACCGGGTTGAAGATGCGGAAGTAGGGCTGCGCGTCGCAGCCGGTCGACGCGGCCCACTGCCAGCCGCCATTGTTGGCGGCGAGGTCGTAGTCGTTCAGATGCGCGGCGAAATGGCGTTCGCCCAGGCGCCAGTCGATGCCGAGGTCCTTGCTCAGGAAAGAGGCGACGATCATGCGCAGGCGGTTGTGCATGTAGCCGGTCTGCGCCAGTTGCCGCATCGCGGCATCGACGATCGGGTAGCCGGTGCGCGCCTCGGCCCAGGCGGCGAACAGTCCGGGCGCGTCGTCCCACACCACGCCGTCGTACTCGGGCCGGAAGGCCCGCGCCACCACATGCGGGTGATGCCACAGGATCTGATGGTAGAAGTCACGCCAGATCAGTTCGCCCAGCCAGGCTTGCGCCCCATCGCCACCATCGCGCCAGGCATGCGCGGCGAGCTGGCGGATCGATACGGTGCCGAAGCGCAGGTGGACCGACAGGTAGCTGACGCCCTTGAGCGCCGGAAAGTCCCGCGCCTGCGCGTAGCGCCCGATGCGCGCGGCGAAGTCCTCGAACAGCCTGCGCCCGCCGCTCATGCCCGTCGGCATCCGCAGTTCGGCAAGGCCGGCCGGCTCGAAACCGATGCCGGCAAGGCTAGGTAGCGCTTCGCCCGCGGGTTTGGGCGCCAGGCGCTGCGCATGGCGCTCCACCGGGTAGGGCTTCATCTGGAAATCGTCGGCTGCCTTCAGCCACGCGCTCCGGTACGGGGTGAACACGCTGAAGGGTTTGCCCGCCTGGGTCAGCACCTCGTCGCGCTCGAAGATCACCTGGTCCTTGAAATCTTCGCAGCCGATGCCGGCCTCGGCCAGCCGCTGCGCCACCCGGCTGTCGCGCACGATCGCGTCCGGCTCGTAGTCGCGGTTGACGAACACCTTGTCCACGCCCAGTTCCAGCGCCAGACGCGGGATTTCGTCCTCGGCCCGCCCATGGCGCACGATGATGCCCGCCCCCTGCCCGCCAGCCGCGCGCGACATGGCGTCGAGCGCGGCATCGAGCTCGGCGAGGCTGGCATGGATGAATTCGACGCGGCGGTCGCGGCGCGACGACAGGGCGTCGAGGATGGCGGTGTCGAACACAAAGGCACAATGCACGCGGCCGGCGAAATGCAGCGCCCGATGCAACGCGGCGTGATCGAAGCTGCGCAGGTCGCGGCGAAACCAGACGAGGGCTGAAGTCATCATTGCGATCCGGATGGACGGGAGGCGATTATCGGCTCACCCGCCCCTTTCTGCGACCCGGCCCGCGGCGGGGCCGGAATCGCGGCCGACATCCCTTCCTCGTCACACAAGAACCCGGGCGAAGTGCGTAAAATGGCGCCCATGGAAACACCCACGGCCAACTTCACGCACCACTTCCTGATCGCCATGCCCAACATGGCCGATCCCCATTTCGTGCGCACGCTGACCTACATCGCCGAACACAACGAGCAGGGCGCGCTCGGCGTCATCGTGAACCGCCCGATCGACATGACGCTGGCCACGCTGTTCGAACGCATCGACGTCCCGCTCGAAGCCCGGGGCTTCGACGCCCACCCGGTGTACTTCGGCGGGCCGGTGCAGACCGATCGCGGCTTCGTACTGCATCGCCCCCTCGGCGACTGGCATTCGACGCTCAAGGTCAGCGGCGACGTCGGCCTCACCAGCAGCCGCGACATCCTGCAGGCGATCGGCGCCCAGGGCGAACCGCAGGACGTGCTGGTCACCCTCGGCTACGCCGGGTGGACGGCCGGCCAGCTCGAACAGGAACTGATGGACAACGCCTGGCTGACAGTGCCGGCGGACATGTCGATCGTGTTCGACCTGCCGCCCGAAGAACGCCTGGTTGCCGCGATGCAGAAGCTGGGCGTGGATTTCGCCAACCTCAGCGAGGTCGCGGGGCATGCCTGACGCGGCATCCGCCGCCCCGCCTTCCCTGCCCGCGCGCGGCACCCTGCTCGGTTTCGACTTCGGCCTGGCGCGCATCGGCGTGGCGAGCGGCGAACTCGAGACCAGCCAGGCCAGCGCGCTGGCCACACTGCACGAAGAATCGAACGACGCCCGCTTCAAGGCCATCGCCGGGCTGATCGCCGAATGGCGCCCGGTGGCGCTGGTGGTCGGCATCCCCACCCATCTCGACGGCGCCGAACACGAACTCACGGCCCGCTGCCGCCGCTTCGCCAACCAGCTGCACGGCCGCTTCGGCTTGCCGGTGTTCGCCACCGACGAGCGCCTGTCCTCGCGCGCCGCCGAAGCGGAACTGTCCCGCGCCGGCCTCAAGGGCTGGCACCAACGCAAGGCGGTGCTCGACGCCGCCGCCGCCCGGATCATCCTGCAAACCTTCCTGGACGCCCATCGTCATGAACATTCTCGATGCTGAAGCCCTGTGCCGGCAGCTTGCCGAACAGATCCGTCCCCACGTCACGCCGGCCACCGCGCTGGTCGGCATCTACACCGGCGGCCTGTGGCTGGCCGAGCGCCTGCACAAGGAACTCGGCATCACCCAGCCGCTGGGCGCGATCGACGTTTCCTTCTACCGCGACGACTACGGCAGCAAGGGCCTGCATGCCAAGCCGCAGCGCACCGACATCCCCTTCGGCGTCGATGGCGCGCACGTGATCCTGGTCGACGACGTGCTCTACACGGGCCGCACAACCCGCGCCGCGCTGAACGGCCTGTTCGACTTCGGCCGCCCGGCCGCGGTCGAACTGGCCGTGCTGGTCGACCGCGGCAGCCGCGAACTGCCGATCGCCGCCCGCTACTGTGCCCACACCCTGGCCCAGGCCCTGCCGCACGAGCAGAACCTGGAGCTGCAGCGCGACGACGCCGGCGCTCTCACGCTGCAATTGACGCAGCGCGCGTAGCCCGGGGCACGGCCCCCAGCCCTCTCTCCCTCCATCCATGGCCAACAGCTGATTCCGAGGCAAGCCCGATGCGCAACCCCCAGCTCAACAAGCACGGCGAACTGCAGCACCTGCTGACGCTCGACGGTCTCCCGCGCAACATCCTCACCGCCATCCTCGACACCGCGGCGCCCTTCACCGAAGTGGCCGAGCGCGAAGTCAAGAAGCTGCCGCTGCTGCGCGGCAAGAGCGTGTTCAACCTGTTCTTCGAGAACTCGACGCGCACCCGCACCACCTTCGAGATCGCCGCCAAGCGCCTGTCGGCCGACGTGGTGAACCTCAACATCAACACCAGTTCGGCCTCGAAGGGCGAGAGCCTGCTCGACACCGTCGACAACCTGTGCGCGATGCAGGCCGACATGTTCGTCGTGCGCCACGCCGCCAGCGGCGCGCCGATGCTGATCGCCCAGCACCTGCAGAACACCGGCCGCGACCACATCCACGTCGTCAATGCCGGCGACGGCCGCCATGCGCACCCGACGCAGGGCCTGCTGGACATGTACACCATCCGCCACTTCAAGCAGGACTTCACCGGGCTGACGGTGGCCATCGTCGGCGACGTGCTGCACTCGCGCGTGGCGCGCAGCCAGATCGCCGCGCTGACCACGCTCGGCGTGCCCGAGATCCGCGTGATCGGCCCCCGCACCCTGCTTCCGACCGAAGTCGAGCGGCTCGGCGTGCGCGTGTTCCACGACATGCGCGAAGGCCTGAAAGACGTGGACGTGGTCATGATGCTGCGCCTGCAGAACGAACGCATGAACGGCGCCCTGCTGCCCACGCCGCAGGAATACTTCAAGGTCTGGGGCCTCACCGCCGAAAAGCTCGCGCTGGCCAAGCCCGACGCCATCGTGCTGCACCCCGGCCCGATGAACCGCGGCGTCGAGATCGATTCGGCCGTGGCCGACGGCACGCAGGCCGTGATCCTGCCCCAGGTCACTTTCGGCATCGCCGTGCGCATGGCGGTGATGAGCATGCTCGGCAGCCACTGAGCCCCGGACAGCACAGGCACAAGGATCCGCGAATGAACATCCTGATTTCCAACGGCCGCGTCGTCGACCCGGCCAACCGTAGCGACGTGGTGCAGAACGTCTATGTCGCCGGCGGCAAGATCGTCGCCCTCGGCACCGCCCCCGACGGCTTCGCCGCCGAACGCACGATCGACGCCGGCGGCCTCGTCGTCGCGCCCGGCTTCATCGACCTCGCCGCGCGCCTGCGCGAGCCCGGCTTCGAGTACCGCGCCACGCTCGAATCCGAGATGGAAGCGGCAATGGCCGGCGGCGTCACCAGCCTGGCGATCCCCCCCGACACCGATCCCGCGCTGGACGAGCCCGGCCTGGTCGAGATGCTGACCTACCGCGCCAAGAAACTGAACCGCGCCCACATCTACCCGGTCGGCGCGCTCACCATCGGCCTCAAGGGCGAGCGCCTGTCCGAGATGGCCGAACTGGTCGAGGCCGGCTGCGTCGCCTTCTCGCAGGCCAACGTGCCGATCGTCGACAACGGCGTGCTGATGCGCGCGCTGCAGTACGCCGCCACCTTCGGCTTCCGCGTCTGGCTGCAGCCGCTTTCCCCCTTCCTCGCCCGCGGCAATGCCCACGACGGCGAGGTCGCCACCCGCCTGGGCCTCGCCGGCATGCCGGTGGCGGCCGAGACGGTGGCGCTGTACACCTACCTCGAACTGGCCAAGATCACCGGCGCACGGCTGCACATCACCCGCCTGTCGTCCGCCGCGGGCCTGGCGCTCATCGAGCGCGCGCGCGCCGAGGGCATGGACGTGAGCTGCGACGTATCGATCAACCACGTCCATCTGTGCGACATGGACATCGGCTACTTCAACTCCAACTGCCACCTGATTCCGCCGCTGCGCAGCCAGCGCGATCGCGAAGCCCTGTGCAAGGGACTGGCCGACGGCCGCATCGACGCCCTGTGCTCGGACCACACCCCGGTGGACGATGATGGCAAGCAGACACCTTTCTCCGAATCCGAACCCGGCGCCACCGGCCTCGAACTGCTGCTGCCGCTGACCCTGAAATGGGCCGGGCGCGCCGGCCTGCCGCTGCTCGACGGCCTCGCCCGCATCACCTCGGACGCGGCGAAGATCGTCGGCATCACCAAGGCCGGCCATCTGTCGCCGGGCGCACGCGCCGACGTCTGCGTGTTCGATCCCACCGCCCATGTCGCCGTCACCCGCGACACGCTCAAGAGCCAGGGCAAGAACACGCCCTTCCTCGGCATGGAGCTGCCGGGCAAGGTGCGCTACACGCTGGTCGAAGGCCAGGTGATGTACGAGGGCTGAGCGGCCGGCGAGACGACACGGCGCCCGCCGGCGGGCACATGCTCCGCCGGTGGGCGCTATACTCGTTGCCAGCCCCGCCTGCCATACATGAGGACGACGCCATGGGCCTGGCTCTTCGCGATACCCGAACCTATACCTACGCCGACTACCTCGACTGGCCGGACGATGCGCGCTACGAACTGATCGACGGCGTCGCCTACGCAATGGCGCCGGCGCCGCTGCGCGTGCACCAGGAAATCCTGCTTGAAGTTGCGCGCCAGACAAGTAACGCACTGGACGGCAAGCCCTGCCGCCCCTTCATCGCTCCGTTCGACGTTCGCCTGCCGCGCGGCAACGAAGTCGACGCCGACATCGACACCGTGGTGCAGCCCGACCTCGTCGTGGTCTGCGACCGCGCCAAGCTCGACGAGCGCGGCTGCCGCGGCGTGCCGGACTGGGTGGTCGAAGTCCTGTCGCCCTCGACCGCCGGCCACGATCTCATCATCAAGCGCCGGCTGTACGAGCGCGCCGGCGTGCGCGAATACTGGCTGGTGCATCCGGTCGACCGCGTGGTCACGGTGTACCGCCTGCAGGACGGCGCCTTCGGCGCCCCCGACATCTACGAACTGAAGGACACGCTCGCCGTCGGCATCCTGCCCGAAGTCGTCATCGACTGGGAACGCGCCCTGCAGAACGTCGGCTGAGCGCGGCTCAGGCCCCGAACAGCAGCGGCGCGAAGTTGCCGCGCATGCCCCCCAGCACCATCAGCACGATCTGCAGCACCAGCAGCAGCACCAGCGGCGACAGGTCGACGTTGGCGATGGTCGGCACGATGCGGCGGAAGGGGCGCAGGAAGGGCGCGGCGAGCGAATGCAGCAAGGGCGCCAGCGGCGCATGCGGGCTGACCCAGGACAGCACCGCCGAGCCGAGCACCACCGCGAACACCAGATACACCATCATGCGGATCAGCTCGATCAGGCCCACGCCCCACAGCCCGAGCAGCACCGCGCCGGCGTTGCCGCTGAACACCGCACCGCGCAGGCTCAGCTCGATCGCCACCAGCAGCACCTGCACCACCCAGGCCGGCAGCAAGCTGGCCATGTCCAGCCCGAACAGGCCGGGGACGAAGCGGCGCAGCGGCCGCACGAGCCAGTCGGTGGTGGACACGACGAACTGGCCGATCTGGTTGCGGAAGGAAATACGCTGCCACTGCATGTAGAAGCGCGCCAGCAGCATCAAGGTCAGGAAAGCGCCTGCGGTATCGAGGACCAGCAACAGGATGTTGGCAAGCATGGCGGTCAGTCCTTGCCCAGCTCGGCGCCCAGCTCGCGGCCGCGCGCCTGCGCCGCCCGGACCGCCGCGATCAGCGCATCATGCCAACCGGATGCGGCAAGACTGGCGAGCGCGGCGGCGGTCGTGCCGCCCTTGGAGGTGACCTTTTCGCGCAATACCGCGGGGGAATCCTCCGAGCCGGCTGCGAGCCTCGCCGCCCCTAGCACGGTTTCGATCGCCAGCTTGCGCGCACCGGCCTCGTCGAAGCCCAGCGCGCGCCCGGCCGCTTCCAGCGCCTCGATGAAATGGAACACATACGCGGGGCCGCTGCCGGAAATCGCCGTCACCGCATCCATCTGCTCTTCGGTCGCGGCCCACACGGTGCTGCCGACCGCGGCAAGGACACGCTCCGCCGCCTCGCGGCCGCCCGCATCCACGCTCGGATCGGCATACAGGCCGGTGACGCCGGCCCCGATCAGGGCCGGTGTATTGGGCATGCAGCGCACCAGGCGGGAATAGGGCCGGCCCGGCGCACCGAGCCAGCGGCCGAGATCGGCAAGCCGCAGGCCCGCGGCGATGCTGATGACCAACTGCCCGCCCAGCCTGCCCGCCAGCGGCGCCAGCGCGGCCTTCATCTGCTGCGGCTTCACCGCCAGCACCAGCACCTCACAGCCCAGCGCTGCGGCGTCGGCGGACGCCACCGCGCGCACGCCGAAGCGCTCGACCAGCCGCGCACGCGCCTCGGCGCCGAGTTCGACGACCTGGATGCCGCCCGCAGCGAAACCCCGCTCGACCATGCCGCCGATAAGTGCGGCCGCCATGTTGCCGCCGCCCAGGAAAGTGATCTTCATGCTGTCCTTTTCATGTGAATGCCGGGCTTCGCGCCCCGTTCCGTGCCCGCTGCTTCCATCCCCGCCCCCCGCTGCCTACCCTGCCGGCCGCCCGCGCTCGCCGAAAATCGCCGTGCCCACGCGCACGATCGTCGCCCCTTCGGCCACGGCTGGCTCGATATCGTGCGACATGCCCATCGACAGCGTATCGAGTTGCGGCGCACCGGCCACGCCATCGGCGGCCAATTGTGCCTTCAAGGCCCGCAGCAGGGCGAAACGCGAGCGCAGCAGGGCATCGTCCCCGGTCGGCTCGGGAATGCACATCAAGCCGCGCAGCCGCAGGCGCGGCAGGCCGGCCACGGCCCGCGCCAGCGCGGCAGCCTCGTCCGGCGCAACGCCACTCTTACTGTCCTCTCCGCTGACATTGACCTGGATGCAGACGTTCAGCGGCGGCAGCGATTCGTCGCGCTGCGCCGACAGGCGTTCGGCGATCTTCAGCCGGTCGATGCCGTGCACCCAGTCGAAGGCATTCGCCACCGGCCGCGTCTTGTTGCTTTGCAGCGGGCCGATGAAGTGCCATTCCAGACCCAGCCCGCGCAGCGCCTCGATCTTGTCGACGCCTTCCTGCACGTAGTTTTCGCCGAAGGTGCGCTGCCCGGCGGCGGCGGCCTCGCGCACGGCCTCGGCCGGCCAGGTCTTGCTGACGGCAAGCAGCCCGACCGAAGCGGGATCGCGCCCCGCCGCCCGCGCAGCCGCCTCGATGCGTGCGCGCACGGCGCGCAGGCGGTCGTCGATCGTCGTCATGTCCGTGGTCTATTTCCTCTGGCGGAAGCCGCGAAAAGTATAACATTCCGCAACAGCCGATCTTTTCGGCCCCACCCGGCCAAGGAATACGATGGACATCACCGAACTGCTCGCCTTCGCGGTCAAGAACAAGGCCTCCGATCTTCATCTTTCGGCCGGCCTGCCGCCGATGATCCGGGTGCACGGCGACGTGCGCCGCATCAACCTGCCGCCGATGGAGCACAAGGAAGTGCACGCCATGGTGTACGACATCATGAACGACGGCCAGCGCAAGCAGTACGAAGAAACCTGGGAGTGCGACTTCTCCTTCGCGGTGCCCAACCTCGCCCGCTTCCGCGTCAACGCCTTCAACCAGAACCGCGGCGCGGGCGCGGTGTTCCGCACCATTCCGTCCAAGGTGCTGACGCTCGAAGAACTGAACTGCCCGAAGATCTTCAAGGAGATCGCCGACACGCCGCGCGGCATCGTGCTGGTGACCGGCCCGACCGGCTCGGGCAAGTCGACCACGCTGGCGGCGATGATCGACTACATCAACGAAAACGAGTACGGCCACATCCTCACCGTCGAGGACCCGATCGAATTCGTGCACGAATCCAAGCGCTGCCTCATCAACCAGCGCGAGGTGCACCGCGACACGATGTCCTTCAACAACGCCCTGCGCGCCTCGCTGCGCGAGGACCCGGACGTGATCCTGGTGGGCGAAATGCGCGACCTCGAAACCATCCGCCTGGCGCTGACCGCGGCCGAGACCGGCCACTTGGTGTTCGGCACCCTGCACACCTCGTCGGCGGCCAAGACCATCGACCGTATCGTCGACGTGTTTCCTGCGGCCGAGAAGGACATGGTGCGCTCGATGCTGTCCGAGTCGCTGCGCGCGGTGATCTCGCAGACGCTGCTCAAGACCAAGGACGGCCAGGGCCGCGTCGCCGCGCACGAGATCATGGTCGGCACCCCGGCGATCCGCAACCTGATCCGCGAGAACAAGATCGCGCAGATGTATTCCGCGATCCAGACCGGCCAGAACACGGGCATGCAAACCCTGGATCAGTGCCTGGCGGACCTGGTGCGGCGCAACGTGGTCTCGCCCGTCGAGGCGCGCCTGCGCGCCCAGAACAAGGACAGCATCGCCGGCTGAACGAAGCACCGCGCCCCCCAGCAGGGGCGATGGCCCTCCGCCCCCTTCCGACCAGACCCCGCCCGGCCGACGCTCGCCCGGGACGGCAGGAGCAAGAACACCGATGGAACGCGACCAGGCACTCAAGTTCATGCACGACCTGCTGCGGCTGATGCTGCAGAAGAACGGCTCAGACCTGTTCATCACCGTGGGCTTTCCGCCGGCGATCAAGATCGACGGCCGCATCCTGCCGCAATCGAACCAGGCGCTGCAGGCCCAGCACACCGCCGAACTCGCGCGCGCGATCATGAACGACCGCCAGGCAGCGGAGTTCGAAGCCACCAAGGAATGCAACTTCGGCATCTCGCCGGCGGGCATCGGCCGCTTCCGCGCCAACGCCTTCGTGCAGCAGGGCAAGGTCGGCCTGGTGCTGCGCACCATCCCGCAGCGCATTCCCAGCCTCGAAGAGCTGGGCATGCCGCCGGTGCTCAACGAGGTCGCGATGAGCAAACGCGGCCTGGTGGTCTTCGTCGGCGGCACCGGCACCGGCAAGACGACCTCGCTCGCCGCGATGGTCGACCACCGCAACCAGAACAGCTACGGCCACATCATCACGATCGAGGACCCGATCGAGTTCGTGCATCCGCACAAGAACAGCATCGTCACGCAACGCGAGATCGGCATCGACTCCGACTCCTGGGAAGTCGCGCTGAAGAACACGCTGCGCCAGGCGCCCGACGTGATCCTGATGGGCGAGATCCGCGACCGCGAGACCATGGACTACGCCATCGCCTTCGCCGAGACCGGCCACCTGTGTCTGGCGACGCTGCACGCCAACAGCGCCAACCAGGCGATCGACCGCATCATCAACTTCTTCCCCGAGGAGCGCCGCCAGCAGTTGCTGATGGACTTGTCGCTGAACCTGCGCGCGATGATCTCGCAGCGGCTGCTGCCGCTGAAGGAGCGCAAGGGCCGCGTGCCGGCAGTGGAGGTGATGCTGAACTCGCCGCTGATCGCCGACCTGATCTTCAAGGGCAACGTGCCCGAGATCAAGGAGATCATGAAACGCTCGCGCGAAATCGGCATGCAGACCTTCGACCAGGCACTGTTCGACCTCTACGAGGCGGAGCGGATCACCTACGAGGACGCCTTGCGCAACGCGGATTCGATCAACGACCTGCGCCTGCAGATCAAGCTCCACAGCAAGCTCGGCGAACAGGCGAGCAGCGGCGGCAGTAGCGGCTTGCAGGACCTGGGACTGGTTTGAGTGGCGGAACGGCCGTCGCAGACGAGAGCTTTCGCCTGCACGGTCCGCCCCGTCCGCACACGGCGCATCCCCGCAGGAGCGGCTTCAGTTGCTCCTACGAAAAACTAGCTGCCCGCGCTCACTCCGCCGCGTCCGGCACCCGATCCTTGCGCCGGTTGCTGCCGGCGACCATGCGGTACTCGTACAGGCGGCATTCGAGCGCGCCGTTGAACAACGGCGTGCGCCTGCTGGCCTTCAGGCCGATCAGCTTCGGCAGCGCCACGTCGGCGCTGAAGAAATGGCAGCGCCAGCCGCCCCAGTGCCGCTTGAGTGCATCGCCCAGGCGCGGGTAGAAAGCGGCCAGTTCCTCGGCCTCGCCGAGGCGGACACCGTAAGGCGGGTTCGCCACCATCACGCCTTCGGACGCGGGCGGTGTGCGTTCGAGCAGGTCGGCACGGTCGAGCGCCACGCATTTCGCCAACCCACCCGCTTCAAGATTGACGCGCGTGCGGCGCACCCACTCGCCGACGATGTCCGAGCCATGGATCGGCAGCGCGCGCGGCGCCTGCCTGCGCGCCTCGGCGGCACGCCGCACCGCGGCCCAGCCGGCACGGTCGTGGTGGCGGAACTTCTCGAAGCCGAAACCACGCCCCAGCCCGGGCGCGATGTCGAGCGCCATCATCGCGGCTTCGATCAGAAAGGTGCCGCTGCCGCACATCGGATCGAGCAGCACCTCGCCGGGCTGCCAGCCGGACAGGCGCAGGATGCCGGCGGCCAGATTCTCCTTCAGCGGCGCCTCGACCGCCGCAGGCTTGAAGCCGCGCTTGTACAGCGGCTCGCCCGAGGTATCGACGTACAGCGTCGCCGTATCCTCGGTCAGGAAGAGATGGATGCGCACCGCGGGATCGGCCGTATCCACGTTCGGGCGCCGGCCGCTGACGGTACGGAAGTGGTCGCACACCGCGTCCTTCACGCGCAACGTGATGAACTCCAGGCTCTTCAGCGGCGACTTGCGTGCGGTGACATAGATGCGGATCGTATCGTCGGCGGTGAACCACTTCGCCCAGGTCACGCTGTAGGCGAGCTTGTAGATGTCGACCTCGGCCCGGTAGCGCCCTTGCGCCACGCGCCACAGCACCCGCGTGGCGAGCCTGCTTTCGAGGTTGGCGCGATGGCACGCCGCCCAGTCGCCCTGCCAGGCCACACCCCCGTGCACGGCCTGCGCGCCTTTCGCGCCGAACGATTGCAGTTCGTCGGCCAGCAAGGCCTCGAGGCCACGCGGGCAGGGAGAAAAGAAAGCTTCGGCCATTGCAGGCTCCATGCGGGAAACGGCCCGCATTGTACCGCTCCCCGCCAGTTCCCCGGACGGATCGCACCCGGCCGCCCCGCCAGCGTGCGATACGACACGGAAGAACGCCGAAAAGCCGCTGCGGCGAGGCATTCACCCTACTTCCGAAAGGGTTCCTCAAGCTATCATCGAAAGCTGATCCATACCCTCCCTCCATTCCCAACGTCCCTCCATGAGCCGTCGCCGACAGCCCAAGTTCATCGAACGCCACGGCGCCCGGGCCACGGCAGCGGCATCCGGCCTGTCGACACTGCCGGCGCTCGCCAGCGATGTGGCAGCGCATGCACTGCAATGGTGGGAGCTTCCGGCCACGGGGCTGGCCGGCCTGCTGCTCGGCGGCGCGCTCTGGTCGGGGATTCATCGACTCAAGCCCGGCGGCATCCGGCGCGCGGCCGGCACCTCGCAGCGCCCGGCCGCCGATGCCGTATTCACCATCGACGGCGGCACGCGCATCACGCTCGCCAATCCGATGGCTGAACGCCTGACCGGACTGGCGCGCCACACGATACGGGACAATCTGGCCGGACCGCTGATGCGCGGCTTTACCGACCAGGCGCCGCAGATCGTGGAAGCCGCCCTTGCCTGCATCAAGAGCGGGCAGGCCGTTCGCCTGCCCGATCCCGTTGAATGGCACGCGCCCGACGGCCGCCACCATGTCCTGCAACTGACGGCAACCCCGGCTGGCGAGGTTGGCGAAGGCGCGTCGCTGGTCTTCAGCGACATCGCCGGCACCCTTGCTCCCGCCGCCCATCTGCAGCACGGCGCCGCCCACGACCCGATCACCGGCCTGCCCAACCGCGCCCTGCTGCTCGACCGCCTGTGCCAGGCGCTGGCCAACGCGCAGCGCCGGGGCAGCCTGCTGGCACTGCTGCTCGTCGACCTCGACCGCCAGCCCGGACAGGCCGGCGGCCGCCAAGGCCCCGACGACGCCGTATTCAGGGACGCGGCCGAGCGCCTGCGGGCCTCGGTCCGCGCGGGCGACACCGTTGCGCGTTCGGGGCATGGCGAATTCATCGTCCTGATGGACAACCTGACCGATCGCACCGCCGTCGTCGCCGTAGCGCGCAAGCTGCTGAACCTGCTCGACCGCGGCTTCGACGGCGAAGGCAGCGGCTTGCATTTATCGTGCAGCATCGGCATCAGCGTGGGCCCGGACGACAGCGCCGACGCCGAAACGCTGCTGGCGATGGCCGACAAGGCCATGTATCGCGGCAAGATCGCAGGCGGCAGGCGCTATACCTTCCACTCCCCCGAGCTGGACACCTGGTCGCACGACCGCCTGAGCCTCGAAAGCGCACTCCGCCACGGGCTCGTCAAAGGCGAATTCGAAGTCTTCTACCAGCCCCAGATCAACCTCGCCAGCGGCAACCTCACCGGCCTCGAATCCCTCATCCGCTGGCACCGCCCGGGCAGCGGCCTGGTGCAGCCGGAAGCCTTCATTCCGGCCGCCGAAGCCTCCGGCATCATCCACGGTCTGGGCGACTGGGCCATCATCGAAGCGATGGAGCAGCTCGCCCGCTGGAGCCGCGAAGGGCTGGCGACGGTGCCGGTGGCGATCAACCTTTCGGCACGGCAGTGCGCGGACACGAGCATCGTCGACACCTTGCGCAAGGGCCTCGCCGACAGCGGACTCGCCCCCTCGCTGCTGAAGGTGGAACTGACCGAATCGACCGCAATGCGCGACGCCGGACTCGCCGCCGACCTGCTGCAGGACATCCACGGCCTGGGCTTCAGCATCGCCCTGGACGATTTCGGCACAGGCCACTCGTCGCTCGCGCTGCTGCAGCGCCTCTCCATCTCGGAACTCAAGATCGACCAGCGCTTCGTCAATGGCATCGACGACAACGGCAACGATGCCGCCATCGTGCGCGGCGCGATCGCGCTCGCCCACGGCCTGGACATGCGCGTCGTGGCGGAAGGCGTCGAGACCCAATCGCAACTGCGCTTCCTCTCCGAACACGGCTGCGATGCCGCGCAGGGCTACCTGTTCGCCCAACCCCTGCCGGCAGACGAAGCGCGCAACTGGCTGAGCGGCCCGCCGCCCCACGCCCTGCACGCCATCCGCAGGCTTGCCGGCGGCCTGCTGCATTCGGCCTGAGCCGCACGAACGGCGAAGCCCGGCGGCAAGACGCCCGGGCACGGCCTGCAACCCGCTACAATCGGCAGCCTCGGTTTCCCTCGCCGTCCCGCCAGCGGGCGCGGCCCGCCCGCAAGAACCCCCGCCCATGAACGACGCCCCTCCCGCGCTCCGCACCCCGCGCCCCGCCAGTCGACGCATCACCGGCGTCCTGCTCGCCGGCGGACAGGGCAGCCGCATGGGCGGCATCGACAAGGGCTTGGCCGAACTGGCCGGCCGGCCGATGGCGGCCCATGCGCTCGAACGCCTGGCGCCGCAGGTCGACGAACTGATCGTCAACGCCAACCAGAACCTCGACACCTGGCGGGCTTTCGGCCATCCCGTGTTCAGCGACGACATCGGCGGCTTCGCCGGACCGCTCGCCGGGCTTCATGCCGCGCTGCTGCGCGCCCGCCATCCGCTGGTCGCCACCGTGCCCTGCGACTCCCCCTTCCTGCCGGCCGACCTCGTCGAACGCCTTGCCAACGCGTTGCATGCCACCGCTGCCCAGCTCGCCGTCGCACGCACCTTCGAGCAAGCGCACCCGGTGTTCTGCCTGTGCCGCCGCGAGCTCGCCGGCCACCTCGGCAGCTTCCTCGCCGGCGGCGGGCGCGGAGTCGCACGCTGGTACGGCACGCTGAACGTGGTAGAAGTATCCTTCGACGACGAGGCAGCCGCCTTCCGCAACATCAACACCCGCGCCGAACTTGCGGAAGCCGCCCTTGGCCTGCCAGGCCGGGCCGGATACGACCCGACAACCACCGACACCCCCGAAGACAGGAGGCCGACATGAAGGAATACGACTACATCGCAATCGGCGGCGGCAGCGGCGGCGTGGCCACCGCGCGGCGAGCGGCAGAGTACGGCGCCCGCGTGCTGCTGGTCGAGGCCGCACGCCTCGGCGGCACCTGCGTCAACGTGGGCTGCGTGCCCAAGAAAGTGATGTGGTACGCATCCGGCATCGCCCAGGCCATGCGCGACGCCCCCGGCTATGGTTTCGACACGCCCGCGGCCGGCTTCGACTGGAGCACGCTCAAGGCCCGGCGCGACGCCTACATCGCCCGCCTCAACGGCATCTACGCCAACATGCTGGACAAGGCCGGCGTCGACGTCGTCGAAGGCTTCGCCCGCTTCGTCGACGCCCATACCATCGAAGTCGACGGCCAGCGCTACAGCGCGCCGCACATCGTCATCGCCACCGGCGGCCGCCCGGCCGTGCCGGACCTCGAAGGCGCCGCGCTGGGCATCGACTCGGACGGATTCTTCGCCCTCGAACGACAGCCGCGGCGCGTCGCCGTCGTCGGCGCCGGATACATCGCGGTGGAACTGGCCGGCGTGTTCAACGGCCTCGGCACCGAAGTCGACATGCTGGTGCGCGGCCCGCAACTGCTGCGCCCCTTCGACGCCATGCTGCGCGACGAACTCGCCGAACAGATGCAGGCCGACGGCGTGCGCCTGAACTTCGGCGCCCAGCCCCGGGCCGTCAGCCGCCAGGCCGACGGTGCGCTGCGCATCGACTGCGGCGACGGCAAGGCCTTCGAAGCCGACGCACTGGTATGGGCCACCGGCCGGCGCCCCAACACCG
Source organism: Thauera linaloolentis 47Lol = DSM 12138 (assembly GCF_000310205.1). Classification (GTDB taxonomy): domain Bacteria; phylum Pseudomonadota; class Gammaproteobacteria; order Burkholderiales; family Rhodocyclaceae; genus Thauera; species Thauera linaloolentis. Next base: position 20,905 of record NZ_AMXE01000015.1, on the reverse strand, counting down.
GCCGCCTGAACCTTGCCGCCGCCGGCCTCGCCGCCGACGACAAGGGCGTCATCCACACCGACGCCTTCCAGAACACCGCCGTGCCCGGCATCTACGCCATCGGCGACATCACCGGCCAGGCCGAACTCACGCCCGTGGCCATCGCCGCCGGACGCAAGCTGGCCGCGCGCCTGTTCCTCGACCAGCCCGACAGCCGGCTCGACTACGACTGCATCCCGACCGTGGTCTTCAGCCATCCCCCCATCGGCACCGTCGGCCTCACCGAAGACGAAGCCCGCAAGCGCTTCGGCCAGGTCAAGACCTACACCACCCGCTTCACCGCCATGTACCACGCGCTCACCGAGCACCGCCCCAAGACGGCCATGAAGCTCGTATGCGCTGGCGACGAAGAACGCATCGTCGGCCTCCACGTGATCGGCGACGGCGCCGACGAGATGCTGCAGGGCTTTGCCGTCGCGGTCAAAATGGGCGCATGCAAGGCCGACTTCGACCACACCATCGCCATCCACCCCACCAGCGCCGAAGAACTCGTCACCCTGCGCTAGGAAGCGAAACACCATGCCGATGAGCTACGAACGACACCTGGACGAAGTCGCCACACTGCTCTACGAGCGCTACGAACAAAGCGAAGAGGCCGCCATCGGGCTGGTCATGGCCGCGCAGGAAGACGGCTTCTTCAGCGGCCACGACGACGACCCGTCCATCTGCACGCTGGAACGCGCGCAGGAAGATGCGCGCGCGGTCTTCCAGCAATACGGCCACCCCCTGGCCTCCACAGGCGCACAGCGACAGCGCAAGCAAGGGGCGACAGGAAAACGAAAACGCTGAGCACAGCCCGCCGCAATACGGAAGCGGACCTCCCGAGCATCCACCTACTTCAGATCGGCCAGCGCAGCGCCGAAGTTGATGTGGAAAGGCTGGCCGTCGATGACCAGGGCCGGCACTGATTTGACGCCAAGGCGTTCGGCTTCGGCGATGCGGGATTTCTGCTCACCCAGATGCACGACTTCGACCGCATAGCGCGCGGGATCGAGCGCAGCGGCAAACTGCTGTTCGGCGGAAACGCAGACTGGGCAACCGGCGTGGAAGAACAAAGCCTTGCTCATGATGACTCTCCTGGGGTTTCTGGGCACAAACATGCATCGACTCGATGCATTTAAAGCATAGACACCCTCGCCTCACTGGTCAAGAAATGCATCGAGGCGATACATTACGGCCATGACCATCGCCACCCTGTACCTCGAACGCCTGGGCGCGCTGCTCCAGCAATCCCTGCGCGAAGACGCCGCGCGCCACGGACTGCTGCCGATCCATCTCCAGGTACTGCAATACCTGGCGCAGGCCAACCGCTACAGCGACCTGCCGATCGCCATCGCCGACTATTTCGGCATCACCCGCGGCACCGTGTCGCAAACCCTGGCCGTGCTCGAACGCAAGGCGCTGCTCGTCAAACAGGCGGACGCGCATCACGGCAAACGCATCCACCTGAAGCTGACCCCCGCCGGCATGGCGGTGCTGCAGGACAGTTGGGCGGAACGCGTGCAAGGCGCGCTCGACATGCAAGCCGGCGGCGCCGCACTCGCCAATACGCTGCGCGACATCCTCGTCGCCCTGCAGCGCCTCAACGGCCAGCACGCCTTCGGCATCTGCCGGCAATGCGCTCACTTTCGCACCGACGACGGCACCACACACTGCGGCCTGACCAACGAACCATTGGCCATCGAGCAGACCGGGAAAATCTGCCGGGAATGGACGGCGCCCGCCTGACGGATGGCCGCTCTGCCCAGCCACGCCGGTTCCTTGCGCATGAAGTTTGCTCTGCCCATAATCATAGACATATGCTTTGCATATGCATGGAGATGACGATGCGAACCGTATCCCTTTTCAAGAACGGCAAGAATCAGGCCATACGTCTGCCAGTGGACATGGCTTACGACGGCGTACGCGAACTGGAAATTCGCCGCGAGGGCGATGTGATCACCTTGCGCCCCGCTCGCCCAGGATGGGAATCCCTTGCCTTGCTCTCCAAGGCCGACGCAGATTTCCTCCAAGAGCGAACGGAGATAGTGGATGATGAAGGCCGGTTCGAGCTGTGAAGACCTACATGCTCGACACGAGCATCTGTTCGTTCATCATGCGCGAGATGCCCGCATCCGTTCTGCAGCGCCTGGCGGCCATCAGCGCGCAAAATCACCGCGTGGTGATCTCGGCGATCACCTATGCAGAAATGCGCTATGGCCAAATCGGCAGAAAAGCCTCCCCGCGCCACAAGACGCTGGTCGACGCGTTCGTGCTTCGGCTGGATGAGATCCTGCCCTGGGACAGACACGCGGTGGACGCCGCCACGGAAGTGAAAAGAACGCTATCACAGGCAGGGACACCCATCGGCCCCAACGATGCAGCCATAGCAGGCCATGCCATTTCAAGCGGCTGCATACTGGTCACGAACAACACTTGCGAATTCTGCAGGGTTCCCCGGCTGATCCATGAGGATTGGGTCTGACCGGCCTGCACCGCCTCTGCGGCGCGGAATCTCGCGCCAACTCACCCTCCGCTTCACCCATCGCATCTCCCCGAAACCGGCACCACCCCCTGGCGCCTTTCCTCCCGCACCGGGTTGCATCCCAAGCAGCCCCAGACAACCCGCACCTCGGCCTGAGCCACCGCCGCTGCCCGCCGCCGGAAGAAAACGACGGCTTCCTGCACAGCCCCCATCCTTCATCCATGCCTTGCGCTGCACCCTGACGGCCGGTCTGCCTCCGCAGGAGCGGGAAATACCGGCTGCGGATCAGTCAACAGCGCTCCCTGGCGCTTCGCAGCTTCCTGCGCATTCGGCCTCGGCCCTGCACAGCCACTCAGACGCCGCAGCCGACATGACGCCCGAGCCCGGATTGTCCAAAGTCGACAATTCCTCTGCGGGATTGTCACTTCCGCACACGCTTTGCTGTCAATCCTGCGGCATTAATTCACGAAAACCTGCGCTTCTCCCCTGGCATGCCTTTCGCTTAGTACCAGGCAAGCGGATACGCCGCCGTACCTCCAAGGAGCAACGCAAATGAAAAAGATACAGAAGGGCTTCACGCTGATCGAATTGATGATCGTGGTGGCGATCATTGGTATTTTGGCTGCGATTGCGATTCCGCAGTTTAACGAGTATCGAGCAAAGGCCAACGACACTTCCGCAGTGGCTGATGCCAAGAACGGTATCACTGCAATCATCTCATCGCTACGCTGATCTGGAATCTGGAGATACCAAATGAAAAAGCTTTCTATTCTGCTGATTGGCTTGATGACATCAGGTCTGACTTTCGCACAAGTTGCTACGGGAACTGTACCACTCTCAGGATCCGGCCCCGTTACAATCGACCAATGTGGCCTGCTCAATGAAAATGTAACCATTAATCTATCAACAGGAGTAAATGCTGGCGTGGACTGCTCCGCAACACGTGTTGCCATCAGTGCGTGCCACCTTGGTGGGCGAACAGTTGCACGGCAGGTGGATCGGCCGACCCCAGAAGGGTGCGGTGTTCCCGACCCCGATACAGGAGATGTAACCGAGTGCACCGGAACTGAACGGGTGACTGCCAGCGGAGCAGCTATGGCGACCGCGACCACATTGGCAGGCACTGTCGTACCGGTATATCCTGGTCAAGCATGCAGTGCCAACCAAGCCGCAACAACAGCAAGTGAACAAATTTAGTAGGGCAGCAAGATCACAGCGTAAATAAGTTTAATTTTTTCAAATCCGCTTAATCTTGATTCTCTTAAAGCCGCTGTAGACTTCTGTCACAGCGGCTTCCGTTTTTAGAATATTTTTATTACCCCGGAAAATCCATTTAATTTATTCGGCTTAAGAGTACACGATCCGAAAATCATCATTTTGAGTTTTCAATGAGCTTCCCTTCGGACTTCCGCGCAGCCTGCCGCCTCACCCTTAGCGCCCGCTTTCTCCCCCTTTCCCTCTGGCTTTGCATCGCCTTGGTCACCATTGTGCTGATAACAGCTCAATTCAGCGCCCGCCAGCCCGCTACCGTGACACTGGACCTTGGCCTGACAGTGCTCCGCCTAGCACTACCGGTAGTCGCGGTGCTGCTGCTGCAGGAACTGCTATCACGCGAATTCGACCGGAAACTGTTCCTAATTTCACTGACCTATCCTCGCCCGCGTTGCCGTTTCCTACTCGCCCGCTTCACCGCCATCTTTGGACTGCTGTTGATCCTACTGGTGGCCTTAGCAGCACTACTCAGCGGTTTAACCACATTTATCGGTAGTAGCTATACCCAATCCACCCCACCCGACCTCGGCCTGCCCTATCTCGTCACCCTCGGCTTCATCGCCCTCGATCTGCTCGTCGTACTCGCCATCGGCACCCTGATCGCCGTCACTACCACCACACCCAGCTTCGTGCTCATCGGCACCCTCGGCTTCATGCTGGTGGCACGCTCGTATTCGGCCATCGTCGCGCTGCTGACGCGCGACAGCACGCTGGTCGGCAATGCCGACGGCTACCAGTCGTCGCTGAGCCTGCTCGGCTATCTGCTGCCCGATCTGGCCGCGCTGGACGTGCGGATGATCTCGCTCTACGGCCAGTGGCAGTTCCTGCCAGAGGATTGGGCGCTGCGCGTGGTCTCGGCGCTGGCCTATGCAGCGGCGCTGCTGGGCCTGTCGGTGTGGGCGTTGAACCGCAAGAAGTTCGCATGATGGACCGGCGGAACCTGACTCCGCTGGCAGTCGCGGTGGCCGGCTTCGGCCTGTTTGCCGCGATCTGGGCGGCTCGCCCGCCGGTCAGCTCCGCGCCGCCGGCCGAGGTGTTCGACCGCGTGGTGCTGTCGGCGCCAGTGCAGGTGCTGCTGACCGGCGGCGACCGCTTCCTGGCGGCGAACTTCGAGTCGATCCGCGCCGTCGCCACCGCCAGTGACGCGCCGGAGGCGGCGGAAGCCAATGCTTCTTTCGCCATCCGTGCGCGGCGCGTGGTGGCGCAGTTGAATCCCTGCCACGAGGACAACTACTACCAGGGCAATGCGCTGCTGACCTGGGGCGGCGCGGTGGCCGAAGGCAACGACTTGCTCAGGCGCGCGACCGATTGCCGCTTCTGGGACGAAGTGCCGCCTTTCTTCTACGGCTTCAACCAGTATTTCTTCCTGCACGATGCCGACGGCGCGCGCACCGCGCTGGAGACCGCCGCCGAGCGCGCCACCGACAACGCGGCCGGCTTTCGCAAGTTCGCCATCATGCTGGCCGCGGGCGAGTTGAAGGACGACAGCGCAGCGCTGGAATTCCTGCAGCGCGAGCGCGCCCAGACGAACGATCCCAAGCTGCAGGGCATGCTCGACAAGCGCATCGCCCGCCTGCAGGGCCTGATCGCGCTGCGCATGGCCCAGCAGCGCTACGAGGCGCGCTTCGGCCACGCGCTGACCAATCCGCAGGCGCTGATCGACAGCGGCGAACTGGACGCTTTCCCGGACGATCCGCTGCGCATCGGCTATGAGTTCGCCGATGGGCGCTTCCGGCTGCGGGAGTTGAAGATCGCCGGGCTGGAGCGGCCGTAGCGGACCCTGCCTGCGAGCGCGCGATCCGCCAAGGACAGGGCAAGGGTCGAATCGATCGGCATCGATGCCGCCCCAAAGCGGATGGCGCGTGACGGATAAGTCCCTACAATACGGCAGTCATTCGATCTCCAAGGCCCGCCAGGATGAGACTCAGCACCGAACAACGCCTTCTGATCCGGGATGCTGCGGCAAGCACGCTGGGGCCGACTGCCGATGTCCGCCTGTTCGGTTCCCGCACGCAAGCCGACGCCAAGGGCGGCGACATCGATCTTTTCGTCGAACTGGACGGGGATGCAAGCGAAGTGCTGGAGCAGGAGCTGAAATTCTATGCCGCGCTGCAGCGCGCGCTCGGCGAACAGCGTATCGACATCGTGGTCCATCGCCGAAGCATGCCGCTACGCCCCATCGACCGTGAAGCAATCGAGCATGGAGAACGGATTTGATCGGCGAACATCGGCGCCTGTGGCAGCTTCTGGAACTTGTTGGGCGTGAAGCTTTTCATTTGCAGGGGGTCGTGGACCGTCTGTTCGTCAGCGATGCGATCGATGCGGATTGGGCGGAAGGCATCACCACCACGCCGGAAGGCATCGACCGGCTGGAATCCTTCGTCGGCAAGTTTTCCCGCATGCAGGATACGACGATGGACAAACTGCTGCCGGCCTTCCTGACTGCCATCGGCGAACGCAACGGCACCGTGCTGGACAATCTGAATCGGGCCGAGAAGCTGGGATTCGTGAGCGACGCAGACGCGTGGCTGGCAATGCGGATGCTGCGCAACCGTCTCGTGCATGAATACGTGGAGGATCCTGCCGAGCTTGCTGCCGCGCTCACCAAAGCCCGGGACTTGGTTCCCGAATTGAAGCAGTGCTATGAGGCGATCCAGCACTACGCCCGAAAACACATTCCAGACCACACCAGTACCAAGTAAGCGCCCCCGCAGCACAAGGACCGCCCATGACTTCCGCCCTCGAATTCCACTCCGTCAGCAAGACTTTCCACTCGCGCGGCAAGACCGTGCAGGCGCTGCGCGGCGTCAGCTTCGACGTCACCGAAGGCGAAGTCTTCGGCTTCGTCGGCCCCAACGGCGCCGGCAAGTCGACCACGATCAAGGTGATGCTCGACGTCATCAACGACTACGAAGGCGAGGTGAGGCTGTACGGCGTATCGGCGCGCGAGGCGGCGTCGCGCAGGGGCGTCGCCTACGTGCCGGAATCGCCCGCGCTGTACGAGCAGTTCACGCCGCTGGAAATCCTGCGCATGGCGCTGGACATGTACGACATCCGCCGCGCGGACGCCGAAGCGTGGTGCATGCAGTGGCTGGAGCGCTTCTCGGTGGCGCAGAACGCGAAACGCCGCATCCGCGAGTTGTCGAAGGGCAACGTGCAACGGGTGGCGCTGGCCCATGCGCTGGTCGTCGAACCGCGCCTGCTGGTGCTGGACGAGCCGCTGTCGGGCCTGGACCCGGTGGGGCGCAAGGACGTGGTGGACATCCTGGCCGACTACAAGCGCGACGGCGGCGCGATCTTTTTCACCTCGCACGTGCTGCACGACGTCGAGCGCATCGCCGACCGCTTCGGTTTCATCCACCAGGGCGAACTGCTGACCACGCGCTCGCCGCGCGACCTGGTCAGCGAACGCGCCGACCGCTTCATCATCCGTTACCAGGCCAATGCACCGCTCGATGGCGAGCATGCGGCGATCCGCGATGGCGAATACGAGCAGGAGCTGGACGAACCTGCCCTGCCCGCCTTCCTTTCCCGGCTGCAAACCGCCGGGGGCCGGCTGGTAACGGTGAAGCCGGCAGTGTCGCTGGAAACGGTGTTCTTCAAGATCCTGGAGGAGCGCCGGCCTGCCTGAACGACGTAGCCGGCAATGCGGGCCTATGCGCCCTCCACCCCCTCGAACACTTCGGCCACCGGGCAGCGAAAATCGACGCTTGCCAACTCCAGCTCTTCATCCGCTGCGAACGGGTACAGCACCCAGTGTCCGCTATCGTCGCGGCGGAAGACCTCGGCACGGCGCTGTTCGACCGAAACCAGCACGTACTCTTGCAGCGACTCCAGCGTGCGATAGGCGGCAAACTTGTCGCCGCGGTCGTAGGCTTCTGTGGTCGGCGACAGCACCTCGACGACCAGCAGCGGATGGTGCTTGACATGGCTTGCCTCGGGCAGGCGGTCGTGCGGATCGCAGGTGACGAGGATGTCGGGGTAGTAGAAGCTGTTGACGGCGTTGACGCGGACCTTCATGTCGGAAATGAAGACCTTGCAGGGCTTGCCGCGCAGGTGAGCATGCAAGCCAACGAACAGATTGCCTGCCGCAGTGCCATGCGCATCGGAAGCGCCGCTCATGGCGAACACTTCGCCGTCCACGTACTCGCTGCGGGAGGGCTGTGCACTTTCCCAGGCCAGGTAATCGTCTGGCCCGAACGGGATCTCGGGCTGGGGCAGGCTCATGTTTTTCCTCGCTGCACTTCAGGGGGTGCTTCAGGATTTCACGCCGCCGAGCATAGCCGCCCGGCGCGGGTGCCGCAATCTCGCGCGCCGGGCGGACATGCCTGCGCGTGCTCAGAACGGCTTGAGCACGACGAGGAAGGTCACCGCAACCAGGACGAGGACCGGGATCTCGTTGAACACGCGGAACCACACGTGGCTGCGGGTATTGCGCCCTTCCGCGAAAGCGCGCAGCAGCTGGCCACAGTAGAGGTGGTAGACGATCAGGAAGACGACGAGCAGGGTCTTGGCATGCAGCCAGCCGCCGACGAAACCGTAGCCGAACCACAGCCACAGGCCCAGCGCCACGGCGAGGATGCCCAGCGGCGTCATGAAGCGGTAGAGCTTCATTTCCATCATCGCCAGGCGTTCCCGCGTGGCGGCATCCTCGGCCATGGCGTGATTGACGAACAGGCGCGGAAGATAGAACAGGCCGGCGAACCAGCTCACGACGAAAATGATGTGCAAGGCCTTGATGGTCAGCATGTCGGTGAAGTCTCGGTAAAAGGGAAAGGTGGAAACGAACCTGGGGCGCAGCCGCCGCGCGGCGTGCGATCTCAGTTGCCGCCGCCGGCCAGAGCGCGCAGCCCGTCCGCGACCGTCGGATAGCGCAGCGCGGTACGCAGTTCCCGCTTGAAGCGGCGATTGTCGAGCCGGCGGGATTCGCTCATGAAGGACAGCGTCAGCGGCGACAGGTGCCGGACGATTTCCTCGCGCGACAACCGCGGGGGACGCGGCAGCGCCAGCGCGTCGGCGACGACGTCGAAATAATCGCCCATCTTCAGGCCGGAATCGTCGCTGGCGTTATACACGCGCCCGGCGGGCGCACGGAACATCGCCATACAGGCCAGCCGTGCCAGATCCTCGGCATGGATGTGGTTGGTGAAGACGTCGTCCCCTGCGGCAAGCACCGGATCGCCACGCCGCAGGCGATCGAGCGGCAGGCGGTCGGCGGCATAGATGCCCGGCGCGCGCAGCACGCTGACACGCACGCCGCTGCGGCGCCCGAAGTCGCGCACCCGGCGCTCGGCATCGACCCGCCGCAGCGCACGCGCGGTATGCGCGCGACAGGGCCTGGTCTCGCCGACGAAGGCACCGCCACAGTCGCCGTAAACCCCTGTCGTGCTTATGTATACCAGCCCCTGTGGTAGACTTCGGCCGGCTCCGGACGCAGCCAGGAAGCGCTTCATTCGGGCATCTCCGGCCCCCTGCGCGGGGGGCGGCGCAAAGTACAGTACCGTGTCGGCCAGCCCGGCCAGCCGCAGCAGGCTGCGGCGGTCATCGAGATCGCCCCGTACCGGCACCGCGCCTGCCGCACGCAGCGCGGCGGCGGCATCGGTGCGGCGTACCAGCGCAAAGACACGGAAGCGACGCGTCAGCCAAGGCAGGCAGCGGGCGGCAACATCGCCGCTGCCGACGATCAGGACTCTTTTCATTTCGCCATTATCACACGCACCATGACCTACCGGATTTCGCTCCAGCCCGGCGGCCACGCATTCGACGCGGCCGACGACCAGACCGTACTCGAAGCGGCACTCGGCGCCGGCCTGCTGCTGCCGCACAGTTGCCGCGACGGCGCCTGTGGCGCCTGCAAGGGCAGGGTCGTGCAGGGCACGGTGGATCACGGCACGTTCTCCGCCGGCGCGCTGAGCGCCGCCGACCAAGCCGACGGCTACGCGCTGTTCTGCTGTGCCAGACCGCTGTCCGACCTCGTCCTGGAAGCACGCAACGTCACCCGTGCCGGCGACATCCCGGTCAGGAAGCTGCCCAGCCGCGTGCAGAAGCTGCAGCGGCTCGCCGGCGACGTGATGCTGCTGGACCTCAAGCTGCCCGCCAGCGAGGCCTTCCGCTTCAATGCCGGCCAGTATGTGGATATCCTGCTCGCCGACGGCCAGCGCCGCAGCTTCTCGATCGCCAACGCGCCGCACGACGCCGGCCACATCGAACTGCACGTGCGCCGCATCGACGGCGGCCGCTTCACCACCCAAGTCTTCGAGGGCATGAAGGAAAAGGATATCCTGCGCCTCGAGGGCCCTTTGGGCAGCTTCTGGCTGCGCGAAGAAACACAGCGCCCGATCGTGATGCTTGCCGGCGGCACCGGCTTCGCGCCGATCAAGGGCATCGTCGAGCATGCGATCGAGACCGGCCTGCAACGCCCGATCACGCTGTACTGGGGCGCGCGCGACCGCGCCGGCCTGTATCTCGACGAACTCGCGCGCAGCTGGGAAAGCGCCCTGCCCGGCCTGCGCTACATCCCGGTGCTGTCGGACGAAGCGCCCGGCGACGCCTGGGACGGCCGCCGCGGCCTGGTGCACCAGGCGGTGCTGGACGACTTCGCCGACCTGTCGGGCCACGAAGTCTACGCCTGTGGCGCGCCCGCGATGATCGACGCGGCACGCGCCAGCTTCTGCGGCGAACGCGGGCTGCCCGAGGACGCCTTCTTCGCCGACGCCTTCACCTTCGCCAACACGGCGACCTGATCCGCCCACCGGAGCCGCAATGAGCCAGACCACCCTGCTGACCCGCGAACCCGTGGTCAACAAGAACCGCGCGATCACCGCCAACCGCATCATCGCCCACGGTCCCAGCATCGGCGCCGTCGTCGAGGCGCTGAACGCGCAGGCCGAGGCCTGGCCCGCACACCATCCGGTCTTCGTCAGCCTCGGGCGGCTGGTGCCGACACCGGAGCTGATGAACTGGCGGATTCCGCCCAACGCGTCGATCGAGATACCAGCCCAGACGCTCGCCCATCCGCACACCCAGGCGTTGATGGGCCAGTTGCAGGAGGCCGGCCGGCCCATGAACCTGACCTGGTATACGCCCGGCACCGCGCTGCCGGCCGGCATCGACTGGCGCTTCGTACTGATGGACGCGCGCCGCGTCGCCTCGCCGGCCAGCGCGCCCGGGCTCAAGCTGGCCTGGGGCCTGTCCGAAGCGGGCGCTTTCCGCCAGGCGATCGGGGCGGGCTTCGACGGCGCCTCGGGCTGGTTCTTCCTGCACGGCAACCCGCCCGCCAAAGAGCTGTCGCCCAGCCACGCACAGATCGTCCGCCTGCTGAACCTGGTGCGCAACAACGCCGAAATCCGCGACATCGAGACCGTCCTGAAGCAGGATGTGGCGCTGTCCTACAAGCTGCTGCGCTACATCAACTCGGCCGGCTTCGGCCTGATGTGCGAAATCCAGTCCTTCCGCCACGCGGTCAGCATTCTCGGCTACACCGCACTCAACAAGTGGCTGTCGCTGCTGCTCGTCACCGCCAGCCGCGACCCGAGCGCACCGGCCATGATGCAGACCGCGATCGCCCGCGGCCGCTTCATGGAAGAGATCGGCGCCAGCTACTTCGACGCCGGCGAGCGCGACAACCTCTTCATCACCGGCGCCTTCTCGCTACTGCCGCTGCTGCTCGGCACCTCGATACAGTCGGTGCTCGACGAAATGAACCTGCCGGTCAGCATCACCGATGCCCTGGTGCATGGCCAGGGCGAGTTCGCCCCTTTCCTGCGGCTGGCGCAGCACTGCGAGGGTTTCGACGGTGCCGGCCTGGTCAGCGCGGTCGCCGCGCTGCACTTGCCCTGCGACCGCGTGAACCATGCCCTGCTGACCGGCCTCGGCTTCGCCGACAGCCTGCAGGCATAGGCCCGGCCCCACCGCCGACTGCAAACTCGGTCACGCGCAGAACGAAAACAGCCCGCTAGAATCGGTCATCCCTCTCCGAACAGCGAGCGTGCCAGCTCATGCTTCCTGCTCCCTTCAGCAACCTCGAATTCCAGCCCCGGACCAGCGGCGCCGTGACGATCCTGCGCCTGCTGGCGGCGAGCTCGCCCAACTGGCCGGAAGTTGCCCTCGTCGTCGCCCGCGACCCCGCGCTGAGCCTTGCACTGCTGCTCGCCCAGCCGCTGGCCGGGGGCGAACTCGCGGACGGGCTGAACAGCATCTTGCGGCGGCGCCTGGAACGCATCGGCACCGATCTGCTGCGAGCCTGGCTGCTCGGACTGGGGCATTCGAACGCACACGGCGGCGCATCTCCCGACCTCGCCCTGCTGCGGGCCGAATGCGCGCTGCACCTGGCGATCGAGACGCACTACGCACGCCCCGACGAAGCCTATCTCGCCGGGCTATGGCGCGGCTTCGAGCAGGCGCGGGAACCCGGCGACGCGACGCCGTCCGCGAAACATGTGCGCAATGCGCGCTCCCTGTCGGCGCTGGTCCGCGACTGCGGGCTGCCCGCCAGCCTCGGCGACGCGCTCGAACTCGGTCCGGTGCTGGAGGAACAGCTCACGGGCGCGCACCCGCTGCTGTCCATCGTCGTTGCCGCCGAACGCCTCGCTGCCCCGCAATGGCAGGAGCACCTGCCCGAAACGGCCCGCCTCTCCGGGCTGAGCGAAGGCGTGCTGACCAGCATGCGCACCGACGTCGCCTACATCGTGTCCGGGCATGCCGCCTATCCGGCCTCGCCGCCGCTGCCGCCGGGCGCGGAAGCGCGCCTGCCGGCGGCGGTGATCGACGACCCCTACCGCAGCGCCGGCATGCTCGGGCTGCTGACTGCCGCCTTCGTCGATCTCGACCCCGAGCAGGTCGAGGACCGCCTCGCCATCGCCTGCCCGCTGTTCGGCCTGCACGCCGTGCCGACGCTGCTGGCGGAGGACGGCGAAGGGCGGCTGCGGCCCATGCTGCCGGCGCAGGAAGGAACGGTGCCTGCACTCATCGACGAACTGCATCTGCGCCTCGACGACGACACCAGCGTCATCGCGCTGTGCGCCCGCAGCGAACACGCGACCGATTTCGCCCTTCACGGCAACCGCATCGGCCGCAGCCTGATCGACTGGCAGGCCGCCCGCTGGCTGGGCTACAAGGGTTTCTGCTGCCTGCCGCTCACCAGCAACGGACAGGCCGTGGTGGCCTTGATCGGCGTGAATCACGCCGGCGAACTCGGCAGCGAGCTGCGCTGGCGCTACGCCGCGCTGCTCGGCGCCGCCGTACGTTCACTGCGTGCGGCGCTGCACCAGCGCAAAGAGATCGCCACGCGCGAGGCGGCGCTTCACCAGCGTTTCCGTGACCATGTCCGCAAGATCGTCCACGAAGCCGCCAACCCGCTGACGGTGATCAAGAGCCGGCTGGAGATGCTCGGCATCCAGCGCCCCGAAGACGCCCCGCTGCAGGACGAGATGGTGCAGCTCAACGCCGAGCTGGACCGCATCGACAACCTGCTGCGCACCGCGGGCGACCTTCCGCGCGAAACCGTCGAGGTCCCGCACTGCCGGGTACCCGAACTGCTGCTCGACATGCGCTCGATCTACGGCGACACGCTATTCAGCGAACGCGGCATCCAGTTGGAACTGCGCGCAGCGAAGAAGCTTCCGCCCGCGGCGATTCCGGCCTCTGCGCTCAAGCAGGTGCTGCTGAACCTGTTCCGCAATGCTTCCGAGGCCCTGCTGCCCGGCGAGCGCCTAGTGGTGTCGGTGTCGTCGCAGGTCACCGTCGACGGCCGCGCCAGCCTGGAGATCCGCCTCGTCGACAATGGCCCCGGCCTGCCGCCGGAACGCGCGGTCGATCTGTTCTCGCCCCGGGCAAGCAAGAAAGGCGGCGACCACCAGGGCGTCGGCCTCGCCGTCGTGCGCGAAATCCTGTCGCAATGGGGTGCCACGATCCTCTGCCGTAGCCAGCCGGGCAGTGGTACGAGCTTCCAGATCTTTCTTCCGCTGGAAGAATCGGCCTGAGTGTTGCATCATGGTGCAACAAATAACATTTAGACATATTTTTGCCGACTCATGTCGATTCCGGGCGATAAACCTTTCCAGCCCCCGAAAAGCGCCAGCCCTACGGAGCCCGATTTCCGCATCCTGATCGTCGATGACGATCCCGCATTGCGGCGGACCTTTCCTCACGTCCTCGCCCACCCCGGGCGCAGCTTCGACGAAACGGGGAGCATCGCCGAGGCCATCGTCCAGCTCGAGCAGCAGCACTACGACCTCGTGCTGCTCGATTACCGCTTGCCGGACGCCTCCGGCCTCGCCCTGCTCGACTGGCTGGTCGAGCGCCGCCGGGACGAGGCCGTGATCATCATCAGCGGCGAGGATGCGATCGACGCCGCGATCGGCGCCCTGCGCCGCGGCGCGGACGACTACGTGCGCAAGCCCTACCACGTGGCGCAGTTGCAGCGGGCGGTCGAAGGCGCCCTGCACAAGAGCGCGCTCGAGAAGGCCAACCGCGCGATGAGCCAGCGCCTGAAGGCCTCCGAGCGGCTGCACCGCTACCTCGTCGAAAGCTCCCCCGACCTGATCTTCACGCTCGATGCCGAGGGCCGCTTCAGCTACATCAACCCGCGCATCAAGCCGCTGCTCGGGTTCGAGCGCAGCGCCCTGATGCGGCGCCCGTTCACGACCTTGATCATGCCCGAGGACGTCGACCGGGTCTGCAGCCTGCTCACCCAGCCCAGCAACCTGCCGGGCGAGAGCTTCAATGTCGAACTGCGCCTGCGCCGCAATCGCGGCGGCGGGCTCGACGACGATGGCATCACCGTGTCGCTCACCGGCCTGCCGATGCTGACCCAGTCGGGCAGCGCCCGCAACGCGGGCCTGTACGGCGTCGCACGCGACATCTCCGAGCGCAAGCGCGCCGAGGAGATCATCACCTTCCAGGCCTATCACGACCAGCTCACCCACCTGCCGAACCGCGTGCTGTTCAAGGACCGCCTCGAACTGGCAATCGCGCAGGCGCAGCGGCGGACCGGCGCCCTGGCGGTGATGTTCATCGACATCGACCGCTTCAAGCTGGTCAACGACACCTATGGCCACGCCGAGGGCGACGCCCTGCTGCGCGCCATCGCTGCGCGCCTGTCGGCCACGCTGCGCCGGGGCGACACGCTGGCCCGGCTCGGCGGCGACGAGTTCACGATCCTGCTGCCCGACCTCAACGTCCCGGAAGACGCCGAGGTCATCGCCACCAAGATCCTCGACGCCCTCGCCGCGCCGATCACGCTCAGCCAGGACGAATACCGCGCCACGGTCAGCGTCGGCATCGCGCTTTTCCCGCGCGACGGCGATACCGCGGAAGACCTCACGCGCCATGCCGACATCGCCATGTACCAGGTCAAGCGCTCGGGCAAGAACGCCTTCCGCTTCTTCGACCCGGAGCTGAACACCCACCACCGCGAACGCATCACGCTCGAAAACGACCTGCGCAACGCCCTCCTGCGCGGCGAGTTCGAACTGCACTACCAGCCCCAGGTCAGCATCGCCCGCCGCCAGATCGTCGGCATGGAAGCATTGTTGCGGTGGCGCCATCCGGCGCTCGGCCACCTGTCCCCGAATGCCTTCATACAGGTCGCGGAAGAACTCGGCCTCATCGGCGAGATCAGCCGCTGGGTGCTCGAAGAAGCCTGCACGCAGCTGGCGAGCTGGCGCCAGGAGGGCCACGTCGGGCTGCGCATGTCGGTGAACATGTCCCCGCTCGACTTCGACAAGCGCGACATCGTCTCCTCGATCACCGAGTGCCTCGCGCGCCACGCGCTGCCGCCCGGGCAGATGGAACTGGAAATCACCGAAAGCCTGATGATGAACGATACGGCCGACGTCGCCGCCAAGGTGCGGCAGTTGCGCAGCGCCGGCCTCAGCGTCGCCATCGACGACTTCGGCACCGGCTACTCGGCACTCGCCTACCTGCAGAAATTCCCGGTCAGCACGCTGAAGATCGACCGCAGCTTCGTGCGCGATCTCGACGGCCCGACCACCAATCCGATCATCTCGGCCATCACCGGCATCGCGCGCGGCTTCGCCCTCGACATCGTGGCCGAGGGCGTGGAACAGCCGGAACAGGCCGAAGCCCTGCAACTGCTCGGCTGCGATGTCATGCAGGGCTACTACTTCGCGCGTCCGGCACCGGCCCACGAAGCCCTGGAATGGCTGCGCCAGCCCGCACGGCTGTTCCCTGTCCACTGAGACGGCACACAGGCCCCGTAAACGCCGAAGGCCGGCATCACTGCCGGCCTGCATTGCGCTGCGCACCGCCCGCGCCGGACGGTGCCTGGCCGTGGCGGCTTACTTCTGCCCCAGGATCCACTCCACCAGCGCCTTGGCATCCGCTTCGTTGACCTGCGGGTTGGGCGGCATCGGGATCTGGCCCCAGTTGCCCACGCCCCCCTTCTGCACCTTGGTCACCAGCTTGGCGGCGGCATCGCCCTGGCCTGCGTACTTGGCCGCGACGTCCTTGTAGGACGGCCCGACCAGCTTCTTCTCCACCGAATGACAGGCCATACAATTCTTGGCTTTGGCCAAGTCGGCACTGGCGAAGGCCGGAGCGCTCGAAAGAAGACCCGCGGCAAGCGCGGCAGCGACGAACAATTTCATATTTCTTACCTCGTTGATGTGTTGGCCCCTTCAGGAGCGGCTCGATGTTAACCCAGCACCTGGCCTTTTCCTACCCGGATAGCCCGCTGAAAACGCCGTTTCCGCAAGGAAATTTCCCAATCAAGTCATGGATTTAACACACATCAAGAAAGCTCCGCCAGCCCCCTGTGCCCTACTGTCGCACCTCCATCCCGGCATCCGCCTCCAGGCCCTCGCGGCTGGCGCGGAACGGGTTGATGTCGAGCCCGCCGCGGCGCGTGTAGCGCGCCCACACGGCCAGTTCGCGCGGCTTGCAGCGTGCCGTCAGGTCGCAGAACACGCGCTCGACGCACTGCTCGTGGAACTCGTTGTGCTCGCGGAAGGAAACGATGTAGCGCAACAGCCCCTCACGCTCGATCGCCGGCCCGGTGTAGCGCACCACCAGCATTCCCCAGTCGGGCTGGCCGGTGACCAGGCAGTTAGATTTCAGCAAGTGGGAATACAAGGTCTCGCTGACCTCCCCGCCGCCGGCGCGCAGCAGCGCGGGATCGGGCTGATAGCGGTCGATGTCGATCTCCAGGCCGTCGAGGCAGACGCCATCCGGATAGGCCGAAATCCGCTGCGGGCGCAGCGCCAGCGGCTCGATGTCCACCTCCACACCGGCCCCGGCCGCGGCGGAAAGGTCGCGCGCGATGGTCGCCTGCACTTCGTCCGCAGCGGCGCAGCGCTGCTGGTTGAAGGCATTGAGATAGAGCTTGAGCGACTTCGACTCGATCAGCCGCGGCGAGGACGCCGGCACGCGGAAACGGGCCAGCGCCACCATCGGCTTGCCGCGCGGGTCGAGCCAGGACAGCTCGTAGGCGTTCCACAGGTCTTCGCCGACGAAGGGCAGCGCACCGGGCCTCAGCCCCAGTTCGTCGCGCTTCAACTGGCGTTCGATGGGAAACAGCAGCTCGGGCGCGTAGGTGTCGCGATAGGCGACCGGACGTCCGAGCGGGGAGGATTCGGCGCCATGCGGGCGCGCGGGAGTGGAACTCATGGTCTGTGCTCGTCAGGATGTTCGCTTCGGCAGCGCATGGCCGAACAGGGCGTCGATGTCGCAGGCGGCCTCGACCGCATCGGCCAGGCGATCGAGATCGGCTTCGCGGCGGGCCCCCAGGTCGGCCTGCTGCGCACCGCTCAGCCCGGCCCAGGCGAGCAGCGCGGCAAGCGCCTCGGGCGCGTCGAACAGGCCGTGCAGATAGGTGCCGAGTATCTGGCCGTCTTCCGACACCGCGCCGTCGGCACGCGGGCCATCGCCCCGCCCCGGCGCCAGCCATAACGCCGGGCGCAGCAGCGCGGGGCCGGATGACACACCCATGTGGATCTCGTAGCCGCGCACCGGCACCTCCGCCCCGCCGCCGAGTGCGGCGTCGAGCCGCCCGGCGGCATTGGCAAGCTGCTTGTGCGCCGCCAGTTCCGTCTCCATGTCCAGCCAGCCCAGCCCCGGCACCGCCGCCGGCCGGCCCTCCAACCCGAGCGGATCGGACAACTGCCGGCCCAGCATCTGGAAACCGCCGCAGATGCCGGCCACCTTGCCGCCATAGCGCAGGTGGCGGCGGATCGCCCCCTCCCAGCCCTGCGCGCGCAACCAGCCCAGGTCGGCCTGCACGCTCTTGGAACCGGGCAACACGATCAGGTCGGCCGGCGGAATCGCCTGCCCCGGCCCCACCCAGCGGAAATCCACCTGCGGATGCAGGCGCAGCGCGTCGAGGTCGGTATGGTTGGAAATGCGCGGATACACCGGCGCCACCACGCGCAGCACACCCCCGCCCGCCTCGTCCGCGCGCACGTCGGCAGCCGCGTCGGCCAGCGCATCCTCGGCATCGAGGAACAGCCCGTGCAGGTAGGGCAGCACGCCGAACACCTTGCGCCCGGTGCGCGCCTCCAGCCAGTCGAGGCCGGACTGCAGCAGGCCGATGTCGCCCCTGAAGCGGTTGATGATGAAACCCCGCACCCGCGCCCGCTCGGACGACGACAGCAGCTCGAGGGTGCCGACCAGGTGGGCGAACACGCCGCCGCGGTCGATGTCGGCCACCAGCACGACCGGCACGTCCGCCGCCTCGGCAAAGCCCATGTTGGCGATGTCGCGGTCGCGCAGATTGATCTCTGCCGGGCTGCCCGCGCCCTCCACCAGCACGGCTTCGTAGCGCGCGCACAGGCGGCCCCAGCTCTGCATCACCGCCGCCATCGCGGTGGGCTTGTAGGCGTGGTAGTCGCGCGCCGACAGGTTGGCGACCGCACGGCCGTGGATGATGACCTGCGCGCCGATGTCGCTGGAGGGCTTCAGCAGCACGGGGTTGAAGTCGGTATGCGGCGCGACGCCGGCAGCGAGGGCCTGCAGCGCCTGGGCGCGGCCGATCTCGCCGCCATCGACGGTGACGGCGGAGTTGAGCGCCATGTTCTGCGGCTTGAACGGCGCCACGGCAAGGCCGCGCCGGCGCAGCACGCGCGCCAGCCCGGCGACCAGCGTGCTCTTGCCGGCATCGGAAGTGGTGCCCTGCACCATCAGCGTGATCGGAGGGGACATGGCGTAGAATCCGGGGCCTCGGGTCGAGAGGCAGAAGTCGGGGGACGGGATTATCGCCGATGCCGGCGATCGTGCGCATCACGGGCCTTCCCTGCCGCGCGGAACCGCTGATCGAGCCACAATCCGGCACCTGCCCGTCCTGCCTGCGCAGGCATGGCGGATCGCCCCGCTGCCCACCCGCCACCCGCCTTGCCGTGTCCCTGCCCCTTGCCTTTGCCCTGCCCGTGCCCCATTCGCTGCCACCGATGCTGCTTTCGCTCCCGATCGTTCTCGCACTGAAAATGGCGGCCGGCCTGCTGGCCGACCGCCTGTTCGGCGAGGTGCACCGCTTTCATCCGCTGGTGGGCTTCGGGCACTGGGCGCGCGCCGTCGAAGCCGCGGTACGCCGCCGCCTCGGCGAACACCGCCTCGCCGGGCTGGTGGCGTGGGCGATCGCCGTGCTGCCTTGGGTGGCGCTGGCGCTGTGGGCGCGCGGCCTGCACCCGCTGGCGCACTGGCCGGTCGACATTGCGCTGCTGTATTTCGCCCTCGGCGGGCAGAGTCTGGTCGAGCACGCCGAGGCCATCGCCACGCCGCTCGATGCCGGCGACCTCGACGAAGCGCGCCGGCGCGTCGGCTGGATCGTCAGCCGCGACACGCGCGCGCTGGACGCCGCTGGCGTCGCCCGCGCGGGCACGGAGTCGGTGCTCGAAAACGGCAACGACGCGGTATTCGGCGCGCTGTTCTGGTTTCTGCTGGGCGGCGGCGCGGGCGTGCTGCTGTTCCGGCTGGCGAACACGCTGGATGCGATGTGGGGCTACCGCACGCCGCGCTACTTGCACTTCGGCTGGGCGGCGGCGCGCCTCGACGATCTGCTCAACGCCGTGCCGGCGCGCCTCACCGCATTGACCTACGCCGTGCTCGGCGACACCCGACGCGCCCTCACCTGCTGGCGCACGCAAGCCCCCGCCTGGGACAGCCCCAACGCTGGCCCGGTGATAGCCGCCGGCGCGGGCGCGATCGGCGTCGCCCTGGGCGGCGCGGCGGTCTACCACGGCCAGTTGGAACAGCGCCCGCCGCTGGGCGAAGGCCCGCCGCCGGATGCCCGCGCCATCCGTGCGGCCATCACGCTGGTACGGCGCGGCATGCTGCTGTGGCTGACCACCGCCGCCACCCTCGCCATCGGCATCCATCTCGCGGGCCTGCCCCATGCTTGAGCACGGCGGACGCCTGCGCCGCGCCGCGCTGCAATACGGCATCGCGCTGGACGACTGGCTGGACCTGTCCACCGGCATCAACCCTCTGGCCTACCCCGCGCCCTCCGTCCCGCTGTCGGCCTGGCACCGCCTGCCCGAGGACGACGACGGCCTGGAAACGGCCGCGACCGGCTACTACGGCAGCGCCGGGCTGCTGCCGGTAGCCGGCTCGCAGCCGGCGATCCAGGCCCTGCCCGCCGTGCTGCAAGGCAAACGCGTCAGCCTGCTGGCACCGGGCTACGCCGAACACGCCCACGCCTGGCGCGGGCGGGAACCGCGCGGGTTCGACGGCTGCGTCGATGCGGCCGAAGCCGCGGTCGACGGCAGCGACGTCGTCGTGCTGGTGCAGCCCAACAACCCGACCGGCCTGCTGTTCGAGCGTGCCCGGCTGCTGGACTGGCACACCCGGCTCGCACGGCGCGGCGGCTGGCTGGTGGTGGACGAGGCTTTCATCGATACCACCCCGCAAGCCAGCCTGGTGCCGGAAACCGGCGCAGACGGCTTGGTCGTGCTGCGCTCGCTGGGCAAGTTCTTCGGCTTGGCAGGGGCGCGGGTTGGCTTCGTCTTCGCCCCGGCGGCAGTGCGCATGCAACTGGCCGAACTGCTCGGCCCGTGGACACTCGGCGGCCCCGCGCGCCATGTGGCGCGCGTCGCACTGGCCGATGCCGCCTGGCAGGCGCAGACACGCGCACGGCTGGCGGCCGACGGCGCGCGCCTCGGCAGGCTGCTGCGCGACAGC
>NZ_AMXE01000014.1 GCF_000310205.1 Thauera linaloolentis 47Lol = DSM 12138 | reverse complement strand
CCATCGACCGTGCGGTGATCGAGGTAGAAGAAACCCACCGGCTTGCCTTCGCGCACCATGTAGCCCGAATCCGGATCAACCGTGCTGCGCTTGATCTCTTTGCGCGATTCGCCACCGCGGCCCAGTGCGTCCGTATCGTCGTCCTCATCCCTGTCTGTACCGGACGGCCCGTCGCGGCGCAGCGCCCGCTGCCCGGCAGCGGCCCGCTCGGCGTCGACGGCTGCATCCAGTTCGGCCAGATAGGCCGCGGGCGTCTGTTCGACCTGATGCAGTTCGAATTTGCGCTTGTTGGCGCTGGCCTTCAGGTGGGTGCTGTCCGTGTAGAGCACCCGCCCACCGATCAGCTTGTGCGCGATTGCCTGCTCGACGATCCCGTCGAAGATGCGCTGCTCAATGTCCGTACCCGCAAAGCGCCGCCGACGATTCTGCGACAACGTCGAGGCGTCGGGCACCGGATCGGTCAGCCTCAACCCCAGAAACCATCGGTAGGCCACATTGACCTCGATCTCGCGCATCAACTGTCGTTCCGAGCGAATCCCGAACAGGTAGCCGATGAACAGCATCTTGAACAACACCACCGGGTCGATCGCCGGACGGCCATTGTTCGCGCAGTACAGCGATTCGGTCTCAGTGCGGATGAACTCGAACCGGATGTGACGATCGATCAGCCGTAGCAGATGCGCCTTCGGAACCAACTGCTCCAGCGTCACCATCTCCAGTTCCGTCTGGGCGGGGGAGGCAGGTTTGAGCATGACTGCATTATAAAAAAAGCCCCCAATCACTTGGAGGCTTTGTCAGCAGTCTGAGGGGCGCTTTGCGCCCCTTTTGTCGTCCGGAAGGTGTGTCTGGCCTTGCAGCGGCTCAGTTGGCGCTCGCCAGTTCGTAATTGAGCAGCGCGAAGCGGTTGCGCAGGTCGGCGGTGTCGCGGCGGAATGCGGCCAGTTCCTTCGTGTTCAGCGAGTCGGCCATCGGTAGCGCGACTGTCATCGGATTCAGTGCGATGCCGTTGATGCGGACTTCGTAGTGCAGGTGTGGGCCGGTCGACCAGCCGGTCGAGCCGACGTAGCCGATGATGTCTCCCTGGCTGATTTCCTTGCCCTTGCGCATCCCTTTGGCAAACCCGTGGAGGTGTGCGTAGGCGGTCGAGATGTTGCCGCGGTGCTTGAGGATGACGATGTTGCCGTAGCCTCGCTGCGTGGCCGCGAAATCGACCGTACCATCTGAGGTGGCCTTGACAGGTGTGCCGGTCGGGGCGGCGAAATCGGTGCCCTTGTGGTCGCGCCAGTTTCTGCTGATCGGGTGCAGCCGGCGGCCGAAGCTCGAGCTCACGCGCGAGAATTCGAGCGGCGAGCGCAGGAAGCCTTGGCGCAGGCTTCGGCCGTCGTCGGTGTAGTACTGTTCCTTGCCGCTCGGGCCGCGGTACAGCACCACGGCGTGGCGTTTCCCTTGGTTGATGAATTCCGCTGCCAGGATGCGGCCGGCGCGGACGGCATTGCCGTCCTGATAGACCATTTCGTAGACGACGTTGAAGCGGTCGTCCTTGCGCAGGTCGGTATGGAAGTCGATTTCGGTACCGAAGATCTCGGCCATCTGGGTCGCGACGCTGTCAGGCAAGCCTGCTGCGTCGGTTGCGCCGTACAGGGAACTGCGGATCACGCCCGAGCGCATTTCGACCAGGGTGCTCTGAGCAGCCGCCTCGGATTCGCGCAACTGGAGCGAGCCCTTTTCGTCGCGCTCGACGAGCAGGCTCTGCTCGCCATTTCCCATCGGCAGATTGAATGAGGAGAGGCGACCGTCGACATGCACCATTGCCGTGACCGAGCGGCCGGCCCGCAACTGGCGGATGGCCTGCTTGCCTTCGTTCGATGCCGAAAGGAAGGTGAGGGCTTCGCTGTCCTCGATGTTCAGGCGGCGGAACAGTGACTGCAGGGTGTCGCCGGCCTGGATGCGTTCGCTGTGTACGAAGGGGAGGTCGCTGCCGGACTCGATGGCGACGCGCGGCGTGGGCAGTGTTTCCACCACCGGGCGCACGACGACGCCCGCTGTGTCGCTGCCGGGGGCCACTGCGGTTGCTGCAACGACACCCATCAGCGATGCGCCGATGACGCTCGCCAGCAGCCAAGGGCGGGGACGGGTGAGGAGTTGTGCCGGCAGTTCGGCTAGAATCGTGGTCTTTCTCGCCTGCATGAGCTTACTGGGCCTGGATGGGCAAAAAATTTCTGGAATTCTAGCAAAATTGGCCTTGGATTCGGGAAGGTATTTTTGGAGAAATTGAATGACTGATGTACAGGCTGCCATGGAGCTGATCAAGCGTGGCAGCGACACACTTCTGATCGAAGCCGAGCTGGTCGAGAAACTGAAGACAGGCCGTCCGCTGCGCGTGAAGGTGGGTTTCGATCCTACGGCGCCCGATCTGCACCTTGGCCATACGGTGGTGATCAACAAGATGCGCCACTTCCAGGAGCTGGGGCACCACGTCATGTTCCTGATCGGCGACTTCACCGGCATGATCGGCGACCCGAGCGGCAAGAACGCCACGCGCCCGCCGCTGTCGCGAGAGCAGATCATGGAGAACGCGAGGACCTACGAAGAGCAAGTGTTCAAGATCCTCGATCCGGAGAAGACCGAAATCTGCTTCAACTCCACATGGATGGAGGGGCTTGGCACGGCGGGCATGATCCGTCTGGCGGCCCAGCAGACCGTGGCGCGCATGCTGGAGCGGGATGACTTCGCCAAGCGCTACGGCAATAACCAGCCGATCGCGATCCATGAGTTTCTCTACCCACTGTGCCAGGGCTACGATTCCGTGGCGATGAAGACGGACGTCGAGATGGGTGGGACCGATCAGCGCTTCAACCTGCTGATGGGGCGTGAGCTGCAGAAGCACTACGGCCAGCCGCCGCAGTGCGTGCTGATGATGCCGCTGCTCGAAGGGCTGGACGGCGTCAACAAGATGTCGAAGTCGCTCGGCAACTACATCGGGATCTCAGAGGCGCCGAAGGAGATTTTCGGCAAGACGATGTCGGTGTCCGATACGCTGATGTGGCGCTACTACGATCTGCTGTCCTTCCGCTCCACGGCCGAGATAGAAGGTCTCAAGCGCGATGTCGAAGGCGGGCGCAACCCGCGTGACGTCAAGGTGATGCTGGCGCAGGAACTCGTGGCGCGTTTCCATGGGGCACGCGCGGCGGAGGAGGCGCTGGCCGACTTCGAAGCGCGCTTCCAGCGCAATGCCATTCCCGATGACATCCCGCAGGTGAATGTGCTTGTCGGCGCCGAGGGCCTCGCCCTGTTCCAGGTGCTGAAGCAGGCCGGCCTCACCGGCAGCACATCCGAAGCGATGCGCATGATCGACCAGGGTGCCGTGCGCATCAATGGCGAGCGTGCCGACGACAAGGGGATGCTGCTGCGCGCCGGAGAGCAGGTGGTGCTGCAGGTCGGCAAGCGCAAGTTCGCTTCGGTGGTGCTGGCTTGAGCGCTGGCGGAGCCGTGCGCCCGATCGGCGTGTTCGATTCCGGCATCGGCGGCCTCACCGTCGTGCGGGCGCTGATGGAGCGCCTGCCGCTGGAGAGCATCGTCTATTTCGGAGATACCGCGCGCGTGCCGTATGGCGTGAAATCGGTGGCGACGATCGAGCAGTTCACCGCGCAGATCACCGATTACCTGCTGCGGTGCGACGTGAAGATGTTGATCATCGCGTGCAACACGATGGCGGCCGTGGCGGCCGATGTCGTCCATCGGCTGGCGCGCGACATTCCCGTGCTCGACGTGATCGAGGCCGGCGCGCGTGCCGCGGTGTCGTTCGGCGGTGGGCGGCGGGTCGGCGTGATCGGCACGCCCACCACGATCAACAGCAATGCCTACGCGCGGCGCATGCACGAGCTCGATCCGTCGGTCAGGGTCTATTCGCAAGCCTGTCCCCTGTTCGTGCCGCTGGTGGAGGAGGGTTGGCTGGATCATCAGGTGACGCGCCTCACGGCGCAGGAGTATCTGCGTCCGGTGCTTGCCGAGGAGGTCGACAGCCTGGTGCTGGGCTGCACCCATTACCCGCTGCTCAAGCCGCTGCTGCGTGAAGTCGCGGGGCCGGCGGTGAGGCTCATCGATTCGGCGGTGACGACTGCCGAACTTGCTGCCCAGCGTCTGCAGGAGGCCGGGCTGGCGCGCGCCAACGGCGAGGGGGCGGCCGACTACCGTTTCGTCGTCAGCGACGTGCCGCTGCGCTTCCAGACGATCGGGGAACGCTTTCTGGGCCGCTCGCTCGGGCAGGTGGAAAAGGTCGACTGGTAAACCGGGCGCGGCTCAGGCCTGCCCGGTCGCGACGGGGCGTTGGGGATCGGCGCACCACTCGCTCCATGACCCTGCATACAACAGCGAGCCGGACAGGCCGGCCGATTCCATCGCAAGGACATTGACGCAGGCGGTGACCCCCGAGCCGCACTGATGCACGACCTGGCGGGGCGAGCGCCCGCCCAGCAGGGTGCCGAATTCCTCGCGCAGTATCGATGCCTGTTTGAAGCAGCCGTCAGGCTGAAGGTTGTCACGGAAAAATCGATTGATGGCACCGGGAATGTGGCCGCCCACCGGGTCCAGCACTTCGTTCTCGCCGCGAAACCGGTCCGGGCTGCGGGCGTCGATCAGCGTCATGCGCGGCTGGTTCAGGCGACCAAGCACGAAATCCGCATCGACCCGGTTCGGACGCAGGGCCAGCGTGTAGGTGGCGGGACGTGCTTCGGGCAGGGCCGAATCCAGGGCCTGCCCGGCGCGGCACCATGCCTGCAGGCCGCCGTCCAGCACCGCAACGCGATTGTGCCCCAGCCAGCGCAACAGCCACCACAGCCGCGCGGCGAACATGCCGTTGGCGTCGTCATAGGCGATGACCTGGGTGTGGTGGCTGACACCGCAGGCCTCCAGGCGCGCAGCGAGCTTGGCCGGGTCGGGTAGCGGATGGCGGCCGTTGCGCCCCGTTTTCGGGGCGGAAAGATCCGTTTCCAGATCGAGGAAGAAGGACCCCGGGACATGGGCGCCGAGATAGGCCTGAAGACCGAAATCGGGGTTGGTCAGGTCGAAGCGGCAGTCGAACACGACCCAGTCGGGGTCGCGGATCCGTTGCGCGAGCTCTGCTGCCCCGATCAGGGTCGTATACGAGGCGCTCACTCGGCCGCCTCGATTGTCGCTCCGAGCCAGTCGCGGGCTTCGGCCTCATCGTCGAACACCTGGACTGCGGCATCCACGAAGAGCTGCGATACCCAGGCGCTCCAAGTCAGCCACTGGTCGCTGGTGAGGACTGCGATGCGACGGAAGTCGTGTGCATGCTGGCGCGAGAACTTGATCTCCTCCCAGGCTACGTCGAGCGTGAAGCCCGCCATCTCGCGCAGGTCGAACAGAAGGTCGATCTGCCCCGCAAACTGGATCTTGTAATTGACCAGTTCCTCGAATTCCTTGTAGTCGGCCAACGCGAATTCACCGAAAACAGTGATTGCGACCAGATTGTCGCGGTGCTCGATGCTGATCATTGCGGCCTCCGTCGTGTCTGACTGGGTGGCATCTACTATAGCCTTCGCCCCCGCCGGGCTCAATCCACCGCGACTCTGCCTGCGGCGTCAAGCGCTGCGGCGCCGGCGGACCGAGATGAGGATGGCGCTGGCAACGATGAGCGCAACGCCCAGCCAGCTCATCCACGGCATCGTCTCACCCCACAGCAGGGCGCCGAACAGGCTCGCGAAAACGACGGTGGCGTAGCTCAGATTGGCCGACATCATCGTGCGGCCGTAGGTGTAGGAGCGGGTCATGGCAAGTTGGGCGAGGCCACCGAACACGCCGACGCCGAGCAGGATGGCGAAATCCCGTGGGGCCGGCAGATGCGGCCCCGCGTGCAATGCCCCTGCCAAGCCGAACAGTGTGGTCACGAGGGAAAACCAGAACACCGTGCGCACTTCCGGCTCGCCGGCACGCCCCAGTTCGCGCACGCTGATGTAGGCCACGCTCGCAACCGCTCCAGAGCCGAGGCCGGCCAGCGCACCCGGCCACTGTTCCGCCGCCAGGGTTGGGCGCAGCAGCAGTACGACGCCGGCGAAGCCGATCGCCATCGACACCAAGCCGGGCCAGCGCAGTTTCTCGCGGAAGACGAGGGCGAGCAGCAGGGCGACGAAGAGCGGCGAGGTGTAGTTGAGGGTCACTGCCGTCGCCAACGGAAGGATGCCGATGGCGAAGAAATAACAGCTCAGCGCAATCGAGCCCGATAGGCTGCGCGATACGTGCATGCGCCAGTGCGGCGTGCGTAGCGGGATGCCCCGGGCGTGCGCGAGAGCAATCATCATTGCCATGCTTACCGCACCGCGGTAGAACACGATTTCTCCCGTCGAGAACGTGTCCGAGCCGAGTTTGACGCAGACGCCCATGCAGGCGAACAGTAGACAGGAAACGAGCATCCAGAGGGCGGGCATGGCGTCGACATTGCAGTGCAGCGATACGGCCCAGCATTGAATCACACCCCGAGGCGAACTGCTCGGGATCCGTGCCCCACGAGGGCGCGATCATCGTGCCGGTGGAGGCGGTGGCGTCTCCCGCGAGCGGGGCAGCAGGACGATTGCTTCCAGTCCGCCATCGGCACGGTTGTACAGGTGGACCTCGCCGCGCTGGCGGCGCAACAGATTACGGGTGATCGCAAGCCCCAGGCCGGTGCCACCCGTCTCACGATTGCGCGAAGTCTCGAGCCGGTAGAAGGGTTCGAAAACCCTTTCTAACTCGTCTTCCGGCAGGCCCGGCCCGTGGTCGCGAATACGGATTTCGAAGACATCGGGCCTTGCGCCAACGTGGATGGCCACCTCGCCGCCGAATTTCACGCCGTTCTCGATCAGATTCCACAAGGCGCGCCGCAAGGCGGTTGGCTGCGCCAGCAGCGGCGCATCGGCGCGGCCGTCGAGGCCGACCTTCCAGCCCATGTCGCTCGCGTCGTCGCACAGGGCTTCCAGCAGGCGGTCGAGGTCGATCGGCTGCGGAGGCGTGGCATCGTCCATGCTGCGTGCGTAGGCAAGGCCCTCCTTGACCAGTGCTTGCATGCTGTCGAGGTCGGCCTGGATGCGTGCGCGCAGTTCCTCGTCATC
This sequence comes from Thauera linaloolentis 47Lol = DSM 12138, assembly GCF_000310205.1. Classification (GTDB taxonomy): domain Bacteria; phylum Pseudomonadota; class Gammaproteobacteria; order Burkholderiales; family Rhodocyclaceae; genus Thauera; species Thauera linaloolentis. Next base: position 52,907 of record NZ_AMXE01000014.1, on the reverse strand, counting down.
GACGAGTTCGGCGCGCAGCCGCAAGCGAGTGATCGGCGTCTGCAAGTCATGCGAGATGGCGGCCAGGATGCGGGTGCGTTCGCTGACGTGCTCCCGGATGCGTTGCTGCATCTGGTTGAAGGCTTGCGCCGCCTGGCTGACCTCGGTCGGTCCGCGGGTGTCGATGGGTGCGCGCTCGGGGTCTTCACCGAGCGCACGGGCGGCTTCTGCCATGCGCGACAGCGGGCGGGTTGCCAGCCGTACGGCGAACCAGGTCAGCAAGCCGACGCCGCCGACCAGTGCGGCCAGGGCCGCAAACAGTTGGCCGGGTTCCGGCGCACGGATCGGCGGCGCGGGGGGAATGCCCGGCAGGCGGACCTGCAGAGGGGTGCCATCGTCGAGGTTGACGACCGCGACGACCACCGCGTGCGGCATGCCGGGGCGGTCGTGCGCGTAGGCTGCAGTCGTGCGTTCCGGCATGGCTGCGCGCAAGGCGGCGGGCAGCGGATGGTCGTCGGGCAGGGGCTGGAGGCGTTCGGATGGCTGGCGAAGCGCGAGGCGCAGGCGCCGGCGGCCGAGGTTGTCGATCCAGCGCGCGCGATCGGCGCTGCTGAGGCGGTCGAGCACGTCCGCGGTCGAGGCGATTTCCTGGGCCACGCCCTCGAACAGTGCGGAGCGGCCGATGCGCTCGCGTTCGCCGACGAAAAGCGCGAGGCTGGCGGCAATGACGATCAGGATGCCGACCAGCAGGATCAGCACCAGGCGGGCGAACAGGCTGCGGGGCCAGGGCAGCGTCATGAGGCGCCCGTGGCGGCATCGGGCACGACGACGCCGACGTCGGTGGCCAACACGTAGCCTTCGTTGCGTACGGTCTTGATGATCGCGGGTTCCCGCGCGTTGTCGCCCAGGCGTTGACGCAGGCGGCTGATCTGCAGATCGATCGAGCGATCGAAGACGTCCGCTTCGCGCCCCTGCGTCAGTTCCATCAACTGGTCGCGCGACAGGATTTTCTGCGGATGCGAAAGGAAGATCGACAGCATGCGGTATTCCGCGCCGGACAGGGCGACGACCGTACCGGCGGCATCGATGAGGTGGCGGTTGACGGTATCGAGCCGCCATTGGGCGAAACGTAGCTCACGCGCGTTGGCTGGCGGTGCGGCGTCGAGATTCGGAGGCAGTGCGCGGGTGCGGCGCAGTACGGCACGGATGCGCGCGTACAGTTCGCGCGGCACGAAAGGCTTGGTCAGGTAATCGTCGGCCCCCATCTCGAGGCCGAGGATGCGATCCATGTCGTCGCCGCGGGCGGTCAGCATCAGGATGGGGAGGTTCGCGGGCGGGCCACCGGCTGCGCGCAGGTTGCGACACAGAGTCAGGCCGTCTTCTCCCGGCATCATCACGTCGAGCACGATCAGGTCGACACGGTGTTGCTCGAGTGCAGCCTTCATCTCGCGCCCGTCGCCTGCGGTGGTGCAGCGCAGCCCCTGCTTTTCGAGGTAGTCGGCGAGCAGGCTACGGATGTCGCGGTCGTCGTCGACGATCAGGATATGGTCTTGCTGGCTCATTGCGCGCCTATCGGATGAGATTTCCCATGCGTGAATCTTAAGCCCGCACCGCCCTGGCTTTGTATCCCAGCGTATCAATCGGGGCAGCGGAGACATGAGGCTGCAAAGCGGGGGTGTGGAGACAAACGCGGCTTACATCCAGATGCTCAAATGGCTCCGTCGCCCGAACGGTCGGGCACGAAGGACCAACCCGAAAGGAGATGCATCATGAAAACCTGGATCAAGACCTCGATCGTTACCGTGGCCATCGCCGCCGGAGCCGTAGGTAGTACCGCTGTGCTGGCCAGGGGCGGCTGCGACAGTCATGGCCCGCGTGGCGGGAAGGCCGGCTGGTCACAGATCGAGCCGGAGCAGATGAAACAGCGGATGGCGCAGCGTGCGGAACTGCACATGGCCCGCCTGGAGCTTGCACTTGCTTTGAGTCCCGAGCAAAAGCCCGCTTTCGAGACCTTCAAGGGCGAGATGAAGGCACGTGCCGAGCGTATGGCCGTGTCGATGGCCGGAGCCCGCGCGGAGGCCGGGCCGGCCACCGCGATCGAGCGCATGCAGCGCATGGAAGAGATGGGCAAGCTGCGCCAGACCGAGGTGGCCGAGGCCCGCAAGTCGGTCGAAGCCTTCTATGCCACGCTGAGCAGCGCGCAGAAGACCGTGTTCGATGCGGAGTTTCAGAAGGCCGGGCGGGCGGGACACAAGCCTGGCAAAGGCGAACGAGGCATGCAGCCCCCGCATGGTTGAGCATGGGGGAGACCGTGTGACGGCGGAGGGCATCGTGCCGTACCCGGCTTCCTGAATGGAAAAGGCCATCCCGCGGGATGGCCTTTGTCTCCTCCCCCGTTGTAGGGGTCGTCGTTCTTCTTAGTGGAACTGTTCTTCTTCGGTCGAGCCGGTCAGCGCCTTGACCGAGGACGAGCCGCCCTGGATCACGGTGGTGACGTCGTCGAAGTAACCGGTACCGACTTCCTGCTGGTGCGAGACGAAGGTGTAGCCGTCTTCACGAGCGGCGAATTCCGGTTCCTGGACCATCTCGACGTAGTGTTTCATGCCTTCGCCGCCAGCGTAGGCCTTGGCGAACTTGAAGGTGTTGTACCAGTTGACGTGGATGCCGGCCAGCGTGATGAACTGGTACTTGTAGCCCAGCGCCGACAGTTCTTCCTGGAAGGAGGCGATCTGCGTGTCGTTGAGGTTCTTCTTCCAGTTGAAGGACGGCGAGCAGTTGTAGGACAGCAGCTTGCCCGGGCAGGCGGCCAGTACGGCTTGCGCAAATTCGCGGGCGAAGCCGATGTCGGGCACGCCGGTTTCGCACCAGACGAGATCGGCGTACGGAGCGTAGGCAACGCCGCGGGAGATCGACTGCTCGAGACCGTTCTTGACGCGGAAGAAGCCTTCCTGGGTGCGTTCGCCGGTCAGGAAGGGCTTGTCGTTGGCGTCGTAGTCGGAGGTGATCAGGTTGGCGGCCTCGGCATCGGTACGCGCCAGGATCAACGTCGGCACGCCCATGACGTCGGCGGCGAAGCGGGCGGAGATCAGCTTCTCGACGGCTTCGCGGGTCGGCACGAGGACCTTGCCGCCCATGTGGCCGCACTTCTTGGCGGCCGCCAACTGGTCTTCGAAGTGCACGCCGGCGGCACCGGCGGCGATCATGTTCTTCATCAGTTCGAAGGCGTTCAGCACGCCGCCGAAACCGGCTTCCGCGTCAGCGACGATCGGCAGGAAATAGTCGATGAAGCCTTCGTCGCCCGGATTGATGCCGCGCGACCATTGGATCTCGTCGGCGCGCTTGAAGGTGTTGTTGATGCGGCGGACCATGGTCGGCACCGAGTCGTAGGCATACAGCGACTGGTCCGGGTACATGGTTTCGGAGGTGTTGCCGTCGGCGGCGACCTGCCAGCCGGACAGATACACGGCTTCCAGCCCGGCCTTGGCCTGTTGCATTGCCTGGCCGGCGGTGATGGCGCCGAAGGCATTCACGTAACCCTTCTTGGCACCGCCATTGACCTTCTCCCACAGCACCTTGGCGCCGCGCTGGGCGAGGGTGTACTCGGGCTGCAGGCTGCCGCGCAGGCGGACGACGTCGGCGGCGGAGTAACCGCGCTTGATGCCTTTCCAACGGGGATTTTCGGCCCAGTCTTTTTCCAGAGCGGCGATTTGCTGTTCGCGGGTCAGCGTCATGATGCTTCCTTTTCAGTGCAGAAGGGTGTCAACCATCGCGGCCGTTTCAGGCGTCGGTCGCGGGGTACCTGTCACAGGGTTTCTCGAGGGAGAAAAAACCTTGTCGATGGGGTGCAGTATAGGAGGCATTCTGCGCAGCAGCAACATGTCTTATATAAGATATAAGAAAAAATCTTAACCATTTAAAACAAATGCTTGGAAGTTTGTTTTCGCAATATGAAACAAAAGTGAATGTTGTGAAATGAGATCGCCTGCTCGGGGTGGTGCACTGCGGTGTTGCTGCCGGCGCAGGGGGAGGCGAGGCTCGTATCCTGCCCGAGCCTCGTGTCTCCATCGTTTCAGAGCAGCGCGGACGCAGAGACGATGACTCCGTCTTCGTCGGCATAGACATGGTGGCCGGGCACGAAAGTCACGCCACCGAAGGTGACGGGTACGTCGACCTCGCCCGTGTTGCGCTTGACCGTCTTGCGTGGATGGGTGCCGAGCGCAAAGACGCCCAGATCCATGCCGCCGATGGCCTTCGAATCGCGGATGCAACCATAGACGATGATGCCGGCCCAGCCGTTCTTCACCGCCAGTTCCGCGAGCTGGTCGCCTACCAGCGCGCAGCGTATCGAGGCGCCGCCGTCGATGACCAGGACACGGCCATTGCCGGCGGATTCGAGCGCCTTGCGTACGAAGGAGTTGTCCTCGAAGATTTTCAGCGTGCTGATCGGGCCGCCGAATGCGCTACGGCCACCATAGCTGCCGAACATCGGGCTGACGACTTTCACTTTGTCGTCGTGAGTGTCGCACAGGTCGGCTGTCTGGATATTCATGTCTGCTCCTTGTCGGTGTGTGAATAGGCCGCCGTTGCGGGCGCGCAGCGCGCATGATAGTCCAGCGTCTTGTTCCGGGCGTATGGCGCGGGCCCCAAAAGACCCCCCACGCTCAGCCGCTGCGCGGGTCGCTGTCTCCAATAGGGCTTCTTGCCTTGGGACGGCACGGCGACAAAAAAGAACGGCGCTCCCCGGGAGGGGGAACGCCGTTTCTGCAGATCGCGGCAGGAAGGGTCAGGCGGTGGCGGTTTCCGTTTCTTCGAATACCAGCTTGACCTTGTCTTCGTCGTCGAGGCCGATGCTCACCCTGCCGCCATTGACCAGACGGCCGAAGAGCAGTTCGTCCGCAAGGGCGGAGCGGATGGTGTCCTGGATGAGACGGGCCATCGGCCGTGCGCCCATCAGCGGGTCGAAGCCCTTTTCGGCCAGCCAGGCCTTGAGCTCGTCGCTGAAGTGCGCCTCGACCTTCTTCTCGTGCAGCTGGGCTTCGAGCTGCATCAGGAACTTGTCGACCACACGCAGAATGACCTGGTTGTCCAGGGCCTTGAACGAGATGATTGCATCGAGGCGGTTGCGGAACTCGGGGGTGAACAGACGCTTGATGTCCGCCATCTCGTCGCCGGGTTCGCGTTTGGCGGAGAAGCCGATGACCGCCTTCTGCATGGATTCGGCCCCCGCATTGGTGGTCATGATGATGATCACGTTGCGGAAGTCGGCCTGGCGGCCGTTGTTGTCGGTCAGGGTGCCATGGTCCATGACCTGCAGCAGGATGTTGTAGATGTCCGGATGAGCCTTCTCGATTTCGTCGAGCAGCAGCACGCAGTGCGGCTTCTTGGTGATCTGCTCGGTCAGCAGCCCGCCCTGGTCGAAGCCGACGTAGCCCGGCGGTGCGCCGATCAGCCGGCTGACCGCGTGCCTCTCCATGTACTCGGACATGTCGAAACGCACCAGCTCTATGCCCAGGGTGTAGGCAAGCTGGCGCGCGACCTCGGTCTTGCCGACGCCGGTGGGGCCGGAGAACAGGAAGGAGCCGATCGGCTTCTGCGGATTGCCGAGGCCGGAGCGCGACATCTTGATCGCCTTCGCCAAAGCCTCGATCGCGGCGTTCTGGCCGAACACCACGTTCTTCAAGTCGCGGTCGAGGGTCTTCAGCGCGGCCTTGTCGTCGTTGGAGACGGAGCGCGGCGGGATGCGGGCGATCTTGGCGACGATTTCCTCGATCTCGTTCTTGCCGATGGTCTTCTTCTGCTTGGATTTGGGCAGGATGCGCTGTGCGGCGCCGGCCTCGTCGATGACATCGATCGCCTTGTCGGGCAGGTGACGGTCATTGATGTACTTGGCCGACAATTCGGCGGCGCTCGACAATGCCGAATTGCTGTACTTGATGCCGTGGTGTTCCTCGAAGCGGCTCTTGAGCCCCTTCAGGATTTCGACCGTCTCGGCCACCGATGGCTCGACGACGTCGATTTTCTGGAAGCGCCGCGACAGCGCATGATCTTTCTCGAAAATCTGGCGGAACTCGTTGTAGGTGGTCGCGCCGATACACTTCAACTGACCGGAGGAGAGCGCCGGCTTCAGCAGGTTGGATGCATCCAGGGTGCCGCCCGACGCCGCGCCGGCGCCGATCAGGGTGTGGATCTCGTCGATGAAAAGGATGGCCCCGGGGTTCTCGGTGAGCTGCTTCAGCACGGCTTTCAGGCGCTGTTCGAAGTCGCCCCGGTACTTGGTGCCGGCGAGCAGGGCGCCCATGTCGAGCGCATAGACCTGGGCGCTTTCCAGGATTTCGGGCACGCGGCCTTCGATGATGCGGCGGGCCAGACCTTCGGCAATCGCCGTTTTGCCAACACCCGCCTCGCCGACCAGCAAGGGGTTGTTCTTGCGCCGGCGGCACAGGGTCTGGATGACGCGTTCGACTTCCTTCTCGCGTCCGATCAGGGGGTCGATCTTGCCCACCAGCGCCTGCTGGTTCAGGTTCTGGGTATAGCTCTCGAGGGCGCCGCCAGCCGGCTTTTCTTCCTGTTCCTGGTCGCTGTTCTGTTCCGCTTCGCTGCGGCTCTGCGAGCCGGCGCCTTGGGGCGGGGTCTTGGCGATGCCGTGGGAAATGAAATTCACGACATCCAGGCGAGAGATGTTCTGCCGCTGCAGGTAATAGACGGCGTGCGAATCCTTTTCGCCGAAGATCGCCACCAGCACGTTCGCTCCCGTGACTTCCTTCTTGCCGGACGACTGCACATGAAGGATGGCGCGCTGGATGACGCGCTGGAAGCCGAGCGTCGGCTGCGTGTCGATTTCGTCGCTGCCTTCGATGCGCGGGGTATGCTCATTGATGAAATTGCTCAGTTCGTGGCGCAATTCGTCGATGTTGGCCGAGCAGGCGCGCAGCACCTCCGCGGCTGACGGATTGTCCAGCAAGGCGAGCAGCAGATGCTCGACGGTGATGAACTCGTGACGCTTCTGACGTGCCTCTACGAAGGCCATGTGCAGGCTCACTTCAAGCTCTTGCGCGATCATTCAGTTTTCCTCCATCACGCATGCCAGCGGATGTTGATGCTGACGAGCAAACGAGGCGACCTGCTCCACCTTGGTCGTTGCGATGTCTCGGGGAAAGACGCCGCACACCCCCATGCCCTCTCTGTGAACTTGGAGCATGACTCGCGTGGCACGTTCGCGATCCATGCTGAAATATTTCTGTAGAACGACGATCACGAAGTCCATTGGCGTGTAGTCGTCGTTGAGCAGAAGCACCTTGTATAAGGGCGGCGGACGAGTGCGCGTCCGCTTCGCCTCGAGGACGAATTCATCTTGTTTCCGGGTACCCATGAAAACCATTCTAATGGAGTCGTTGCGGAGTGCAACACAGGAGAAACGTCATGGCGGAACTTCCCGGCGTCTTTCCGTCCGTCGCAGGGACGTCCCGGATCTGCCTGTACGGGGGAACAGGAGCACGGCAGTGATCGTGCGCTGCGGCAAAGCGGAGAGTCCGCGCTGCTCGGAGTGGTCGGGCGATCTTGCTGCAGCAGCAAGGGGTTTGGGTGTTGCGCCGCCGCAAAAAAATGCCATCATCAGACCGTTGACGCCCCCCGGGCAACTGCGTAAAAGCTAGGCCGTGCGCAGGCTTGGCTTGAAACGATGCTTTTTTGAAGCCCACTTTCCGGGGCTCTCCTTCGAGGCTTCGTCGAGCTGTTGGCGGCGCCGATGTGTCGGCCGGGGGCCCGGCCGTATCAAGCAACCTTGAAGGAACGAAGCAATATGGCAACTGGTACCGTGAAGTGGTTCAACGATTCCAAGGGTTTCGGTTTCATCACGCCCGATGATGGTAGCGAAGACCTGTTCGCACATTTCTCCGCCATCAACATGAGCGGTTTCAAGAGTCTGAAGGAAGGCGACAAAGTCTCCTTCGAGGTCACTCAGGGACCCAAAGGCAAGCAGGCTTCCAACATCCAGCGTGCCTGACCCAGAAGCCGTCTGGTGTCGTGTCCGGTGAGCCCCGAGCAGGATGGGCCGCCGAACGCAAAAGCGGAAGGGCCATCGATCTCTCGATGGCCCTTCCGCTTTCTGGAGTCAGTATGCCTCGCCTGCCCGTGCCCTTGATTTGATAGGGCTTGTCGCTGCGCCGGCTTGCTTCAGCTTGCTTACTTCAGCTTGACTTCCTTGTACGGCACGTGCTTGCGCGCGACGGGGTCGTACTTGTTGAATTCAAGCTTTCCCGGGGTGGTGCGCTTGTTCTTCGACGTGGTGTAGAAGTGTCCGGTACCGGCGGTCGATTCGAGCTTGATCTTTTCGCGGATGCCTTTGGCCATGGCGTTCTCCGTTTAGTGTGCTTGCTTACAGCTTCTCGCCGCGGGCGCGAAGCTCGGCAACGACGGTGTCGATGCCCTTCTTGTCGATGGTGCGCAGGCCGGCATTGGAAACGCGCAGGCGGATCCAGCGGTTTTCGCTTTCGCTCCAGAACCGGCGGTTTTGCAGGTTGGGCAGGAAACGGCGCTTGGTTTTGTTATTTGCGTGGGAAACGTTATTTCCCACCATCGGTGCTTTACCGGTCACTTGGCAGACGCGAGCCATACGATGCTCCAGGGAATTCTGATTTCGGAAAACGCACGAGGATACTGCATCCTCGGTGAGGAAGGCAAGTGCCGTGCGCGATTCTTGCTCGTGGGGGGCGGATTGAAACCGATTTTCCGCATTACAGCAAGCCGCGTTCGGCGAATGAGACCGGCTTGCCGTGGCCGGGAACGACGAAGTGATCGAGGATGCGGACGTCGATGAGGGCGAGCGCGTCCTTGAGTGCGCGGGTGAGCATTTCGTCGGCGGCACTGGGTTCGGTGGCTCCGGACGGGTGATTGTGGGCCAGGATCACCGAGGCCGCATTGCGGGAGAGCACCAGCTTGACGACCTCGCGCGGGTAAACGCTGGTCTGCGTCAGGGTGCCGCGGAACAGGTCCACCGCCTCGATCAGGCAATAGCGTGCGTCGAGCAGCATGATGCAGAAGGTCTCATGCGGCAGATGGCCGAGCCGCAGGCGTAGCCAGTCGCGCACGACCTGGGGGGAGTCCAGCAGCGTACGTTCGGCCAGGGTCTCTCCCAGTGCCCGCCGCGCCAGTTCCATGACAGCCTGCAGTTGGGCATACTTCGCCAGCCCCATGCCGGGCAGGGCGGCGAAATCGTTCGCGCTGGCAGAGCACAACCGGGTCAGGGTGCCGAAATGCGCGATCAACTGCCGAGCAAGGTCGACGGCCGTGTGGCCGCGGATGCCGACGCGCAGGAAGAGGGCGAGGAGTTCAGCGTCGGACAGGGCGCCCGCACCGCGTGCGAGCAGTTTTTCGCGGGGGCGTTCGTCTGTGGGCCAGTCGGTGATTGCCATGGGCGTTCCTTCAGCGGGGCGGAGAGGGCATCTGTCGGGAAGGCTCGGGAAAGACGCTCTCGTGCGGTATGGTTGTCGGATGCAGCGTGCGCTGCGGAATTATAAGTGAATGTCATGATTGCGCTACAGCACAGGAAGATCGTGGTTGGTGTGACGGGGGGGGTCGCAGCCTACAAGGCTGCTGAACTCGTGCGCCTGCTCGGCAAGGCGGGCGCGGATGTGCACGTCGTGTTGACCGAATCGGGGGCGCGTTTTGTCACCGCGGTCACCTTTCAGGCGCTGTCGGGCAATCCGGTCTGGAGCGATTTGTGGGATGCGCGCATGCCCAACAACATGGCGCACATCGACCTCGGTCGCGACGTGGACGCCATCCTGGTGGCGCCTGCCACGGCCGATTTCATCGCACGGCTCGCGCAAGGCCGGGCCGATGACCTGCTGACCACGCTGTGCCTGGCTCGGGATGTGCCGCTGATCGTCGCGCCGGCCATGAACCGGCAGATGTGGGAGGCGCCGGCCACGCAGCGCAACGTCGCGCTCGTGCGCGGCGATGGCGTCACGTTGTTTGGCCCGGCCGCGGGCGAGCAGGCCTGTGGCGAGGTCGGCATGGGACGGATGCTGGAGCCGGAAGAACTGCTCGAGCGCCTCGAGGGCTGCTTCGTGGCGAAGCGCCTTGCCGGGCGAAAGGTCGTGCTCACCGCGGGGCCGACTTTCGAGGCGATCGACCCGGTCAGGGGCATCACCAACATCAGCTCGGGCAAGATGGGCTATGCGCTGGCCCGCGCCTGCGCCCAGGCGGGCGCCGAGGTCGTGCTGGTCAGCGGGCAGGTCGCCTTGCCCGTGCCGGCCGGCGTCCGCCGTGTTTCGGTCGCGGGCGCGCGCGACATGCGCGATGAGGTGCTCGCCGCGCTGCCGGGCGCGGATGTGTTCATCGGCGTTGCGGCAGTGGCGGATTACCGGCCGCTGGACGTCGCCGAGCACAAGATGAAAAAAAAGGACGGCATCCTGACGCTGTCGCTGACCGAAAATCCCGACATCCTGGCTGAAGTCGCGGCATTGCCGGATGCGCCCTTCTGCGTCGGTTTCGCCGCCGAAAGCCGGGATCTCGATGCCTACGCCGAAGGCAAGCGGCAGAAGAAGCGCCTGCCGATGCTGGTGGGTAACCTGGTGCAGGATGGCATGGGCGCGGACGACAACGTTGTCGTGCTGTACGACGATGCCGGCCGCCATCCCTTGCCGCGCGCGCCGAAGGCGGTGGTGGCCCGTGGCATCGTCGAGCATCTGGCAGGCTTGCTGGCGGTGGCGGGGCGCTGAACCGGCACGGCCTTGATCATTGAGTGTCGAGTGCTCGCCGCCGTGTCGCGGCGGCACCCGCGTAGGAGATGGAACATGCATCACATCGACGTAAAACTGCTCGACGAGCGGCTCAAGTCGCATCCGCCGGCGTATGCCACCGGCGGGGCCGCGGGCCTCGACCTGCGGGCCTGTCTGCCGGGGCCGATCACCTTGCATCCGGGCGAGACGACGCTGGTGCCCAGCGGGCTGGCGATCCACCTGGCCGATCCGGGGCTGGCGGCGATGGTGCTGCCCCGCTCCGGGCTGGGCCACAAGCACGGCATCGTGCTCGGCAATCTGGTCGGCCTCATCGACTCCGACTATCAGGGGCAGATCTTCGTCTCGGTCTGGAATCGCGGGCGCGCCAGCTTCACCATCCAGCCGATGGAACGGATCGCGCAACTGGTGGTGGTACCGGTGCTGCAGGTCGGTTTCAACATCGTCGACGAATTCGATGCCAGCGAACGCGGCACGGGCGGCTTCGGCAGCACGGGCAAGCGCTGATGCATCATCCGGGCATTCCCACCGGCGTGCACGTCGTCTGCGAGCGCGAGGGCCAGGTGCTGTTGATGCGTCGTGCTGGCACGGGATTCTTCGATGGGCGCTACAGCCTGCCCGGCGGGCACGTCGAAGCGGGTGAGTCGGTCGCCGCCGCGGCGCTGCGGGAATTGCGCGAGGAAACCGGCCTGTCGGCCCTGGCGTCCGATCTCGAATGGCTGGGGGTGGTGCATCGTCTGTCGGACACCAACCGCATCGATTTCTTCGTGCGCGCGGTCTGCTGGAGCGGAGAGCCGGAAAATCGCGAGCCCGGCAAATGCGATCGCATGGAGTGGTGGCCTCGTGGCCGCCTGCCCCGGCCGATGGTGGTGTATGTCGAGGCTGCGCTGCAGCAGACGCGCACACCGTGGATGCTGGAGCTCGGCTGGAACTGATCGCACTGCCGGTCGTGCTTCGTGCCATGGGGGCGCCCAGCGGGCGGCGAATTCTGATGTGTTTCTCCCGCCGCGACGGGCTCTGTTCGTGCCGCATGGCGCCATCGAGGGGACGATGAAAATGTGGAAGAAAATCGTGTCGACGGCAGTATTCGGCTGCTGTCTGTCCTTTGCCGCAAGCAGCGCGGCGGAACTGCCCGACGTCGACCTCGCCCGGGCGGAGGAAATCAGTGCGGGGCGTTGTTCGCTATGCCATGGCGCAAACGGGGAGAGTGCGTCGGCGCTGTATCCGCGCCTGGCGGGCCAGCATCACCAGTACGTTGCCAGGCAACTGGCGGATTTCCAGTCCGGCCGGCGCAAGAGCGACACCATGGCGAGCATGGCGGCCGGATTGACGCCAGAGGAGATGCTGGCCTTGGGCGTGTTCTTCGAACGGAAGCCGACCAAGGCGCGCGTGGCGCGGGATGCCGATCTCGCCGCCGTGGGGCGCTTCGTGTTCCATCGCGGCAACGAGGAATCGGGTGTGCCGGCCTGTGCTTCCTGTCATGGCGAGCGTGGGCTCGGCACCGACCAGTTGCCCAGGCTCGCCGGACAGGTGCCCAAGTATATCGAGAGCCAGTTGAAATCCTTCGGCCAGCGCGAGCGCACCAACGACAACGCGGTCATGCACTCCATCGCGTCGAAGCTGACCGAAATGGAGATCAAGGCAGTGTCGCTCTACGCCAGCACGCTGGACTGAGCCGGCGCCGGCAAGGAAAACGGGAGCACGGCCGATGGCCGCGCTCCCGTTCTTGCACTCGAAACCGCGAGAATGCTCAGGCCAGCATGTCGGCCCAGATGTTCCTTGCCCAGGCCAGGGCCGCCTTGCCCTCGATCTCGCTGGCCGCGGCCGATACGCCGCCGGCGCCTTGCACGGGCATCGGCTGCCGCTTCTCGGCGTCGTACTGGTGCACCGACGCGACGTGGATGACGTTGGTGCCGTCGACGAAGCTGTAGCAGGTGTTCATCACTACCGGCGCCGGGTTGGGCGCGATGCCTTCGAACAGGTTCAGGATCGCCGCCGCCGCCACCTTGCCGTGCTGGTTGGCCATGTGGCCGGACTTGGGCATGGTCGGGGCCGGGAACAAGGCGTCGCCCAGCACATGGACCCCCGGCACGCCCTTGGCCCCCATCGTCAGCCAGTCGATATCGACCCAGCGGCCGTTGATCAGCGGCAGGCCGGCCTCGATGGCGATGCTGCCCGCGCGCATTGGCGGGATCACGTTGAGGACGTCGGCCTTGACGCTGTCGAATTCGAGTTCGGCGGTGAGCGTGGCGACGTCGACGCCGCGCAGCTCGCTGTTGGGCACGTACTCGATCAGGCTGCCATAGCTTTCGAAGGCTTTCGTGAACAGCGCCTTTTTCGACTGGATCTCAGCGTTGGCGTCCAGCACCAGAACCTTGGACCTGGGTTTGGCCCGGCGCAGATAATCGGCGACGACGCAGGCCCGCTCGTAAGGCCCCGGCGGGCAACGGTACGGCGCCTTGGGAACATGCAGCGCGAACACGCCGCCGTCGGCCATGTCTTGCAACTGCCTGCGCAACAGCACGGTCTGCGGGCCTGCCTTCCAGGCATGGGGAATGCGTTCCTGGTTGCCGTCCAGGCCGGCGACTGCGTCCGGGATGAAATCGATGCCGGGCGAAAGCACCAGACGGTCATAGTCCAGCGTGCCGTTGCGCGCCGTGGCGACCGTGCGCTTCGCCGTATCGACGGCGGTGACCTCGTCGGTGATCAGGCGGACGCCCCACTTCGACTTCAGGCCGTCGTAGCCGACCGTGATGTCCTCCATCTGCTTGATGCCGCCGATCACGAGGTTCGAGATCGGACACGAGATGAAGGCCGGGTTGCGTTCGATCAGCGTGACGTCGACGGTGCCCTTGCTCCACATGCGCAGGTACTTGGCCGTCGTCGCGCCGCCATATCCACCGCCAACGATGACGACATGGCCACGGCTTGCACTGCCCGTCGTCGTGCAGGCGGACAGTCCGCCGAGCATGGTGCCGCCTGCCGCGGCGATGCCGGCGCTCTTCAGAAAATCGCGTCTCGTGAACATCGTCCTGTCCCCTTAGTCCTGCGCCGCGTACCAGGCGGTGATGAGCTTGAGCTGTTCGTCGGTGTAGCCCTTGACGATCTGATGCATGATCGTCGCCGGCCTGTCGCCGGACTTGAAGTCCGACAGCGCCTGCATCAGTTTGTCCTGGGCCTCGCCCGCCAGGGACGCCATTCCACCGACGCTGCGTCCATTGGTGCCATGACAGTTTGCGCAGGTCGCGGCAAGGTTGCGGGCCAGATTCGGGTCCTGGGCCTGTGCGGCGGCGCTGAGCCCGACGAGGCCGAGCATGGCCAGGGCGTGCTTGGGGTTCACGTCGATGTCCCTCCGGTTCTTGTATCGATACGAGGTACGCCATGTGCCGCGAAGGCCGTCTGGCGCGGTTTGCTTTCCGGCCGTGAGCAATGGCCGGGGTCGGGAGTATAGCGAACATCGACAGCCTGTCCGGGCGCACGAGGCCTGCGCCGGCGAGTGCCGTCCCGCCGTTTCCGGCCCGCTGCCCCGGTGTGGCTCAGCAGGCCCGATGGCGGCGGCGAATGGGATTGCCGGCCCCGGGTACAATGAAATCGCTCGAAAGCATGGCAACACCTCTTGAAAGGAGAGACGGGATGGATCATCAACGCAGGGATACTCTGAAAGCGGGCGGAGGCCTGGGCGTGTTCGGGCTGCTGGTCGCCGCAGGGGTGATCAAACCGGAACTGGCCCAGGCGGCCTGGAATGCGCAGGCTTTCGAGGCCAGGAGCCTCGAGGCGGCTTTCGGCGCGCTCGGTGCCGGCAAACCGGCCGCAAGCGATGGCGTGCTCATCACCTCGCCCGACATCGCCGAGAACGGCGCCGTGGTGCCGGTCGGCGTGGTCAGCAACATTCCCGGGACCGAATACATCGCGATCATGGTCGAGAAGAATCCGTACATGCTCGCCGCGAGCTTCATCATTCCCGAAGGTACGGTGGCCGAACTGCAGACGCGCGTGAAGATGAGCCAGACCTCGGACGTGCATGCGCTGGTCAAGGCCAACGGCAAGTTCTACACGTCCCGGAAGGAAGTGAAGGTCACCCTTGGCGGCTGCGGCGGCTGAGCGAAGAACCGGTTCAGGAGAAATACCGATATGGCAAACCCGATACGCATTCGCGCCGCAGCCAGGGATGGCGTCACCGAAGTCCGCGTACTGATGTCGCACGTCATGGAAACCGGCCAGCGCAAGGACGCGTCCGGCGCGGTGATTCCGGCCCATTTCATCACCGAACTGACGGTCAGGCACAACGACAGGGTCGTGCTGAGCGCCGAATTCGGTCCATCCGTGTCCGCCAATCCCTACCTCGCGTTCAAGTTCAACGGCGGCGCGAAGGGAGACAGGGTCGAGGTTAGCTGGATAGACAACAAGGGCGACACGCGCAGCGACGAGGTCCAGATCGCCTGATACCGTCAGTGGCGTTCGTCTACGCCGTAGCGCCGGTCGAGGCGGCCCATGACGACCACGTAGACCGTGATGATCGCCAGGTAGACCACGAGGGACCCCTGGGCGAGGATGTAGAAGCCCAGCGGGAAGCCCAGGAAGCTGATGGTGTTGAGTTCGTCCGCGAAGTAGCCGGCGACGAAGGTCACGACGAACCAGACCGACAGCAGCCCGAGCGTGAGCACCAGATTGCGGCGCCAGTAGGCGCGCTGCGCGTCGCTCAGGCGAGCCGGCATGTCCCGCCCGGGCTGCCCGCCGGCTGGGCCGGCGGGGGGCTGCCGCGTTTCAGTGCGCGCCATTGCCGGCTTCGCCATGGGCTCTGGCCAGGTGGTTCTGGGTTTCGGCAGGCGCCGCTTCGTAGCCGCCGGCACTGAGCATGAATTCGCTCTCGCCGGCGCAGATCGCCTTCAGACGGCTTTCGAAGCCATCCAGGCTCGCCATCGGCACGCGGGCCGAAATCAGCGTCCAGCCCGCCGTCGGGCTGTCGGTGCTGGTCAGGCGGCCGCGCCGCCCGGCCAGTTCGGCGCTGACGTCGCCGAACGATGTGTCGGCAACCTTCACCTGCACGTCGAGCAAGGGTTCCAGCACCTGCGGCCGGGCCGCAAGCACGGCTTCGATCAGCGCGTGGCGGGCCGCGGTGATGAAGGAAACCTCGTTCGAATCCACCGCATGGTGCTTGCCGTCGGTGACCACGACGCGCAGGTCCTGGATCGGGAAGCCGGCGAAGGCGCCTTCGAGCAGGGCCTGGCGCACGCCTTTTTCCACTGCGGGCATGAAATTGGTCGGAATCGCGCCGCCCTTGACCTCGTCCGCCAGTTCGATGCCCGCGCCGCGTGCCAGCGGCTCGACGCGCAACGCGACCTCGCCGAACTGGCCGGCGCCGCCGCTTTGCTTCTTGTGGCGATAACGCGCCTCGGCAACCACGGTGATGGTTTCGCGGTAGGGGATGCTGGGGGGCGCGGTATCGAGCTGCAGACTCCAGCGCGCGGCCAACTCGTCGAGCACGATCTTCAGGTGCTGCTCGCCCAGGCCGCGCACCACGGTGCGCCGGTTGCGGTGATCGAAGCTCACTTCGAGGCAGGGGTCTTCCTCGGTGAGCCGCGCCAGCGCTTCGGACAGCTTCTGCTCGTCGGCCGGCTTGCGCGTCATCAGGGCGAGGCCGAACACCGGCTGCGGATAGGCGGGCGGCACGAGATGGAAGAAATCCTCGTCGTGCGAATCGTGCAGCACGACATCGCGCACGATCTCGTCGATACGCGCCACTGCGCACAGGTCGCCGGGGACGGCGCGCGAGGTTTCGACCGCGGTCTTGCCTTGCATGCGCAACAGGTGGGCGACCTTGAAGGGCTTGCGGCCGTCGCCGACGAAAAGCTGCGAGCTGGGCGCGATGCTGCCCTGGTGGACACGGAACAGGCTGAGCTTGCCGCGATAGGGGTCGTTGGCGATCTGGAACACATGCGCGACCACGTGGCGGTCGGCGATCGGCGTCACCGAGACCGCTTCCGCGTTCTCGCCTTCGCCCTTCAGGAAGGCTGGCGGGTTGCCTTCGGTGGGATCGGGGGCGAGCTTGCCGAGAATGTCGAGCAGTTCGCGCACGCCTGCGCCGCTGCGCGCGGAGACGAAGCACACCGGCACCAGGTGGCCTTCGCGCAGGGCCTGTTCGAAGGGCGCATGCAGTTGTTCGGGGTCGAGCGATTCCCCTTGTTCCAGATACTTGGCCATCAAGGCTTCGTCGAGTTCGACGATCTGGTCGACGATCGCATCGTGCGCCGCGCCGACGCTGGAAAAGGCCGTGGCGGCATCGTCCTGCGGCGCGAAGAAGCAGTCGATGACGCGGCTGCCATCGGCCGACGGCAGGTTGATCGGCAGGCACTCGCGGCCGAACTCGGCGGCGATCGCATCCACCAGCGCGCCGAAATCGACGCCGTTCGCATCGATCTTGTTCACCACGATCATGCGGCACTTGCCTTGCGCCGCCGCCATCATGCGGCGCGCGACGCTTTCCACCCCGGCAGCGGCGTTGATGACCACCGCCGCGGTGTCGACCGCGGGCAGGGCCAGCAGCGCACGGCCGGCGAGATCGGGCAGGCCCGGCGTGTCGAGCAGGTTGACCCAGTGGCCGGACCATTCCAGATGCACCAGGGCCGCGTGCAGCGAGTGCCCCATGGCCTTTTCCTGCGGGTCGAAATCCGACACGGTGTCGCCGCGTTCGATGCTGCCCGCCGCGCCGATCTCACCCGCCGCCGCAAGCAGCGTTTCGATGAGCGTGGTCTTGCCGCAGCCGGCATGGCCGAACAGGGCGAGGTTGCGGATGTCGTGTACCGAGCTGGGTGTCATCGTGGGCCTCCCGCGTTGTGGAATGGGCTCAAGTGTCCGCCAGCCCGATGAGGAAGACAATGCGAAAGGTCAACGCAGGTGCGCGACCTGCCGCGCTCCCGCGCTCAGGCGCTGCGCAGCCCCAGCAACCGCGTTAGCAGGATGGCGCCGAGCGGCAGCAGCAGGCCGAGCAGGGTGAGGGTGACGAGCAGGGCGCCCAGTTCGCCGTAGTCGGCTGGCGTGCTCACCAGGCCGGTGGCGGCGTCCCGCACTTCGCGGGTGATGGTGTAGATCTGGTTCAGGTACTTGGTGCCGAGCTGGGAAGCCGACAGTGCGAGATTGGTGAAGGAGGCCATCACCGCGAAGAAGGTGGCCTTCAGGTGCGGCGGCGCGGAATTGGCGATCCACGCCAGCATCGGCACCATCGACACCTGGCCGAGCGGCGATTCGAGCGCGGTGTTGGCGATGGCGATGAAGCGCGCGTCCACCACGCCGCCGGTATGGGCGGAGGTCCATTCGTGCAGGCCATGGAACATGCCGATGGCGGGCAGCGACAGCAGGGCCGAGGTCAGCGTCAGGAAGATGACGATGTCGACGATGGATTTTTCCGCCATGAAGCGGCGGAACAGGAACAGGCCGGCCAGCGTCAAGCTGCTGACCACCAGGTCGAGGCGCGACAGGAAGCCCTGGTCGAAGCCGAGTTCGTCGATCATCCACCAGCTCATGCCGGCGCCGGGCAGCGGCAGGGCGCGGAAGGCGAAGATGACGATGATGGTGCCGAGCAGCGTGCTGGCGGCCTCAGGGGATAGTTCGCGCAGCAGGCGCGTGATCATGAAGCCGATGATGAGGAAGGAGGCCGCGAAGATGATCTCCTGCCCGTACTCGAAGCCGGACAGGCCGATGCCGATGCTCAGCGCCACGAATGCCGCGCTGCCGCCCAGGATCCACCAGTTGGGCCGGGCCGCTTCCTCGGGGGCGTGGACCAGGCGGTCGATGTCGGCGCGGCTGTGCCCGAGCGCGGCCAGCCGGCGCGCCTCGCGGCGCTTGAGGATGCCAGCCAGGACCACGCCGCTGACCGACAGCAGCGGAATGACGAGCGCCAGTTCGTAGATGCGCAGGTAGATGGCGATCTTGTCGGCCTCGGGCAGGTTTTCCGAGCCCTGGAACATCGCCACGTTGGCGAGCGACACCAGCACCGTGCCGCCGATGATGGCGACGCGGCCGAGCATCTGCATCGTGGTGTGCATCCGCCGCACGGTGGCGGCGGCGATGGGCTGGCCATGCCCGTCGATGCGCGGTACGGCCTCGACCGTCATCGCGTCGGCCACCGCGTCCTGCATCACGTAGCCGACCGGCGACAGCAGCGTCGACAGCACGAACCAGGCTTCGGCCGGCATCACCGCGCGCATCGTCTCGGGGCTGCCGACGAGGCCGACCATGATCAGCAGGCTGGCGGCGATGAACGAGGCGCCCAGGTAAACCAGTCCGGCCTTGTAGCGCCACAGCAGGTCGACCAGGTGGCCGATGGGCATCTTCAGCGCCCAGGGGATGTAGGCCCAGAAGCCGAGTGCGGCGAGGAATGCCGCCGACAGCCCGAGATGGTCCTTGACGAAGAAGGTGCCGACGATGCCGGTGAGACCCGATACGCCCGCTGCGCAATACACCATCAGCGGCGGCAGGTAGGAAAGCCGCATCTCGCGGCCCAGTTCGAGAATGTTGCGGTCGATCCAGCGGTGGATGGCGGTCAGCACGCGTGCTTCCTCGGCGTCGATGCGTTGCGGGGCCTGGCGCGGGAGCGGGGGTCAGCGACCGCCCAGCCGCTCCAGCCAGGGCATGATCCAGGGCAGGGACAGCGCGGTGAGGAGTCCGTTCAGCCCCATCGCCAGCGCCGCGAAGGCACCGGCCTGCTCGCTGACCTGGAAGGCCCGCGCGGTGCCGATGCCGTGCGAAGCGAGGCCGATGGCGAAGCCGCGGATGGCGTGGTCGCCGATGCGCAGCCAGCGGTAGAGATAGGGGCCGCAGATGGCGCCGAGCACGCCGGTCAGGATGACCATCGCCGCGGCCAGCGCCGGCAGGCCGCCAAGGGGTTCGGCCACGGCCATCGCGATCGGCGTGGTCACGCTCTTGGGCGCGAGCGACATCAGCGTCGGCCGGCTGGCGCCGAGCAGCGCGCCGATGCCGTAGGCCGACAGCGCGGCCGTCAGCGAGCCGACGACGAGCGCGATCACCAGCGGTCCGGCCATCGCCTTGAGCCGGGGCCACTGGGCGTGGAGCGGGATGGCCAGCGCCACCGTCGCCGGACCAAGCAGGAAGTGCACGAACTGGGCGCCGTCGAAATAGGCGCGATAGTCCATGCCGCTCAGGAACAGCACCGCAGTCACGATCGTGATCGCGATCATCACCGGATTGGCCAGCGGATGGTAGCCGGCGCGCTTGTACAGCCAATGCGCGGCCTGGTAGGCGACCAGCGTCAGCGTCAGCCCGAGCAGTGGCGACGCGGACAGGTAGACCCAGAGCTCGGTCAGCCGGGGCGTCATGGCAGCGCGTCCTCGCCGGCCTTGCGCCGCTTGACCAGGGCGTCGAGCACGAGCGCGGTGACGATGATGGCGAGCAGGGTGCTGCCGACCAGGGCGGCCGCAAGCGGCAGCCACTCGGCGGCAATCAGGTCGCCGTAGAGCATGATGCCGGCGCCGGCGGGAATGAACAGCAGTGACAGGTGCTGCAGCAGGGTGCCGGCGGTCTGGCGCAGGTTTTCGCCCGGCCCGCCGCGCAGCAGCAGTGCGGCGAACAGCAGCGCCATGCCGATCACCGGACCGGGAACCGGCAGGCCGAGCGCGCGCGCGACGACTTCGCCGACGAGCTGGAAGACGAGTAGCAGGGTGAGGGCAGCAATCATGGCATTCGTGATGCGAAAGAAGGGGCGAGGTTCACCGGGTTCAGGCCGGCAGCAGCGCGTGGCCTGCCGTACGCAGCGCGATGCCGATCGCGGCGCCTGCCGCTGCGGGTTTCCAGACCCGCGCGACGCGCGGCCCGGCCGAAATCAGTATCGCGACGCCGGCCACGTCCAGCGGGTGGATTAGGAAGCCCGCGCTGCTGTTGAGCGTCGCCACGCTGGCGGCGCCGGATTTCAGCATTTCATCCATCACGCCCATCATCGCGGTGCCGCCGGCGATGTACTTCGTCAGTGTCAGCAGGATCAGTGCGGGTTCGATGTCGAGGAGATCCAGCGCCGGAAGCAGTGCGCCGGTCAGCGCATCGATCGCGCCGCTCGTGCGCAGCGCCATCACCGCAACCAGTGCGAGCACCAGCATCGGGATGGCGCCGATGGAAATCTTGAAGGCTTCGGCGCCGGCGCGGTTGATGACGTCGAGCACACCCTTGGCGTCGTCGGCGACGCGGTGATGCAGGGTTTCGTCGAGCCTTGCCTCGACCGCCGACAAGCGGCGGCCGAAGCCATGGTAGGTCACCGCGGCGGCGGCGATTCCGCCCGCCAGCGACAACAGCAGCGCCGGGCCGAAGGACAGGCCCATCGCCGCCATCGGGAAGGTGACGTTGGCCTGCGCCATGGCCATCACCATCGCCAGCGTGGCGGCGAGGTGGCGTTCGGAGGCGCCGCGGCTTTCCATCATCGCCAGCGTCGCCACCGGCGCGGCGAAGCTGACGAGGTTGATCTGCACCGCCGCGAATACGCCCAACCCGGTCAGGCCCGCCGGGCGCAGCAGCGGCGCGAGCCGCGCGACGAGCCAGTCGAGCACGCCGCGGGCTTCGAGGATGCGCATCAGCGACAGCATCACCACCATGATGGGAAGCAGCACGAACAGCGACAGTTCCACGGCGGAGCGGCCCGCCTCGAGGATGATCTGGGTCAGGAGGTCCATGGTCTCGCGGGGCAGCGCGCGGCAAGGCATGCCGCGGCGCAATGCAGGGGTGCCGATGATAAGAGGTGGCGGAGCTGCGGTCGACGGCGGTGTGCGCCGCCTTGCCCGGCCTGCGGCCTTAGTTTCCGGTGCGGCGGAACACGTGCACGCCGAAGCTGACGCCCGCCACCAGCAGCACGATGCCGGCGGCTTCCGCCGGGGTGGGCCAGCGTTGATACCAGATGAAGGCGTAGAGCAGGGCGGAGAGTGTCTCGAAGACGATCAACTGGCCCACCAGGGCGGCGGGCAGCAGATGGCTGGCCGTGTTCCACAACAGGGTGCCGAACCAGGAGGCGGCCAGGCCGAGCAGGATGCACAGCCCGATGTACAGTCCCGGTTGCGGGCCCAGCGGCCAGTCGAAGGCGCTCCCGGGCGTCAGGCCGTCCCATGCCGCGTAGGCGATGCCGGCCAGCAGTGCGATCGGCAGTGTCGCCAGCCCCTGCGCGGTGGCCCAGGCGCGCGACATGCCGGGGCCGCGTGCGCGCAGCCAGCGGCTGTTGCGGATCGGGTACCAGGTCCAGCAGGCGAGTGCGAAGAAGGCGAAGGCCAGCCCGAGCAGGCGGTCGGTGCGCGAGGCGGCGCCGTCTTCGTGGCTGTCGCCATGCACAATCAGGAGACCGGCCAGGATCAGCGCCAGCGGCAGCAGCAGGCGGGACCAGCGCACCGCGTCCTCGCCGCCGTGACGGCGGTCGACGAGGTTGGCGCATACGGCGATCACCACCGGCAAGGTACCGATGATCAGCGTGGGCAGCGGGGCGCCGGCAAGCTGGATGGCGCTGGCGAGGGTGGCGTAGTAGAGCAGGTTGCCGATCAGCGCCAGTTTGGCGGCCTCGATCCAGTCGGCGCGGCGCAACTGGCCGAGGGCATGGCGGTCGAACCAGGCCAGGCCGAGCGCAAGGATGCCGAAGGCAAGATAGCGGCCCACGGCAAGCATGAAACCGGGGTATTCCCCCAGCACCAGCGGAGTGAGGAATACTAGCCCCCACAGCAGGCCGGCGCCGAGCGCCGCGAGCAGACCGGAGAGCATGGTTCAGAGTGTCTTGCCGAAGTAATAGACCGTCAACACGCCGCCGACGCCGATGATGAAGCGCCGCAGCCAGAGTGCCGGCAGCTTGCGGGCGATTGTCGCACCCCAGTAGCCGCCGACGGTGCCCGTCACGATCATGATCAGGGTGTGCGGCCAGGATACCGCATTCGCGATGACGAAGGTGGCCACCGCCACGCTGTAGATGATGGCCGACAGCCAGTTCTTCAGCGCGTTGATCTCGTGTACGTCCTTGAAGCCCTGGATGGCCAGCGCGGCGATCATCAGGATGCCCATGCCGGCGCCGAAGAAGCCGCCGTAGATCGACACCACCAGCTGGAAGATGAAGCCGCCCGGGCCGATGTGGTGCTCATCCGTGCCTGCCGGCGTGGGCTTCCAGCGCTTGATGAACGCCGATATCTGGCTGCTGAAGGCGAACAGCACGGTGGCGACGAGCAGCAGCCAGGGAATCAGGCGGGAGAAGGCCTCGTTCGAGGTCGCCAGCAGCAGCAGGCCGCCAGCGGTGCCGCCGATGAAGGCGACGGCGGTCAGCATCGGCAGGCTCTTCGAGAAGCGCCGGAGTTCGCGACGGAAGGCCCAGGCGCCGGCCAGGCTGCCCGGCCACAGGGCGACCGCGTTGCTGGCGTTGGCGACGACCGGCGGTACGCCGACCGCGAGCAGGGCCGGAAACGAGAAGAAGGTGCCGCCGCCCGCCACCGAATTCACCGCGCCGGCGGCAAATGCGGCGAGACCGATGAGGGCGATTTCAAGAAAGTCGAGGCCGGCCATGGGGGTATGAGGGCGGGGCGAACCAAAAGGCTGGAGTGTTCGGGCGTGGGCGCCGGCATGTGGCGGCGCTGGCGCGGCTGCCGGGGGGAGCCCCCCGGCGTCGCGTTCTGATGGGAGCTTGTCTCCTCCGGCCCCGAATGGGGGCGAAGTGTAGTGCAGGCGACCAAAAAAATGAATATGGCGGGAAAAGTTTTCTTCATTCCCACGCCGGGAACCTGATCGGGCGGCGTGGGGCGGATCGTTGCGCGGGAAGCGGACATTTCTGCCTTGCCAAGACCGGACACTACTGAGTTGCTGCCACACACTCCTGCACGACGCTTGAAACCGCCGCGGCAATGGGCTATAGTCCGCGCCCTCAGCCGGCATAGCTCAGTTGGTAGAGCAGCGCATTCGTAATGCGAAGGTCGGGGGTTCGACTCCTCTTGCCGGCACCAGCTTCAAGCAAAAAGGCCAACCCCTCGGGGATGGCCTTTTTGCTTTCTTGCTTTTGTTCCGCTCGCGCTTCTGGTGATGGCGGCACTTGCCACAGAGGAAGGGGAAAAGCGGGCATGCAGACTTTCGCCGTTGCGACCGGTATGGATGGCGCAGCACATGCGGGCTGATTCTCCGGCGGCGCGCCGACCGCTGCCCGGGCCGATCCGCGCGTTGGGGCACCGCAACTTCCGCTATTACTTCCTCGGCCAGGTGGTGTCGATTCTCGGCACCTGGATACAGCAGGTGGCGATGTCATGGCTGGTTTACCGCCTGACCGGCTCCGTGGCGCTGCTCGGCGTCACCACCTTCGCCGCGCTCGTGCCGATGCTGGTGGTGGGACCCTTGGCAGGGGCCTGGATCGACCGCCACGACAAGCGCCGCCTGCTGATCCTGGTGCAGGGGCTGCTGGCGCTTCAGGCGCTGGCGCTGGGAGTGCTGACCATGCTCGATCTGGTCGGGCCGTCCCTGCTGGTGCTGATGTCGGTGATGCTGGGCGTGCTGAATGCCTTCGATACGCCATTGCGCCAGTCGCAGATCAACAGCTTCGTGGGAAGCCGCGAAGATCTGCCGAACGCCCTGGCGCTGAATGCGATGGCCTTCAACTCGGGGCGCTTTCTCGGGCCGCCGCTGGCCGGCCTGTTGCTCGGGCTGACGTCCGAGGCGTTCTGCTTCGTGCTCAATGCCGTGTCGTTCGCCGCGCTGGCCTTCGGTGTATGGCGGATCCGCGTGGAGGCGTCGCCGCGTGCCAGCGGCAGCACGGCGTCGGTGTTCCGCGAGGGCCTCGGGTATGTATGGGACGCGTATGCGATCAGGACCCTGATCCTGATACTCGCCGTGGCCAACCTCACCGCGTCGAGCTATGCCGTGCTGCTGCCGGTGTTCGCCAAGGACGTCTTTTCGGGCGACGCACGCATGCTCGGC
Source organism: Thauera linaloolentis 47Lol = DSM 12138 (assembly GCF_000310205.1). Taxonomy (GTDB): domain Bacteria; phylum Pseudomonadota; class Gammaproteobacteria; order Burkholderiales; family Rhodocyclaceae; genus Thauera; species Thauera linaloolentis. The sequence goes on along the minus strand of NZ_AMXE01000014.1, from coordinate 28,269 downwards.
ATGCTGTGGGGCGCGGCGGGCGCGGGGGCTTTCGTCGGCACCGTGTTCCTCGCCACGCGCAAGAACCTGCCCGGACTGGTGACGGTGGTGGTCAGTGGCGCGGCAATCGGCGCGCTGGCCCTGCTCGTGTTCTCGTACAGCCGCTTCCTGCCCGTCTCGCTGCTGGCGATGGCGATGGTGGGGCTGGGCATCTCGATCGGCAACGTTGCGACCAACATGCTGCTGCAGACGCTTGCCCCCGATCATCTGCGCGGGCGGGTGGTGTCCTTCTTCAGTTCGACGCGCTTCGGTTTCGACGCCATCGGCGGCCTGCTCGCCGGTCTGCTCGCCGCGCGGGTCGGCGCGCAGCGCGCAATGCTGATCGAAGGGCTGGTGCTGGCTGTGTTCGCCGTCTGGGCGCTGCGCACCAGGGGCCGGCTCCGCGCCGACGTGGCGCGCAGGATCTAGCAGTGCGCGGCATCACGAAGCAAGGAACATGTTTGTATTGACGTTAACGTTAACGTGAACTATGTTCATGGGCTGATGTTTAATCAGTCGACAGGACGAGGAGATTGGCGATGCAGATCGAGAACGGCGTATTCGTGGTGACCGGTGGCGGATCGGGTCTGGGGGCCGCGACGGCGCGCATGCTGGTCGAGGCGGGCGGTCGGGTCGTGCTGGCCGATGTCAATCGCGAGGCCGGCGAGGCCTTGGCAGCGGAACTGGGTTCGTCGGCAGCCTTCGCCGCCACCGATGTGACCGACGAAGCGAGCGCCAAGGCGGCGATCGACCGTGCCGTATCGGGTTTTGGCGGCCTCCGCGGCCTCATCAACTGCGCGGGCGTGGCGCCGGCGGAGAAGGTCGTCGGGCGCGAGGCGCCGCATCGCCTCGATTCCTTTGCCCGCACCGTGTCGATCAACCTGATCGGCACCTTCAACATGATCCGGCTGGCGGCCGACGTCATGAGCAAGGCCGGGGCCGATGCCGGCGGTGAGCGGGGTGTCATCGTCAACACCGCGTCGGTGGCGGCTTTCGATGGCCAGATCGGGCAGGCGGGCTACGCTTCGTCGAAGGCGGGCGTGGTTGGGCTGACGCTGCCGGTGGCGCGCGAGCTGTCGCGTTTCGGCATCCGCGTGATGGCCATCGCGCCGGGCATCATGGAAACACCGATGCTGATGGGCATGCCGCAAGAAGTGCAGGACTCGCTGGGCAAGATGGTTCCTTTCCCGTCGCGCCTCGGCAAGCCGGCGGAGTTCGCCGGGCTGGTGCGGCACATCATCGAGAACCCTTACCTGAACGGCGAGGTGATCCGCCTCGACGGCGCCATTCGCATGGCGGCAAAATAAACCCCGTCCGGCCTGCGCCGCGGCCTGGCGCTCTGCGGCTGCGTGCCGCAGCAGGCGGCAGGGCAATGGCCGGGCTGGGGGAAATGTGCTAAAAACGGGCGATTCCGTTCGACCGCCCCTGAAGGAGATGTCCTTCAGGGGCGGCTTCATATTGTTGCCGATGACTGCCGCCGATCCCTCCGTTGTCGATTCGCCATCCACCGCCGCAACCCAGGGCCAGGGCGATGCCGACTGCTATCACTGCGGTTTGCCCATTCCGCCTGAAACGCATCACTACGTGCGCATCGATGGCCGCGAGCGGCGGATGTGCTGTGTCGGCTGCGAGGCCGTGGCCCAGTCGATCGTCGACAACGGCCTGGTGGACTACTACCGCCATCGCGATGCGATGCCCGAGACGCGGCGCGAAGCGATGCCGGTCGAACTGCAGGAGCTCGGGCTGTTCGACCATCCCGACTTCCAGAAGAGCTTCGTGCGCCCGGTGGGCGAGCATGAGCATGAAGCCTCGCTGATCCTCGAAGGCATTACCTGCGCGGCCTGCGTCTGGCTCAACGAGCGCCATGTCTCCCGCCAGGACGGGGTGTCCGCGGTCGAGATCAACTACGCGACGCGCCGCGCGCGGGTGCGCTGGGACGAGCGCCGCATCAAGCTTTCCGACATCCTGGGCGCCATCCAGGCGATCGGCTACCGCGCGTATCCCTACGACGCGGAACGCTCCGAGCAGATCGCAGAGCGGGAGCGCCGCTCGATGCTGTGGCGGGTGTTCGTCGCCGGCTTTGGCATGATGCAGGTCATGATGTATGCCTTCCCCGTCTATGTGGCGGGCGAGGGCGACATGACCTGGGACATGGAGCAGTTGCTGCGCTGGGCCAGCCTGCTGTTGACGCTGCCGGTGGTGCTGTACTCGGCGGCGCCGTTCTTCCAGCGCGCGGCGCGCGACATCCGCCTGCGCCGCCTGGGGATGGACGTGCCGGTTGCGGTCGGGGTGGGCAGCGCCTTCCTCGCCAGCCTGTGGGCCACGCTCACCGATGGGCCGGAGGTGTATTTCGACTCGGTTACGATGTTCGTGTTCTTCCTGCTCGGCGGCCGCTACCTGGAGATGATCGCGCGCCAGAAGGCGGTGCGCGGCGTGGAGGAACTGGGCAAGGTGCTGCCGTCCTTCGCCGAGCGCCTGGCGGGCTGGCCCGCGCAGGCTGCGGGCGAGCGCGTGCCCACTTCGCAACTGGCCATCGGCGATGTGCTGCGCGTGCGTCCGGGCGAGGTCATTCCTGCCGACGGCGTCGTCGTCGAGGGCGTGGGCGAGGTCAACGAGGCCCTGCTGACCGGGGAGAGCCTGCCCGTCGCCAAGCACGTCGGCGACGCGCTGACCGGCGGCAGCATCAACATATCGTCTCCCTTGCTGTTCCGGGTTGAGCATGTCGGGGATTCCACACGGCTGGCGGCCATCCGCCGGCTCATGGAGCGTGCGGCGATGGAGAAGCCGCGCGTCGCGACGCAATCGGACAAGGTCGCGGGATGGTTCATCCTGACCCTGCTGGTCCTGGCCTCCCTGACCGGCGTGGCCTGGTATTTCATCGACAGCGAGCGCGCACTGTGGGTGTTCGTGTCGGTGCTGGTCGTCGCCTGCCCGTGCGCGCTGTCCCTGGCCACGCCGACTGCCCTGACCGTGGGTACCGACGCCATGGCGCGGATGGGGGTGCTGGTCACCCGCGGCCATGCCATCGAGACGCTCGCGCATGCCAGCCACTTCGTGTTCGACAAGACCGGCACGCTGACCCATGGCCGCATGAAGCTCGACGAGGTATTGCCGCTTGGGGGGCGGACCGCGGCTGAACTGACCGCGCTTGCGGCATCCATCGAGCAGGGCTCCGAGCATCCCGTGGCGGCGGGCCTGCGTGAAGCCGCGGCGGTGATGGCGTTGCCGGCGGTGAGCGGACTGCGCGCGGAAACCGGTCAGGGCATGCAGGGAGACGTGGCGGGCGAAACGCTCTGGATCGGCCGTCCGCAATACGTTGCCGGCGCGGCCGGCCTGACGCCGCCGACGGCGATCGAGACCTTCTCCCAGCACGGCGGGACGGTCGTGGCGCTTGCCTCGGCGGCGGGCTGGCTGGGCCTGTTCCGCTTGGGCGATACGGTGCGTGCCGAGGCCGGGGCGCTCGTGCAAGGCCTCGCCGAGGATGGGCTCCAGCTCGGCGTGCTGTCCGGCGATTCGCCGCGCGCGGTCGCTGCCGTTGCGGACGAACTGGGAATCGCCGATGCGCATGGCGGCATGAGTCCGCAGGGCAAGCAGTCCTGGATCGCGGAACTGCAGAAGAGCCCGCAAGCCGTGGTGGCGATGGTGGGCGATGGCGTCAATGACGCGCCGGTGCTGGCCCAGGCGCATGTCTCGGTGGCGATGGGGGGAGGAACGGACCTGGCCCGAAACCAGGCCGACATCGTCCTGCTCAACGAAAACCTCGGCAGCCTCGGGCGGGCGATCCTGCTCGCGCGCAAGACCCTGCGGATCATCCGCCAGAACCTGTGGTGGTCCTTCGCCTACAACTTCACTTCGGTGCCGCTGGCGATGCTCGGCCTGGTCACGCCCTGGATGGCGGGCATCGGCATGGCGGGTAGTTCGCTGCTGGTGGTGCTCAACGCGATGCGCCTGCAGCGCGTGCCGCGCGAAAAGTAAGGGTTCCTGCAGGATTCGACATGGAAAGCCTCTATCTCCTCATTCCGCTGTCGGTGGTGCTGGTGTTCATCATCGGCGCATTGTTCTGGTGGTCCTTGCGCAACGGGCAGTATGACGACATGGAGGGACCGGCCTACCGCCTGCTGCTCGACGACCGCGACGAACTGCCCGCCGATGTGGAAGCCCGCCGGCGGCGCGAGGACGGCGAACAGGACGAGGCCGAGGCCCAGGGGCCGGACGGCCGGAGCGGGTGAGCCCCTGCCGCTGGTTGCGCCTGAAGTGCAGCCAAGTTGACCTAGGTCAACTTGGCATTCCCGGATTGCGGCAAACTTCGTTCCAGTTGAATTCAAGCGACCGCGGGGCGGTGGCTTCAAAGCCGGTTTTTTGTCTCTCTGTTGGGGTTGGGGGTGCGTTGATTCGCACCCTTTTTTTTTGCCTGCGAGGGGCTTGCCCGCCGGCAAAAGAATGTCTTGAGGCGGGTTTGAGTCCGTCGGTCGGCTTCCTACCGTTCTCGCACTGCAATACAATGTTGATCTGTATCAAATTGAGGTTCCGACCCCCGCGTATCCTTCGTGCCGGCGTCGCCGGGAAGTGCGTATCGGGTCGGGTGGCGTGGCTCAAAAAGGGGTTTTCAACTAAGAGGTGACTCACATGCAATCGCAAGCGACTTATAACTATAAAGTCGTGCGCCAGTTCTCCATCATGACGGTGGTGTGGGGCATCGTGGGCATGCTGGTCGGTGTCATCGCCGCAGCACAGCTCGTGTGGCCTGAACTGAACGTTCACGAATTCCTGCATTTCGGCAGGCTCCGTCCGCTGCATACCAATGCCGTGATCTTCGCGTTTGGCGGTTGCGCGTTGTTCGCCACGTCGTACTACGTGGTACAGCGAACCTGTCATACCAGGCTGTTCGCGCCAGGGCTGGCCGCGTTCACGTTCTGGGGCTGGCAACTGGTCATCGTTCTGGCCGCGATCACGCTGCCGCTCGGCTACACGACGTCGAAGGAATACGCCGAGCTCGAATGGCCGATCGACATCCTGATCGCCGTCGTGTGGGTGTCCTACGCGATCGTGTTCTTCGGGACCATTGCCAAGCGCAAGGTTTCGCACATCTATGTCGCCAACTGGTTCTTCGGCGGTTTCATCCTGACCGTCGCGCTGCTGCACATCGTCAATAGTGCCGCGATCCCCATCTCGTTCACCAGCATGAAGTCCTACTCCGCCTACGCCGGCGTGCAGGACGCGATGGTTCAATGGTGGTACGGCCACAATGCGGTGGGCTTCTTCCTGACCGCCGGCTTCCTGGGCATGATGTACTACTTCGTGCCGAAGCAGGCCGACCGTCCGGTGTACTCGTACCGCCTGTCCGTGGTGCACTTCTGGGCCCTGATCTTCACTTACATGTGGGCCGGCCCGCACCACCTGCACTACACCGCGCTGCCCGACTGGACCCAGTCCGTCGGCATGGTGTTCTCGCTGATTCTGCTGGCACCGTCCTGGGGCGGCATGATCAACGGCGTGATGACCCTGTCGGGCGCCTGGCACAAGCTGCGTACGGACCCGATCCTGAAGTTCCTCATCACCGCGCTGTCGTTCTACGGCATGTCGACCTTCGAAGGTCCGATGATGTCGATCAAGACCGTGAATGCGCTGTCGCACTACACCGACTGGACCGTCGGCCACGTGCACTCCGGCGCCCTGGGCTGGGTCGCCATGATCTCGATCGGCTCGATCTACTTCCTGCTGCCGCGCATGTATGGCAAGACCGAGATGTACAGCGTCAAGCTGATCAACGCGCACTTCTGGATCGCCACCATCGGCATCGTGCTCTACATCGCCTCGATGTGGATCTCCGGTGTGATGCAGGGCCTGATGTGGCGCGCGACCAATGCCGACGGCACGCTGACCTACTCGTTCGTGGAGAGCGTCAAGGCCAGCTATCCGTTCTGGACCATCCGCTTCGTCGGTGGTGCATTGTTCCTCATCGGCATGCTGATCATGTTCTACAACATGGTGAAGACCATTGCCGGACAGAAGGCTTACGAGGCGCCCGTGCTCACGCCCGCGGCTGCCCACGCCTGATCGGAGAACGACAAACATGGCTCAATCGAAACACGAGAAAATCGAGCGCAACGTATTCCTCATGATCGTCCTCACGCTGATGACCGTCAGCGTGGGCGGCCTTGTCGAAATCGTTCCGCTGTTCTTCCAGCACTCGACGACGACGGCGATCGACCAGAAGGGCAACGCCCTCGACGTCAAGCCCTACGATCCGGTCCGGCTGGTCGGCCGCGACATCTATATCCGCGAAGGCTGCTACAACTGTCACTCGCAGATGATTCGTCCGTTCCGCGCCGAAACCGAGCGCTACGGCCACTATTCGGTCGCGGGCGAATTCATCTACGACCATCCGTTCCAGTGGGGCTCCAAGCGTACCGGTCCCGACCTGGCTCGCGTCGGAGGCCGCTATTCCGACGAATGGCAGCGTGTGCACCTGCTCAATCCGCGCGACGTGGTGCCCGAGTCGAACATGCCTGCCTTCCCCTGGCTCGATCGTCCGGTCAAGGCCGACGACATCCAGCTGAAGATGCGTGCGCTCAACAAGGTGGGACTGCACAAGTACAGCGAGGAAGAGATCGCTGCCGCGCCTGCCGCCCTCGAGGGCAAGACCGAGCTGGACGCCATCGTTGCGTACCTGCAGGGTCTGGGCACTGCGATTTCGGACTTTAAATAAGGGTTGGAGCGCGTCGTGGATATCAATGATCTTAGAAGCCTGATCACCGTCCTGGCTTTCCTGTGTTTCCTGGGCATCGTCGTCTGGGCATACAGCAAGCACGCGAAGGCGGGGTTCGATGAAGCGGCGCGCCTGCCCCTGAGCGATGACGACCTGCCGGCCTCTCGTGGCCGGCAAGACCAAGAGGGAAAAGCAAATGGCTGACTTTATCAGCGGTTTCTGGAACATGTATGTGATGGTCCTCGTGACCCTCTCCATCCTGTTCTGCGTGTTCGTGCTGGTGTCGAACATGACCAAGCGCGAGAAGGGACCGGTCGAGTTGCACGGCCACGTGTGGGACGAGACGCTCGCCGAGTACAACAACCCGCTGCCGCGCTGGTGGATGTACCTGTTCTGGATCACGATCTTCTTTGCCATCGTGTATCTGGCGATCTACCCGGGGTTCGGTGACAAGAACGCGCACCGCGGGCAACTGTCCCAGTACGGCACCGAAATGGCGCAGGCCGAAGAAAAATACGGTCCGATCTTCGCCAAGTACCGTGACATGGACGTGCTGGCTGTGGCGGCGGATCCGGAAGCGAACGCGATGGGCAAGCGCATGTTCCTGACCTACTGTGCCCAATGCCATGGTTCTGCGGCGCAGGGCGCGAAGAGCTTCCCCAACCTGACCGATGACGAATGGCTGTGGGGTGGCGATCCCGAGACGATCAAGGCCACGATCACGGGCGGGCGCATGGGCGTGATGACTCCCTTCGGTCCCGTGCTCGGGGCGGAAGGCGTCAAGGACGTCGCCAACTACGTGCGTTCGCTGTCCGGTCTGGCGCATGACTCGCTGCGCGCCCAGCGCGGCAAGGAAGGCTTCGAGACCAACTGCGTCGCCTGCCACGGCGCAGACGCCACCGGCAACCCGTTGCTGGGCGCGCCCAACCTGACCAACAAGTCGTGGCTGTATGGTTCGTCCGAAGCGACTATCATCGAGACCATCACCCATGGCCGTACCAACCAGATGCCGGCCTTTGGCGAGTTCCTCGGCGAAGACAAGGTGCACCTGCTGACGGCCTACGTGCTGAGCCTGAGCAAGAAGTAATGCGTTTTATGCTGTAAAGGCAGTTCCATCCCGGGAGGAGGGGGTCCTCCCGGGGTCATCAATAAAACAAGAACAAAAATCCATCGGTAAAGAGGCCATGAGCAGCCCATCCCCACAGCCGAAGCAAGCGGCAAAACCTTCGCATTCTCCCCAATCGAGCGATACCCTCTACGAGTCGCGCAAGAAACTGTATGTGCGCGCAGTCACCGGTCTGTTTGCCAACTGGCGCTGGGCGCTGGTGTGGTTCACGCAGATCGTCTTCTACGGGCTGCCATGGCTGAGCTGGAATGACCGCCAGGCCGTCCTGTTCCACCTCACCGAACGCAAGTTCTATATCTTTGGCTGGGTGTTCTGGCCCCAGGACGTGGTGTTCCTTGCCCTCCTGCTGATCGTTTCCGCCTACGCGCTGTTCTTCTTCACGGCCATAGCAGGCCGCCTCTGGTGTGGCTACGCCTGTCCGCAGACGGTCTACACCGAGATCTTCATGTGGATCGAGCAGAAGATCGAGGGCGACCACAACAAGCGCCAGAAGCTCGACAACGCGCCGATGAGTGGTGCCAAGCTGCTGCGCCGGGGCGCGAAGTTCCTGGTCTGGGGGCTGGTGGCTCTGTGGACGGGTTTCACTTTCGTTGCCTATTTCTCGCCGTTGAAGGAATTGCTGGCGTCCGTGCCCCGCTTCTCCTTCGGGCCTTGGGAACTGTTCTGGATCCTCTTCTACGGCGGTTTCACCTACCTGTTCGCGGGCGTGATGCGGGAGCAGGTGTGCAAGTACATGTGTCCCTATGCCCGCTTCCAGGCGGTGATGTTCGACCCTGACACCCTGGTCATCACCTACGACGAAGGACGCGGCGAACCGCGCGGCACGCGCAAGAAAGGGCTCGACCCCAAGACGGTCGGCAAGGGCGACTGTATCGACTGCGGCATCTGCGTTCAGGTCTGTCCGACCGGGATCGACATCCGCCAGGGTCTGCAGTACGAGTGCATCGGCTGTGCCGCCTGTATCGACGCCTGTGACCAGGTGATGGACAAGATGAACTACCCGAAGGGCCTCATCCGCTATTCGACCGAAAATGCGTTGAAGAAGGGGTGGGGGCGGAAGGAGATCATCGGGCACGTTTTCCGGCCGCGCACGCTGGTCTATGGTTTCGTGCTCGTGGCCATGTGCATGGGCTTCGTGTTTTCGCTCGCGGGCCGCGACCCGCTCCGGGTCGACGTAATCCGCGACCGCTCCTCGCTCGGGCGTGAGATCGAAGGCGGTATGATCGAGAACGTATATAACCTGCAGGTCATGAACATGACCGAGGATCCACGCAGCTTCCGTATCGAGGTCTCGGGCCTGCCCGGCATCAGGATCGGTACCGCGCAGCAGGTCGAGGTCGCGCCGGCCGCGACCTATTCGCTCACGACCCAGGTTCTCGTCCCCTACGATGAGGGCAAGCCGGGAGCGAACGCGATCACCTTCCAGATTTCCGCGGAAGACGATCCCAGCCTGAGCCTCGAAGAGGAAACGACCTTCCTTATTCCGAGATGAGATGAATACGACCCCGACCGACAAGACGCAGCCACCATGGTACAAGCAGGGCTGGCCCTGGTTCCTGATCAGCTTTCCCGCAATCGCAGTCGTTGCGGGCATCATCACCTTCGTGATCGCGGCCCGCACCTTCGACGGCATGGTGGTTGACGACTACTACAAGGAAGGGCGGGCCATCGTGCAAACGATGGGGCGCGCCGAGCACGCCCGCGAACTGGGCCTGAAGGCCCATCTCGTGGTGCGAAGTGATTCGATCCGGATCGAGCTCGACGCGCTCGACGTGACAAACCTGCCGGAAAGAATCTTTCTCACGGTTTCGCATCCCACGCGCGACGGAATGGATCAGGAAGTGCTGATCGAAGGTTCCGGCGGCGTTTACCAGACGGCGCTGGCCCCCCTGAGCACGGGGCGCTGGTTGTTCCTGCTAGAAGACGAGTCCCGCAGCTGGCGCATGAACGGGGCCGCATACCTCCCGACAGAGACGGAAATCAGGATTGATCCATCCGGTTCTTAACCCGTCTGTGTTGAATGGAGGTGTACCATGGCTTGGGAACTTCTGCTTGGTAGCGATATCGGGCTGCTCAGCCTGTTTACGATTTTTTTCATCATCGGCATGGCGATTTATCTCTGGCGTTTTGCCAGGCGCCACATGGACGAAGACGAGAGAAAGGCGGGAACCGGCCATTGAGGGCGGTGTCTGAGTTCCTCATGGCAGAGGAGACATGCGATGCTGAAATGGATACAGGTGCTATGGCCTTCGTTCCTGGTGGCAGCAGCGGCAGAAGCAGTCTTTTTTACCGTGATCGATCCGCAGCAGCTCTACCTTTTCGGGCAGCCGGTTCATTACAGCGAACTGGCGACCTATTCGATAGGCTTCCTCGGCTTCTGGCTGGTCTGCGCTGCGTCCAGCCTGAGCACGATCTTCCTGCAACGCAGCGCAGATGAGCTGAACCGGCGGAATTGACACCCTCGATCGACGCTCCAGCAAGAACGGCCCGCAAGGGCCGTTCTGCATTTGTGCCGCGTACTGACGGGGTTGTGCGGGGCGTGGAGCCCGCTTGGCAGGTCATGCATAGCATTGCATGAATCCGTATTTGGCCAGCAGGAATCGAGTGATATCTTTTCGGTATAAATAATCGTTAATTTCATGCGTTAATGGAATTAATTTCTATTGCCGGCCCGAAGGCGGCGCCGAGCGCGCTCGTTCGGTTCTGCGGGTTCGATGTGCCGCGGGGCCTGCCCGCCCGAGTCATCCGAAAGAGATCAAAGGAGTTTCTGATGAGTACCGATTCCCTGCGCGAATTCGTCGTTGCGCTCACCGAGCTGGTCGAGAGCGGCGCGGACGAACCCCGTATCCTGGCCGAGGGCCGTGGACTGCTCGGCAAGCTGGTCGCCACTGACGACTGGCTGCCCGAAGCCTTTGCCCAGCCGCATCCCCAGTACTACCAGCAGTACCTGCTGTACGCCGATCCGCGCGAACGCTTCTCGGTGGTGTCCTTCGTCTGGGGGCCAGGCCAGAAGACGCCGCTGCATGACCATACGGTATGGGGCATCGTCGGCGTGCTGCGCGGCCAGGAGCGCGAGCGCAGCTTCGTCCTGCGGCCGGGTGGCGGCTATGCCGAGACCCACGTCGGCGTGCTCGGGGCGGGCGGCGTGACGGCGGTGTCGCCGAGCATCGGCGACGTGCATGTCGTCGAGAATGCGCTGGCCGACGAGGTTTCGATCAGCATCCACGTGTACGGCGGCAACATCGGCCGTATTTCGCGCCACGTGTTCGACGCCGAGACTGGCGCGCCGAAGGCTTTCGTGTCCGGCTACGCCAGTGCCGTGGTGCCGAATCTGTGGAGTTGAGGCAGTGATGGTGTCCCCGGGGACGAGGCGGCGTTTCGGAGGGATGTACCACAGCGCCCCCGTTGATCATTTGATCGGCGGGGGCGCTGTGGTATCGATGGCGGCCGCAAAACGGGTACGGCGGGGAAAGCCGCCTTCCGGCCGTCAGGCCGCCGCGCCGGTGCGGCGGGCGAGCGTGTAGCGGTTCTCCGGCACCGCGAAATCGAGGTGGCCGCGCAGCGTGGTGGCGGTGTAGTCGCGCTTGTAGAGGCCGCGTTCCTGCAGGATGGGGATCACCAGTTCAACGAAGGCGTCGAGCTGGCGCGGGAGCGACTCCACATAGTTGAAGCCGGCGATGGCGCCGCTTTCGAACCAGCGCTGGATGGCGTCCGCCACCTGAACCGGGCTGCCGACGAATTCCTCGCGCGGGCTGGCGCTGCGCAGCGCGGTCTCGCGCAAGGTCAGTTTGTTGTCGCGGGCGAAGCCGGCGATGCGCTCGGACACACTGCGGTTGCTGGCATAGGCGGAGGCCGGCAGTTCGGGGAAGGCTTCGTCGAGTGGGTGTTGCGAGAAATCGTAGCCGTCGAAGGGGACGCCGAGCTGCTTGAGCGCCTCTTCGATACGGACCAGCGATTGCGCTTCCTTGTACTTGCGGCGCGCTTCCTCCTCGGTTGGGGCGACCACGGTGCGCAGGCCGGGGAAGAGGCCGTAGCTGTCGGGCGCGCGGCCGAAGGCGGTGGCGCGGCGGCGGATGTCCTCGGCGTAGGCGATGGTGGCTTCGAGCGTGCCGGCCTCGACGAACAAGGCCTCGGCGTGCCGGGCGGCGAAGTTGCGGCCCTCCTCGGACGCGCCGGCCTGGAAGATCACCGGCTGGCCTTGCGGCGAGCGGCTGATGTTGAGCGGCCCGCGCACCGAGAAGAATTCGCCCTTGTGATTGAGCTGATGCTGCTTGCCGGGGTCGAGAAAGACGCCGCGCTGCTTGTCGCGCGGAAAGGCGTCGTCCTCGTAGGAGTCCCACAGCCCCTGTACGACGTGCAGATGCTCGGCGGCGAGACGGTAGCGCGTCTCGTGCTGGGGGTGCTCGGCCTTGCCGAAGTTGGCGGCGGTGCCGCTCAGCCACGAAGTCACGACGTTCCAGCCTGCGCGGCCGCCGCTGATCAGGTCCAGCGAGGCGAACTGGCGGGCGACGTTGTAGGGCTCGGTGTAGCTGCTGGTGAGTGTGCCCACCAGGCCGATGCGGGACGTGGCGCCGGCCAGCGCCGACAGGATGGTGAGCGGTTCGAAGCGATTGAGATAGTGCGGGCTGGAGCGTTCGGTGATGAACACGCTGTCGGCGACGAACAGGAAATCGAACTTGCCGGCCTCGGCGACGCGCGCCTGGCGTCGGTAGTGCTCGATGTTGGTGCTGGCGTCGACCACCGCATCCGGATGGCGCCAGTCGTCGTAGCCGGGGCCGGCGCCGAACAGGACGAAGCCGAGCTTGATCTGCTTGGGAGTGCTCATGGTGATGGTTCCTCAGGGTTGTGCCGTCAGTCGACGATGGAAAAACGGGTGTCGAAGCTCGGCCGGACGTCGATCTGCTGCTTGATGACGCCGGCGGCGTAATAGGTGTCGGCAATCTGCTGCTGGCCGGCGATGACGCGCTCGTCGATCGGAACGCCGCGTGGCCGCGTGGCCTCGTGCATCTGCTTGAGCACGTCCACCGGCAGGCCGGTGAGGCGGGACTGCATCGCCGCGTAGGCGTCGCCGTTCTGCAGCGCCCAATCCTGGGCGCGCTGGCTGCGGCGCAGGAAGTCGGCGATGGCATCCGCCTTGGTCTGGATGGCCTTGTCGTGCGCGGCGAGGTAGCCCAGGCCCGGCCACAGGCCGTTGCCGCCATGGGTGACGACCTTCGCGTTCTCCCGCGTCAGCGCGATCAACAGGTAGGGGTTCCAGATCGACCAGGCATCCACTGCGCTGGAACTGAAGGCCGCCTTGCCGTCGGCCGGCAGCAGGTAGACCAGCGTGACCTCGTTCAGGGCGATGCCGGCGTGGCGCAGGGCGGCCACGACCAGGTAGTGGCCGATCGAGCCGCGCGTCACCGCGATGCGCTTGCCGCGCAGGCTGGCTGCATCGGTGAGTGGACTGTCACCGCGGGCGATGATGGCGATGCTGGACGGGTCGGTCTGGGTGGCGCGGACGGCCCTGATGCGGGCGCCGGCCGCGACCGCGAACAGCAGCGGGGCGTCGCCGGTGCCGCCGAGGTCGATCGAGTTGGCCGAAAGCGCTTCCAGCAGCGGCGCGGCCGCCGGGAAATCCGCCCATTCCAGGGTGTACGGCAGCCCGTCGAGCACGCCGGCGCCCTCGAGCATGGCGCGCATCATGCCGCGGCCGTCCCCGACCCGCAGCACGGTGCGTGCCGGCGCTGCGTGCAATTGCGGTGCTGCGAGCAGCAGGCCTGCGCCGGCAAGCAGGCGCAGGCGGCTGCGCTGGACGTTTTCGCTCATCGTGCGCTCCTCAGAAGTTGTGGGTCAGGCGGGCGTAGTAGTAGCCGCCGGTGAAGCCGAAGGGCGAGAACTGGCCGTACTGGAAAGTGCCGGTGGTGCTGGGGATGCCCTTTTTGTCCGGATAGACGTCGAACAGGTTGTTGGCGCCGATGGCGAGCGTGGTCTGCGGCGTGATCGCATAGGCGATGTCGAGGTCGGTGATCCACTTCGCCGAGTAGGTCCGGTCGTTCACCGCGCTGGTCGAAATCTCCGAATACTTGCCGTAGCGGGTCAGGCGCAGGTTGACGTCGAAATCGGACACTAGCCAGTTCGCCGACAGGATGACCTTGTCCCTGGGTGTACCCACGGTGAGTTCCCCGCGCTTCTGGCGGTCGAACAGCTCGTAGCCCAGGTTGCCGAGCACCGCCGGCGTGTCCTTCAGGCGGTCGATGCTGGTCTTGTTCCAGGCGTAGGCCAGGCCCCACCTGACCAGGCCGTATTCGTCCAGGTCCTGCGTGTACTCGCTGACGAGGTCGACGCCGCGGGTGACGGTATCGACCGCATTGGTGTAGTACTGGGCCGAGAGGTTGGGGTCGAAGCCGCCCGCCGCGAGGATGGCCGACACCGTTGGACCGCGCAGCAGGCCAGTCTGCACGATGCGGTCGCGCACCTTGATCTGATAGGCGTCGACGGTCAGGCGGAACTGCGCGTTCGGCTCGAACGTGATGCCCAGGCTGTAGTTGAGCGACTTTTCCGGATCGAGGGGCTCCGCGCCCAGCGCGCGCGCTTCCGGCGAGCCCACCGGCAGCACCTTCTGCGGGAGCTGCTCATAGCTGCCATCGGGAAGCACGAGATAGCCCACCGTGTTCGACGCGTAGATGCTCTGCGCGAGCGACGGGGCGCGGAAACCGTTGTTCACCGTGCCTCGGATGGCGAGTCCGGGGGCGAGGACGTAGCGGCTGCTCAGCTTGCCGCTGACGGTGTCGCCGGCGCTGTCGGTGTAGTGCTCGGCCCGCAGTGCGGCGCCGAGGTACCAGCGCTGCGTGATGTCTGCGCCGATGTCGGCATAGGCGGCGTAGCTGTCGCGGCTGATCGAGCCGGCCTCGGCCGGCGAAGTGCCGTTGTAGGACACCAGCCCGGGGTTGGGGCGCCGTCCGGCATAGGGGCCGCTCGGGATGACATAGTCGCCGATGGTGTAGGCGTCGGGCTCGCCGGCCTTGATCTGGAAGCGCTCGTAGCGGTGTTCGGCACCGAACGAGACCTGCAGCGGCTTGGCCAGGCCGAGGTCGAACTGGCGCGTCACGTCGGCATTGTTTGTCCACTGCTCGAAGATGTGCGTGGTCAGGTGGAAGGAGGTCGGGCTGGCGGGGCCGAGCGAGGCGTTGAGCGTCTTGCGTGCGTTCAGCTTCGTGCGGTCGCGGCCGTAGGTGGAGCTCAGGTCCCAGTGCCAGCCGGCGGTCTCGCCGCGCGCGCCGGCTGCGACCTGGAAGTCGGTCTCGTCGATGACGCGGTAGGCGGTGATCCCGTCCGGATAGAGCTCGGGCAGCGCATTGATGCTGGTCGGCAGGAAGCTGCCGGTGTTCTTCAGCGCATGGCGGTAGGACAGCGTCGAGAACGAATAGAGCGTGACGCCGTTGGCCAGCGGCAACTCGGCGTTGTAGGCGGTGTTCACGATGTCGATCTCGCCCTGGCCATAGGGGCCGCCCCAGGCCTTGCGGTCGGCGGTGGCCTCGCGCGGGTCGGGCGATCCGTCCGGCAGCGCATGGTAGAGCTGGCCGGGCGCGTCCTGGCCGCGTGCCGAGGGCTGGTTGGTCTTGTAGTTCAGCGCCCAATGCAGGAAGCCGCCATCGCTGCCCAGTGCGAAGCCGCCGTCGAGCGCCTGCTGGAAGGTCTCGCCGTCGCGCTCGTAGTTCTGGCCGATCGTTGTTTCCGACGTGACGCCGTTGTCGCTGCGCTTGAGGATGATGTTGATGACGCCGGCGATGGCGTCGGAGCCGTACTGGGCGGCGGCGCCGTCGCGCAGGACCTCGATGCGCTCGACCGCGCTCAGCGGGATCAGGTCGAGATCGGTGGGCACGCTGCCCGATGCCACGCGCGCGAGGTTGTTGATCAGCGCCGTGTTGTGGCGGCGCTTGCCGTTCACCAGCACCAGCACCTGGTCGCCGGGCAGGCCGCGCATTGTCACCGCGCGTGAGATGTAGGACGTGCCGCCGCCGTTCATGGCCGGCAGGTTGAACGAGGGCAGCAGGCGGTTGAGGACTTCCTTGAGGTCGGAATTGCCGGACTGGCGGAGCGTGTCGCCGGACACGACGTCGATGGGGGCGGGACTGTCGGCGACGGTGCGCTCGATGCCGCGGATGCCGGTGGTGACGACGACGTCGCCGACCTTGCCGAGCGAGGTCGTCTCGGCGGCGGCGTGGCCGCCGGCACCGGCGAGGAAAAGTCCCTGGACGAGGAAGGCGAGGCGGAGCAAGCGGGGTTGGGATTGGGGCATGGTCGTGATCTTGTCGGAGTCGGGATGTTTGCCGCGGCCGCGCGGCGCAGCGCGCGGCCGGTGTGGCGGTCGATGGAAAAACGGAAAAGGGAGGCGGCCGGCTCCGGCCGCCGGCGGGGCGTTCAGCCCACCTTGCGCAGTCCGGCGGCCTTGCGCGCGGCGACCAGCGCGCGGATGCGCGGCAGCAGCTCCTGGCCGTACTCGGCCGCGTCGCGCAGCGGCTCGAAGCCACGGAAGAGGAAGGTGCTGACGCCGAGCTCGTAATACTCGGCCACCGCCTCGGCGACCTGGTCGGGCGTGCCGACGAGCGAGGTCGAGTTGCCGGCGGCGCCGGTCAGCGCGGCGATCTCGGTCCACAGGCGCTTGTCGTGCACACGCGATTCGCGCGCGATGCTCACCAGCCGGTCGGAGCCGACATTGGCGCTGTGGCTGCGGAACTTCGCCGCGCCGTCCGGGCCGAGCAGCGCCTTGGCGTCGGCGAGGATGCGGTCCGCGCGCGCCCAGGCTTCTTCCTCGGTGGCGCCGAGGATGGGGCGCAGCGACAGGCTGAAACGCAGATGCCTGTCGCGGCCGTGGGCCGCGGCGGCGCTGCGCACCCGGGCGATGCGCTCGCGGATCTGCGCCAGGGGTTCGCCCCACATCATGTACACATCGGCGTGCCGGGCGGCGACCTGCACCGCAGCGTCCGAGGCGCCGGAGAAATAGATCGGCGGGTGCGGCGACTGCACCGGCTTGACCTGGGTGTGATTGTCCTCGATACGGTAGTGCCTGCCCTGGTGGTCGAAGGGCGTGTCGCTGGTCCAGACCTTCTTGAACACCTCCAGGTATTCGTCGCTGCGGGCATAGCGTTCGTCGTGGGGCAGAAAGTCGCCGTCGCGCTGCAGGTCGCCGCCGTCGCCGCCGGTGATGACGTTGATCGCGGCGCGGCCCCTGCTGAGCTGGTCGAGCGTGGCGAACTGGCGGGCGGCGAAGGTCGGGGCCTGGAACCCGGGGCGGTGGGCCACCAGCAGGCCGAGGCGCTCGGTGACGGCGGCGGCGTAGGCGGCGAGCGCGAAGGAGTCGGCGGAGGCGGTGCTCACCGCCAGCAAGGCCTTGTCGAAGCCGCCGTATTCCTGGGTTTGGGCAAAGGCCTTGATGAACCCCAGATCGATGTTGGGGCCGCGCGGCGCCAGCGATTCGCTACTTTCCTGCGGGCCGATGAAACCGATGAATTCCAAGCTCATAGCGTTCATCCTTGATGACGGAAGTGGAGGAGCGTCGGAGCCGATAGAAGCCTGTTTGCTGCCGGACCGACGGTTACCGGCATGATAAAGCCCAATAAATATTACACAAACGAATAAAACATATATCTATATATGTCCAAATTGGTTATTCGTCTGGCGCCTCGGCAGGCGGCCGCAGCGCCAGCGGCAGGGCTGTCCTGCGGATCCGCAAGGCGGGGATGATGGTGGCCAGGGCGAGTATCGAAATCGCGAGAAAGGCTTCGCCGTATGCCGTGCCGGCCGGCGCCGTGCCGCTGCGCGCATGGACGAAAGCGGCGACGGCCGCCACGCCGAGCACGCCCCCCATCTGCCGGGCGTAGTGGAACAGCATCGACGACTGCGCCAGCACCCGCCCGTGCATGCCGCGCAGGGCGCCGAGGTTGGGCGCGGGCAGCAGCAGGCCGAGCCCCAGCCGCGCGCCGGCCAGCGCGAGCACGACCTGCAGGGGGCCGATGGACCCGGTGCGGACCGCCAGCCAGAGCGATAGAAACGGGGCGGCGAAGAGCAGCAGGCCGGCGACGGTGACGTGGCTGAGGTCGTGGCGGTCGCACAGCCAGCCGCCGAGTGGCAGCGCCAGCGCCAGCATCAGGCCGGCCGGCACCAGCACCGCGCCGGCCGCCGTGGCGCTGTAGCCGAGCGAATCCTGCAGGAACACCGGCACCAGGTAGGTCGAGGCGAACAGGCAGCAACCGCTGGTGAAGCCGACCACGCAGCCCCACAGCAGCGGCGGGAAGCGGAACAAGCCCGGCGAGAACAGCGGCGCTGCGCTGCGGCGCATGTGGAAGCACAGCGCCGTCAACCCGGCGCCGACGGTGAGGCTGCCGGGCAGCGACAAGGCCGGCAGGGATTCGACGACGACGAGGGCGCCGGTGGTGACGGCGGTGAGCAGCGCGAGGCCGCGTCCATCCAGCGGTGGGGCCGTGCGTGCCGCCACGGTGGCGGGCAGCAGGCTCAGGCCGGCGGCGATGGCCAGGACGCAGCAGGGCAGGTTCATCAGGAAGATCGCCTGCCAGCCGAAATGGTCGATCAGCAGGCCGCCGAGTGCGGGCGCCACGGCCGGCGCCAGTACCATGACCATGCCCTGCAGGCCGGAGACGCGCCCCTGGATGGCGGGGGCGAACCACTCCAGGGTCACGATGCTGCCCATCGGCAGCAGCATGCCGCCGGCGAAGCCGAGCATCATGCGCGCCGCGACCAGTATCGGAAGGCTGGGGCTGAGGGCGCCACACAGGCTGGCCAGCGCCATCGCCGCCACCGCGCCGAGATAGCAGCGCCGCAGGCCGACGCGCTCGATCAGCCAGGCCGAACTGAGCATCGATACCGCGGTGGCCAGAAGATAGCCCGTGTAGGCCCACTGCACCTCGTCCTGGCCGACGCCGAACTGCGCCATCAGCGCCGGGCCGGCGACGTAGAAGCTGGTCATCGACAGCGCCGCGACCAGGTTGCCGATGGTGATGGCGCCGAGCAGCCACCATTTGTAGCGCTCGCCGTAGCGGAACAATTGCTCGGAGGTGGACGGGGCGCGGAACAGGTGGGACATGGGGCGTCGACATGAAGCGGGCGAGCCCTAGGAGATTCGCCCGCATGGTGGAAGGCGGCACGGCAGGCCGCGGGGAGGTCTGGCGGGTCAGGCGGTGAGGGGGGCGGCGAGGGGCTCGCGGCCGCCGCTCGAGGCAGGGGCCGGTGTCCGCGTCGCGCTGGCGCGCTCTCGCGCCGATAGCGTTTCCCGCAGGCGGAGCAGGCCCTCGCCGATGCGCTGCTCGATCGCGGCGTCGAGCGCCAGTCCTTCGCCTTCGACCCTTGCCTGGGCGTCGATGACGTAGATGCTGGACAGCAGATGGTGGGCGCCGAGCGCCGCCAGCACAGGTTTCAGGCCGTAGTCCAGCGCCAGGGTGTGGGCGAGGCTGCCGCCGGTGGCCAGCGGCAGGACGGTCTTGCCGGCCAGTCCGTCCTGCGGCAGCAGGTCGAGGAAAGTCTTGAGCAGGCCGGAATAGGCCGCCTTGTATACCGGCGTGCCGATGATCACCGCGCGTGCTCCGGCGACGCGGCCGATGGCGTCGGCGATCGCCGGGTCCTTGGTGTCGGCGGCACACAGCGCCGCGGGGGGCAGATCGCGTATCGCGAGGCTGTCGACCCGTTCGCCGCCTGCGCGCAGTTCGGCGGCAATGTGCTGCAGGATGCGGTGGCTCCTGGAGGTCGCGGAAGGGCTGCCGGAAAGGGTGAGGATGCTCATGTGGGGGCTCCGTTCGTCTATCGTGTGTTTCAGGGTTCTTGGGTGGGAGGGGCGCCGGCGGCCATCAGGCGCCGACGATGGACGGGCGCCAGGCCAGCGCATGGCGTTCGAGGAGACGCACCAGCGCATCGGTGACCAGGCCGAGCGCGCAATAGATCAGCAGGCAGACCACGATCACGTCGGTGCGCATGAAGTCGCGCGCTTCGTTGATCAGGTAGCCGATGCCGGCCGTGGCGTTGATCTGTTCGACCGCCACCAGCGCCAGCAGCGAGATGCCGAGGGCGTAGCGCAGGCCGACGAAGAAGGCGGGCAGTGCGCCGGGCAGGATCACGTGCAGGATCAGCTCGGCGCGGTTCAGGCCAAGCGTGTTGGCGGCTTCCACCAGCTTGGTGTCGACGCCGCGGATGCCGCCGTAGAGCGTGAGATAGACCGGGGTCTTGGTCGCCAGCGCGATGAGCGCGATCTTGGTGACCTCGCCGATGCCGAACCAGACGATGAAGAGCGGGATCACGCCGAGGAAGGGCAGCGTGCGCAGCATCTGCATCGGTGGATCGACGGCGAGGTCGCCGACGCGTGACAGTCCGGCGGCGAGCGCGGCCGAGATGCCGATCGCCAGGCCGATGGCCAGGCCGCTGAAGGCGCGCTGCAGCGATACCAGGAAGTGGCGGCCGAGGTCGCCGGACGAGACCAGGCCGGCGAGCGCGTCGGCGATGGACGAGGGAGCGCCGATCACATGCGGCGGAATCAGACCCTGGCGGGAAGCGAGTTCCCACAGCAGCACCAGCACCAGCGGACTCACCAGGCGGTTGAGCGAGGGGTGCCAGGGCAGGCGCAGCGAGCGCTTGCCCGCGGGGGGCGAGGCTGGAACGGGAGTGGCGAGATCAGTCATGGGGTTGTTCTCCGGAAGTCGGGGGGACGTGGCGCCGTCATGGCTCCACGGTGGCAGGAAAGAGGCGGGTATCGAACAGCCTGGCGACGTCGATGTCCCGCGCCAGCAGTCTCTCGGCGGCATAGACGTCGGCGACGCGCCGCAGCCGGTCGATGGCGGCCGGCGTGACCGGCTGCAGGCCGGTATGGCCGCGCCCGATCACGCGTTCGGCGATGTCGGGCGCCAGTCCGGTGATGCGGGCGTAGAGCCCCGTGTAGGCGGCGATGTTGGCGTTGCGCCACTCCTGCGCGCGCGCGAGGCGCCGGACCACGTCGGCCAGCGCGGCGCGCTTGGCCGGGTCCGCGAGCGCGCGCTCGGATACCGCCAGGTAGCCGTCGCCGCTATTGATGCCCTCGCCGTCGCGCAGCACGCGCGCGCCGCTCAGTTCGGCCGATGCGAGATAGGGGTCGAAGGTGGCCCAGGCCTGGATATGGCCGGATTTGAACGCCGTCAGCGCATCGACCGGCTGCAGGTAGCTGAGCGTGGTGCGCTCCGCCGGCACGCCTGCTTCCTTCAGCGCGCCGAGCGCCAGGTAGTGGGCGATGCTGCCGCGCGCGGACGACACCACCAGCTCCTGGCCGTCGAGGTCGGCGATGCTGCGCAGCGCGGAACCGGCGGGCACCACGATGCCGACGCCGCGCGGGGACGATGTCGCGACTGCGACGATGCGGAAGGGGGTGCCGGCTGCGGCGGCGGCCAGGGTCGGGCTGTCGCCGGCGGGCGCGGTATCGACGGCGCCCGCCTTGAGCGCCTCGAACAGCGGTGCCGCACCCTGGAAGTTGGCCCATTCGACCTGGTAGGGAATGCCGTCGAAGGCGCCGGAGGCTTCGACCAGGGCGCGTGTCATCCGTACCTGGTCGCCGAGCACCAGGGTGACGGGTGCGGTGCCGGCGTCTGCCGCGCCCGGCGCGGCCGCGCGCTCGCAGCCGGCGAGACCGGGCATGGCGAGTGCGGCAAGGGCGGCGAAAAGCAAGGCGTTCCAGCGGCGGAGGCTGTGCATGGCGGGGGCTCCGTAAATGTGCATCCGGGGGCGCGCCACCGGCGGCAGTGCCGGTGGCGGCTGGGGCAGCTCAGAAGTCGTAGGCCGCTTTCAGGTAGTAGAAGCCGCCGCTCGGCGCGAACGGCGACGGCCCGTACAGGAAGAACGCGGTGCCGCCGTTGGCGTCGCCCGGGCCGTTCTTGTCCGGGCGGACGTCGAACAGGTTGTTGGCGCCGACCGAGACCTTGAAACCGTTCTGGAAGGCGTAGGTGACGTCGAGGTCGGTGATCCACTTGGCGCCGTAGCTGGAGTCCTGCGCCGGGTTCTCCGATAACTGCCATTTGTAGGCGCCGTGGCGGGTCGTCTGCAGGGTGACGTCGAAGGCGTCGATCAGCCAGCGCGCCGACAGGATCAGCTTGGTCTTCGGCTTTTCCACCGTGAGCGAGCTTTGCGCCGCGCGGCCGAACCACACCAGGTTGCCGCCGGGGTTGGCGCCCAGGCCGGTGAGCTGGCCGGGCGAGGACTTGATCTTGGTGATCTCGGTCTCGTTCCAGTTGAAGGCCGCGTTCCAGCGCACGACGCCGTACTTGCCGTGGTCGGTGGTGACGTCGCCGACGATATCCACGCCGCGGCTGCGGGTGTCGACCGCGTTGGCGAAGTAGTTCACCCATTCGGTGCCGGTCAGGCCGTGGGCCTGCAGCAGCGGCGCCAGCGCCGGGCCGTACAGGTAACCGGAACGGGCGATGCGGTCCTTGACCTCGACCTGATAGGCGTCGACGGTGATGTTCACGTCCCTCGACGGCGTCAGCACGAAGCCCAGGCCGATGTTCGTCGAGCGTTCCGGATCGAGGTCCTCGGCGCCGAGGGCGCGGGCGAGCGAGGAATCGTTGAGCAGCAGCTTGGACAGGCTGGGCACGACCACGCCGGTGGCGTTGATGTTGGTGCGGTTGTCGGTCTGGCTGTAGCCGATCTGGGGCAGGGAAGGCGCGCGGAAGCCGGTGCCCACGGTGCCGCGGATGGCGAACACCGGATTGAAGTCGTAGCGCGAGTTGATCTTGCCGCCGAGAGTGTTGCCGGTGCTGTCGCTGTAGTGCTCGGCGCGTACCGCGAGATCGACGAACCACTGCTCGGTCGGATAGAAGCCGATGTCCGCGTAGCCGGCGAAGACACGGCGGGTGACGTCGGCCTCGTCCGCAGGCGACAGCGCCACGCCCGCCTGGGCGCCGACCGCGGCCGGCTGGCCGACGTTGGGGTCGCCCGGCTGGTCGCCGGGCCGGAAGATGTAGCCGCCATTGAGGTAGCCGAGCGGATCGCCCGCCTCGGTCGTGAAGCGCTCGTGGCGGTGCTCCAGGCCCCATGACAACTGCACCGGCTTGCGGGTGCCGAAGTCGAGCGCGCGGGTGAAGTCGGCGTTGGTCACCCACTGTTCGAACTGGTAGGTGGCGAGATCATCGAAACGCGTCGGCGAATCCGGTCCGAGCGAGGGGTTGAGACTCAGCTCGCTGAACTGCTTGGCCCGGTTCCTGGCGTAGGACGTGCTCAGGTCCCAGTGCCAGCCTGAAGCCAGGCCCTTGGCGCCGGCCACGAACTGGTAATCGACCTCTTCGGCGTTGTTGATGGCGTAGTAGCCGTCGGGGAAGATCTGGTTGATGTTGGCCAGGCTGTTGGGCCGGCGGAGATTGTTGCCGCTGCGGGTATCGCGCTGGCCGAGGGTGCCGAAGGAGTACAGCGTGAGATCGCCGCCGATCGGCAGTTCGGCGTTGTAGGACAGGTTGTAGGCCTCGATCTCGGGGTCGCCGTTGTGCGCGCCGTCGCGGTTCCAGGTGGCGTTCTTCGGGTTGCTGCCGGGCGCGTAGGCAATGCCGTTGGTCGCCGGGAAGTTCCACCACGCCATGCCGCGCTGGCGGGCGTCGGCCGACAGATGCAGGAAGCCGCCGTCCTGGCCGAGGGCGAAGCCGATGTCGCCCTCCAGCTTGTAGGTCTCGATGTCGCCGTCGCCGTCGTAGAGGCTGCCGTAGGTGAGGCCGACATGGCCGCCATGGTCGGTGTTCTTGAGCACCACGTTGATGACGCCGGCCACTGCGTCCGAGCCGTACTGCGCGGCTGCGCTGTCCTTGAGCACCTCGATGTGGCTGACCGCGGAGAGCGGGATCATGTCGAGGTCGACCGGGTTGGCGCCGCTGGTGTCGCCGGTGCCGTTGGCGAGCAACGAACCGTTGTGGCGGCGTTTGCCGTTGACCAGCACCAGGGTGTACGACGGGCCGAGGCCGCGGTTGCTGACCGCGCGCACCGGAGAGTTTACGCCTGCCTGGTTGGTGCTGAAGTTGAAGGATGGCAGCAGGCGGGAGATCGCCTCGCCGAGTTCGGCGCGGCCGGTGCGCAGCAACTGATCGCTGTTGATGACTTCGATCGGTGCCGGGCTGTCGGCCACGGTGCGCTGGTCGCCGCGCACGCCGGTGGTGACGACCACGTCCTGCACGTTGCCGATGCTGGTGCTCTGCGCATGGGCGGGAGCGTGGATGGCGGCGATGGTGGTGGAGAGCAGGGTTGCTGCGCCGAGCAGCGGGCGGTGTCGCCTGGGGTTTCTTGTCGGGGTACTGCGCATGGTTCAGCTCCGAAACGTGGATGAAGGGCGGGGTCGGGAAATGCTCGGGTCCGGGGATGGGGTCAGCCGATCAGCCCGGTGCGGCGGATGTCGTCCACGGTGGCGGCGCCGGCCAGCTGCATCACGGTGCGCAGTTCGCGCTCGATCTGCTGCAGCACCGACTGGACGCCCTGCCAGCCGCCGAGCGCCAGGCCGTAGAGCACCGGCCGGCCGAGGGCGACGACGTCGGCGCCCGAGGCCAGAGCCTTGAAGACGTCGGTGCCGCGGCGCACGCCGCTGTCGAAGATCAGCGGCACCCGGCCCTGCACCGCGTCGGCGATGGCGGGCAGCACGCTGAAGGCGGCCGGCGTGCCGTCGAGCTGCCGGCCGCCGTGGTTGGATACCTGGATGCCGGCAGCGCCGGCGTCGAGCGCCAGGCGGGCGTCATCCGGCGCGGCGACGCCCTTGACGACGACCGGCAGGCCGCTGTGGCGCTTCACGAAATCGATGCTGTCGGCGTCGAGCCGGGATTTGAAGCCGCGATCGATGGCGCGCGGCCGGCCGGACGCATCGAGGAAGTTGCGCGGTGCGGCGGCGGCCGGATAGACGAAGCCGTTGCGGCGATCGCGGTCGCGGTTGCCGCCCACCGGCACATCCACGGTGAACACGATGGCGTTGTAGCCGGCGGCGCGGGCGCGCTGCAGCAGTTCGGCGTTGAAGCCGTCGTCGTTCGTCAGGTAGATCTGGAACCAGCGCGGGCCGTCGGCGGCCTGCGCGGCTTCTTCCAGGCTGAGGGTGGCGACGGTGCTGACCGTATGCAGCGTGCCCGCTGCCGCCGCGCCGCGCGCGGTGCCGGCTTCGGCGCTGACGTGGGCGATGCCGTGGCCACCCATGGGGGCGATGATCACCGGCATGGCGATACGGCTGCCGAGGATGGTGGTGGCGGTGTCGGTCACCACCTTGCCGGTCAGCACGCGCTGCGCCACCTGCTTGCGCCCGAAGGCGGCGCGATTCTCGCGCAGCGTCCATTCGTCCTCGGCGCCGCCGGCGATGTAGTCGAATCCGGCGGCGGGAATGACCTTGGCGGCGGCCTCCTCGAGCTCCAGCAGGTTGGCAAGCTGCAGCGGGCGCTCGGCGCTGCCGGTCTGCCAGGTCTCGGCCGGACGGCTGGCCGCGGCCTGGGGATTGCGGCCGGCTGCGGCCAGCGCCGGCTGGGCGAGCAGTGCGCCGCCATAGCCCAGGGCGCCCAGCAGGGTGCGGCGGACGGGGTTCATCGTCGCGTCTCCGTTCATGCCAGCACCGCGTCGAAGCTGCGGTTCCACAGCGGCGCGACATCGAGGCGGCGGCCGAGCACACCGTGCTCGAAAAAAGTGTCGGCGACCTGCTGCTGCGAGCGGATCGCGGCATCGCTCACCGCGATCAGGCGGCCGGGCTCGCTGCGTTGGCGGAATTGTTCGAGGAAGAGCGCTTCGGCCGCGCCGGTCAGGCGCGAGATCTTGCGCGCCCAGGCCTGCGGGTTGTCGTTGATCCATTCGAGTCCGGCGCGCTCGCGCAGCAGGTAGTCGGCGATCGCCGCCCGCCGGCCCGGGTCGGCGATGGCACGTGCATGGGCGGCGACGAGGTAGTTGCCCGACAGGTAGCCGAGCGCGGTGCGCAGCACGCGGGCGCCCTGGGCCTGGACGACCTGTACCGCCAGTCCGTAAACGACCCAGGCGTCGAGGCGGCCGGTCTGGAAAGCGACCAGGCCGTCCTGCGGCGACAGCGCGATCGGCTCGATGTCGCGCCAGTCCAGGCCATGGTCGTGCAGCAGGCGCAGCAGGAAGTAATGCGAGGTGGTGGAGCGCACGTAGCCGACGCGCTTGCCCTTCAACTGTGCGGGGTCGGTGATCGGGGAGCCCTTCGGTACCAGCGCCACCTGGTTGTTCACGTCGCCGCGCAGCACGCCGATGATGCGCAGTGGCGTGTTGGCATCGACGGCGAAGATCGGCGGGATTTCGCTCATGCCGCCGTAGTCGATGCTGCCGCCGGCGATGGCCTCGACGATCAGGTTGCCGCCCGCGAACTCGGCGTAGTCCACCTTGTAGGGTGTGTCGGCGACGCCGGCGTCGTCGAAGAAGTAGGACGTCTGCCCCTTGTAGGAGGCGACCCGCAGGGTGACGCTGGCGGGGCTCGTGCTGGCCGCGGCCGTTCGCGGCAGCATCAGGCCGCAGCCCAGGCCGAGGCCGGCGCCGATGCCGTGAGCGAGAAATCGACGGCGAGCGCCGTCCGCCGGATGGTCCGGATGCATGGCAATTCCTTGATCGGATTTCGGGATCGCTGCTCCCGCCCGGAACGGGCGGGAGGGCGTCGGGGGATCAGTTGCGTTGGGGTTGTTCCGACACCAGCGCGACCTTGTTGAAGCCGGCGTCGCCGAGCAGGCCCATGGTCTCGATGACACGGCCGTAGGCGATGCTGCGGTCGCCGCGTACATGCACGCGGCGCTCGGCGTCGCCCTCGGTGGCGGCGCGCAGCGTCGGCACGAGGGTGTCGGCGCTCACCTCGGTCTGGTCGACGTAGACCTTGCCTTCGGCATCGATGCTGACCGCGATCGGCGGTTTGCTCTCGGTCAGCGGCTTGGCGTTGCTGGTGGGCAGGTCGACCTTGACGCCGTTGGCCATCAGCGGCGCCGCGACCATGAACACGATCAGCAGCACCAGCATCACGTCCACCAGCGGCGTGACGTTGATTTCGGACACCGGCGTCATCAGGCCGCCGGTCGGGTTGGCTCCGGGAAGTTTCGCGCCCATGTCAGGCCCCCTGCGTGCCGAGTCTGGCACCGGCAGCCGGCTGTGTGGCGGCGCGCGCTGCGGCGGGCACGGAAATCACGCTGTCCGGCAGCGGCCGGCCGGATTCGAGCTGGCGCGACAGCTGCACTTCGACCACGCCGATCAGCGTGCCAAGGCGGTTGGCGTAGGCGCCGATGTCGCCGGCGATGCGGTTGTAGGCGATGACCGCGGGAATCGCCGCGGCCAGGCCCAGCGCGGTGGCGAACAACGCCTCGGCGATGCCTGGCGCGACCACCGCGAGGCTGGTGTTGTTGGTGGCGGCGATCCCCTGAAAGGCGTTCATGATCCCCCACACGGTGCCGAACAGGCCGACGAAGGGCGCGACCGAGCCGATCGTGGCGAGGATCTGCGAGCCGCGCTGCAGGTGCTCCAGTTCGATGCCGGTGCTGACCTGGCCGACGCGGATCAGGCGCTCCTTGAGGCTTTCGCGGCCCGAGGGGGTGAGGTGCAGGTCGTCGTCGTGGGTCAGCTTCCATTCGTTGATCAGCGACCTGAAAACCTTGGCGAGCGGGTCCTTCGGGTGCCGGGCGAGGCTGGCGGCCAGCTCGGGCAGCGAGGGGTTTGCGCGGAAGGTGTCGAGCCAGCTGCGGGCGCGCTGGTGCAGGATGCGGAAGCGCAGCAGCTTCTCGACGATCACGCCCCAGCTCGCGACCGAGGCGAGCAGCAGCAGGATGATGACGCCCTTGCCGACGCTGTCTGCGTGCAGGAACAGGTCGACCGGCGACAGGGAGATGTTGACCGCGCCGTCGGCGGTGGATGCGCTTGTGCTCATGGTGGTTGGGCTCTCTGGTTTGGGAAGGGTTGATGCCGGGTGAGGTGGGTGTCGGATGAAGTGGGGATCAGCCGCCGAGGCGATAGACGATCGCCCCCGACAGCCGGTAGCTGCCGGCGCCGAGATCCGGCAGCGGCGGGAAGGGCGCGGCGGCGCGCAGGGCCTCGGCGGCGGCGCGGTCCAGGGCCTCGATGCCCGAGGGTTCGAGCTGGAAGTCGATCAACTGCCCGCTCGGGGCAAGCTGCAGCGTGTAGCCGATGCGTCCTTCCTGGCGGCGCAGCGCGGCGGCCTTGGGATAGCGCCCGGCGGCGATGCGGTTGATGCGCGCATAGACCTGGTTGACGTAGTCGCTCGGGATGGCGTCGCCGTTGGCCTGGGCCGGACGGGCGGGCGCGGCCGGGGCCGGCTGCGGCGGAGCGGGTGGCGCGCTCTGCTCGACGGGTGCGGTCTCGGCGACAGGCGGCACCTCCTCCGGCGCTTCGGCGAAGGCGTCGGGCGGCGGTGCTGCGGCCGGTTTCGGCGGCGCGGCAACCCGCGGCCGCGGCGCGGCCG
>NZ_AMXE01000013.1 GCF_000310205.1 Thauera linaloolentis 47Lol = DSM 12138 | reverse complement strand
GGCCACCTGCTGGGCGCGGGCGAGCGCGGCGAGGCGCTCGCCCGCCATGCCGAGACCGTGCTGGCGGCCTGCCCGCCGTCCGCCCCGCAGGCCGGCCAGAAGGTCTATCTCGCACGCGGCGCCGACGGACTGGAAACACCCCTGCCCGGCTCGGTCAATAGCGAGTGCATCGAAGCGGCCTGCGCGGTGAACGCCGCCCGCGGCAGCGGCAACCTGGCTCGCGTGTCGCTGGAACAGCTGCTGGCCTGGGCGCCCGACGCCATCGTCACGCAGTACGCGGAATTCGCCGCCCTCGCCCGCCGCGACGCCGCCTGGAATGCGCTGCCCGCGGTGCGCGCCGGCCGCCTGTTCCTGGCCCCCAACCTGCCGTTCGGCTGGCTGGACGGGCCGCCGAGCGTCAATCGGCTGATCGGCGTGCGCTGGCTGCGCGAGGTGTTGAGCCCGCGGCAGCCGGCAACGGACTGGATCGACGAGGCGCAGGCGTTCCACCGCCTTTTCTACGGCCACGTGCCCCCGCGCGAACTGCTCGCGCGCAGCATCGCGGCGGCATGAACGTCCCGGCCCGGCCGCGTGCAGGCGGGGTGCGCTCCGACGGGAGGGCTGCATCCTGAATT
Organism: Thauera linaloolentis 47Lol = DSM 12138; assembly: GCF_000310205.1. GTDB lineage: Bacteria > Pseudomonadota > Gammaproteobacteria > Burkholderiales > Rhodocyclaceae > Thauera > Thauera linaloolentis. The sequence continues at coordinate 60,918 of NZ_AMXE01000013.1, read as the reverse complement.
CAGGCATCCGCCGCCACGGTCTTCACCCGCTCGTGCTGCTGTTGCCCGTCGTGCTGGTGGCGGCGGTCGCGCTCGTCTCCGGCGCCTATCCGCTCGCCATCGGCGATGCGCTGTCGGCGCTGCTGGCCGGCCCCCGTGCCGACGGCGAGGCCGGTGTCGTGGTGTGGAAACTGCGCCTGCCGCGCATCCTCGCCGGGCTGCTCGTCGGCATGGCGCTGTCGGTTGCCGGCGCCGCCTACCAGGGCATGTTCCGCAATCCACTGGTGTCGCCCGACATTCTCGGCGTGTCGGCCGGCGCCGGCCTGGGCGCGGCGCTGGCCATCCTGCTTGGCCAGCCCATGGCCGTGGTGCAGGCGGCGGCCTTCATCGGCGGGCTGCTGGCCGTCGGCAGCGTCTACACGGTCGCCGCCCGGGTCCGCCACCACGATCCGGTGCTGGTGCTGGTGCTGGCCGGCGTCGCGGTCGGCACGCTGTTCGGCGCCGGCATCTCGCTCGTCAAGGTGCTGGCGGACCCGAGCGTGCAATTGCCGTCGATCACCTTCTGGCTGCTGGGCGGGCTGAACGCCATCACCGCCGGCGACCTCGCCATCGCCGCGCCGCTGATGCTGTGCGGCCTGGCGCCGATGTGGCTGCTGCGCTGGCGCATCAACCTGCTGACGCTGAGCGACGACGAGGCGGCGAGCATGGGCATCGACGTCGTCCGCCTGCGCCTCACGCTGGTCGCCTGCGCGACGCTGATGACCGCAGCGGCGGTGTCGATCGCCGGCATCATCGGTTGGATCGGCCTCGTCGTCCCGCACGCCGCGCGGCTGCTGGCCGGTCCCGAGTTCTCCCGCCTGCTGCCCGCCTCCGCCCTGCTGGGCGGCGCCTTTCTAGTCGCGGCCGACACGCTCGCGCGCTCGGCCGCGAGCGTCGAGCTGCCGCTGGGCGTCCTCACCGCCATCGTCGGCGCCCCGGTCTTCCTGTGGCTGCTGGCCAGAAGCGGGCGTACTTCGTGAATCCGGCGGGTGCCACCCCCACCGCGGAGCCCAGCGCCGCACCGCCTTCTCCGGCCCTCGAAGCCGTCGGCCTCGCCACCGGCCATCGCCACACCTGTGTCGGGCGGGGCATCGACCTGCAGGTCCGCGCCGGGGAGATACTGTGCCTGCTCGGCCCCAACGGCAGCGGCAAGACCACGCTGTTCCGCACCCTGCTCGGCCTGCTGCCGGCACTGGAGGGCACGGTGCGAGTCGGCGGCCGCGCCCTGCCCGAATGGCCGCGCGCCGAACTGGCGCGCATGCTCGCCTACGTGCCGCAGGGCCAGATGCTGCCCTTTCCGTTCACCATCGAACATCTGGTGCTGATGGGGCGCACCGGGCACATGGCGCGCTTCGCCCAGCCCTCGGCGCGAGACCGGCAGATCGCCGGCCAGGCGCTGGAGGCGCTCGGCATCGCCCATCTGTCGGGGCGTTCGTGCATGGAGGTCTCGGGCGGCGAACGCCAGCTTGCCCTGGTCGCACGCGCGCTGGCGCAGGAGGCGCGCATCCTGATCCTTGACGAACCGACCTCGAGCCTCGATTTCGGCAACCAGTTGCGCGTGCTCGAACGCATCGCCACACTCGGCGCGCGCGGCATCGCGGTGCTGATGTCGACGCACCAGCCCGAACACGCGCTGCGCGTGGCCGACCGCGTCGCCTTCCTGAAAGCCGGCCGCATCGTCCGCTGCGGCGGGCGCGAGATCGTCGATGCGCCGGCGCTGGCGGCGCTCTACGGGGTGGACGCACGGCTCATCGCGGCCGGTTCCGCTTACCCTTCCGGCGCTCAGGCCGGTATGCTTGACTCCGATTCGGATTCGACGAGGTGACGCGGGCACATGGAAACGGACAACAAGGGCATCGAACTGCAGGGGGCGATCTGGATGACGGTCGGCGGCGCCAACCTTGGCGGGCCGGGGCGGATCGAGCTTCTGTCGAAGGTCGCGGAATGCGGCTCCATCACGCAGGCGGCCAAAGCCATCGGCATGAGCTACAAGGCCGCGTGGGATGCGATCGACACGATGAACAACCTCGCCGGCGAACCGCTGGTCGAACGCCTGACCGGCGGCAAGGGCGGCGGCGGCACCCGGCTGACGCGCCGCGCCGAGCAACTGGTGGCGAACTTCCGTCTGATCGCACAGGAACACCGCCGCTTCGTCGACCATCTCAGCCAGCAGGCGGAAGGCATCGCCGACGATTATCTACTGATCAGGAGAATGAGCATGAAGACCAGCGCACGCAACCAGTTCCTGGGCAAGGTCAGCGCATTGAAGCAAGGCGCGGTGAATGACGAGGTCGAGCTCGAAGTCGCGGGCGGGCACCGGATCGTCGCCATCGTCACCCACGAGAGCACCGAGGGCCTGGGCCTGCGGCCGGGCGCGGAAGCCTTCGCGCTGATCAAGTCGTCTTCCATCATCATCGTGACAGACGACAGCGGCGCGCGCTTTTCCGCCCGCAACCGGCTGCCGGGCACCATCTCCCGCGTGCAGCCGGGCGCGGTCAACACCGAAGTGGTGATCGACCTGCCGGGCGGCGGCAGCGTGGCGGCGATCGTCACCAATGAAAGCGCGACCCATCTCGAACTGGCCGTCGGCAAGTCGGCCAGCGCCATCTTCAAGGCTTCCAGCGTGATCGTCGGCGTGCCCGCCTGAACGATCCGCCCCTGGCTGCGCCGGCTCAGCGGCGCAGCAGCAGGGCCCACATCGCCAGACTGAACAGCATGCCGGCAGCCACGGTCAGCGCCAGCGGCGTCGCACTGGCCTGCACCCCATGGCCGACGATCATGCCTGCGCCGGCGCCCAGCCCCATCTGCGCGAACCCCATCATCGACGCGGCGGAGCCGGCCATCTTCGGATAGCCCGCCAGACCCAGCGCCGTGGCGTTCGGCAGCAGCAGGCCGACCGCCGCAGTCACGCCCCACATCGGCCCCATGACCGCCGCCGGGTGATCCACGCCGGCCAGTGCCAGCCCGGCCAGCAGCAGCCCGCTGGCCGCACCGAGCAGCACGCCGCTGCGGATCATCCAGCCTGCCCCAAGCCGCCGCGACAGCCGCGCGGACAGCACGCTGCCGACGATGAAGCCGGTGACGTTGGCGCCGAAGGCGAGGCCCATCCGCTGCGGCGACATGCCGTAGAGCTCGATATAGACGAAGGGCGAACCGGAAATGAAGGCGAACAGCGCCGCGAAAGCGCCGCAGCCGGTCAGCAGCGCGCCGCGATAGGTCCGGTCGGCCAGCAGCACGCCGTAGTTGGCCAGCATGCGCGAGGGGCGTATCGCGTCCGGATCGGGATGGCGGTTCGTCTCCTTCAGCACCGACCACACCATGACGCCGAGCGCCAGTCCGTACAGCGTGAGCACGACGAAGGTCGAACGCCAGCCGAAATGGGCGCTCAGCCAGCCGCCGAAGATGGGCGCGACCAGCGGCGCCAGCGCCGTGGCCGTCGACACGTGCGACAGCACGCGCGCCGCCTCGTGCGGGCCATACACGTCACGCACCACCGCGCGCCCGAGCACCGGGCCGACGCAGGCGCCGAAGGCCTGCACCAGGCGCGCCGCCACCAGCGTTTCGATCGTCGGCGCCAGCGCGCAGGCCGCCGACGACAGCACGAACACCAGCGAGCCCCACAACATCACCGGCCGCCTGCCGAAGCGGTCCGACAGCGGGCCGATCAGGAGCTGCCCGGCGCCGAAGCCCAGCAGATAGACCGACAGCGTGAGCTGCGCGCCGGCGGTGTCGGTGCCCAGCACCCGCGCGATCTCGGGCAGGGCCGGCAGGTAGAAGTCGGTGGACAGGGGGCCGACCGACGTCAGCGCGACGATCAGGACGGCAAGCAGGACGCTATGTTGTACGGGCATGGAAGGCTGCGCTGGAATCGATCCGCCCCGCGGGCGGCGAGTCGATGTTCATGGAGAAAGGATGTGTCCGGGGCATACGGGGCACGGCCCCGCACGAAGGATGAAGCACGGCGGCAGGCGCCCGCACGGTGCACGGCCCGCACGCCTTCAAGGGCTGCCGTGCCAATGTGCGAACCACTCCGACAGGCTGCGCGCTTCCCCATCAACCGCGAGCGCGCGGTCGATGGCATCCTGGTTGCCCCATATCACGTCCGCCAGCACGCCCCGCGCCGCGCTCGCCTCGATGTCGGAACAGTAAAGGCCCAGATCGCGCTGGACGTAGAAACCGTAGGTCCGGCACGCGACCGGACGCTGCGCATACACTGGACAGGCGCCGCTTTCGCGGTCGAGCATCGGACAGGTGAGCGGCGCGGCCGGCGCATCGCCGAGCGCTGCGATCCGCTGCCGGATCTCCCGCAGGCGCGATGCGTCGAGCGCCTCCAGCCCCGATCTCAGCAAGGCCCACTCTCCGGCCGTCAGGCGCGGCACGCCGGCCAGGCGCCGGCAGCAATCGTCGCAGCCTTTGCCGCACGGCCAGTCGGAATGCGCGGCGCGGATCGCATCGACACGGCGGTCGATGTCGAGGTGCAGGCGGGACAGGGGCGAAACGGCGTGCAGGGTCATGGCGGAATCGTTGAGCCGGAAGGTGGCGCACTCCGGCGCGGGGTGCTGCGCCCGGCATTGTAGCGCGGGCGGCGCATGGTCCGCGCCGGCACGCGGCACACGCCGCAAAAGCGAACGCCGGCCCTCGGGCCGGCGCTTCCTCGATGGCATGGGCGGCAGAAGCGCCGCCCCGTCATCCCGATCAGGCCGCGGCTTTCGCCTTGAACACCTGGCGATAGCGGTGCAGCAGCGGCTCGGTGTAGCCGCTGGGCTGGGCGCAGCCTTCGAAGATCAGCGCACGGGCGGCCTGGTAGGCGACCGAGTCATCGACGTTCGGCGCCATCGGCCGATAGGCCGCGTCGCCGGCGTTCTGGCCGTCGACCACGCCAGCCATGCGGCGCAACGTGGCATCGACCTGCTCGGCGCTGACGACGCCGTGGCGCAGCCAGTTGGCGATGTGCTGGCTGGAGATGCGCAGCGTGGCGCGGTCTTCCATCAAGCCGACGTTGTTGATGTCGGGCACCTTCGAGCAGCCCACGCCCTGCTCCACCCAGCGCACCACGTAGCCCAGGATGCCCTGGCAGTTGTTGTCGAGTTCCTGCTGGCGCTCTTCGGCGCTCCAGTCGGCCTTGACGGCGACCGGCACGGTCAGCAGGCCACCAAGCAGCGCATCGCGCTCGGCGGCGAGATCGATCTTCTCCATCTCCTGCTGGATGGCGGCGACATCGACCTGGTGGTAGTGCAGCGCATGCAGCGTCGCGCCGGTCGGCGACGGCACCCAGGCGGTGTTGGCGCCGGCCTTCGGGTGAGCGATCTTCTGCTCCAGCATCGCCGCCATCAGGTCGGGCATGGCCCACATGCCCTTGCCGATCTGGGCCTTGCCGCGCAGGCCGGCGGTCAAGCCGACCAGCACGTTGTTGCGTTCGTAGGCCTGGATCCAGGCGCTGGTCTTCATGTCGCCCTTGCGGATCATCGGGCCGGCTTCCATGGCAGTGTGCATTTCGTCGCCGGTGCGGTCGAGGAAGCCGGTATTGATGAAGGCGACGCGGCTCTTGGCCGCGGCGATGCAGGCCATCAGGTTGATCGAGGTGCGGCGCTCCTCGTCCATGATGCCCATCTTCACCGTGTGGCGCGGCAGGCCGAGCAGGTCCTCGACGCGGCTGAACAGTTCGTCGGCGAAGGCGACTTCGGCCGGGCCGTGCATCTTCGGCTTGACGATGTACATGCTGCCGGTGCGCGAATTGCCCTTGCGCGCGATGTCGTGCATCGAGATCAGCGTGGTGACCACGCCGTCCAGGATGCCTTCGGGGATCTCGTGGCCTTCGCCGTCGATGATCGCCGGGTTGGTCATCAGGTGGCCGACATTGCGGATGAACAGCAGCGAGCGGCCGTGCAGGCGCAGGCTGCCGCCCGCCGCGGCAGTGTATTCGCGGTCGGCGTTGAGGCGGCGAGTGATGGTCTTGCCGCCCTTTTCCAGTTGTTCGGTCAGCGTGCCCTGCATCAGGCCCAGCCAGTTGCGATAGACGACGACCTTGTCGTCGGCATCGACCGCGGCGATGGAATCTTCACAGTCCATGATCGTGGACACCGCGGCTTCCATGACCAGATCGTTGATGCCGGCGGCGTCGGTCTTGCCGATGGCTCCGCCGCGATCGATCTGGACATCGATGTGCAGGCCGTTGTTCTTGAGCAGCACGGCGCTCGGCGCGGCGGCGTCGCCCTGGTAGCCGACGAACTTCTCCGGCTGCTGCAGGCCGACGGTGGAACCGTTCTCGAGCGTGACGGTGAGCTTGCCGCCGACCACCGCGTAGGCGGTCGAGTCGGCGTGCGAGGCGCCGGCCAGCGGCGCGGCCTGATCGAGCACATTGCGCGCGAAGGCGATGACCCTGGCGCCACGCACCGGGTTGTAGCCCTTGCCGAGTTCGGCGCCGTCGGTCTGGGGGATCGCGTCGGTGCCGTACAGCGCGTCGTACAGCGAGCCCCAGCGGGCGTTGGCGGCATTGAGCGCGTAGCGGGCGTTCATGACCGGCACCACCAGCTGCGGGCCGGCCTGCGAGGACAGCTCGCTGTCGACGTTGGGCGTATCGACCTTGACGCCGGACGGCTGCGGCAACAGGTAGCCGATCGATTCGAGGAAGGCACGGTAGGCGGCCATGTCGGCGATCGGGCCGGGATTGGCGCGATGCCAGTTGTCCAGTTCGGTCTGCAGGCGGTCGCGGTCGGCGAGCAGTGCGCGGTTCTTGGGCGCGAGATCGTGTACCAGCGCATCGAAGCCTTTCCAGAAGGCGGCGACATCTACGCCCGTGCCCGGCAGGGCCTCTTCTTCGATGAAACGCTTCAGATTCGCAGCCACCTGAAGGCGGTGGCAGTTCACTCTCTCGGTCATGTTACGCACTCTCTGGAATGGTTCACGGAAAACCCGGCGCGGCAATCATGCAGCGCGGGCGACCGCGAGGATGCGACCGATTCGTGCTCCGGTCAAGGCCAAAGGGCAAAAGTCCTATATAAGACCTGTGATGAGCTGCCCCATGAATTTCGTCTTCCAACGTAGTCGTCGTAGGATCGACACAACGAGAGGAAGAACGACGTGAAGCGCATCCCGAAGCAGGAGTACACGGCTGAGTTCAAGGAGCAGGCCGTCAAGCGAGCTGACGAGGTCGGCAACATTGCCCGTGTTGCCGAGGAACTGGGGTTGGTTGAGCAGACGCTGCGCAACTGGGCCAAGGCGGCGAAGGCGGCGAAGGCGGCGAAGGCGGCGAAGGCGGCGAAGGCGGCGAAGGCGGGCAAGCTGAATCCGGCCGGCGCCAAGCAGATCACTGCCGAGCAGATGGAGCTGTCCCGGTTGCGCGCTCAGGTGGTGCGCCTCGAGATGGAAAATGAGATCCTAAAAAACGTCTTTCGCGGCGGCGCCCCGTCCCGATGGAAAGAAACACGGGTGCTGCCTACACTGGCCTGAGCCAGACCGTGGCCGTCAGCTTTTTGGAGGCTTTCGTCCCCGTCAAAAAACTTGGCCCGTGGGGAATCAGCGGACCCAGCTGTGGTGGCGCCTCGTGCGACCCCGTTTAGGAAATTGATTTGAACCGCTCCCCTGTCTGGCACCTTGCCTAGAGGAGGCTGCCATGTCCAAGAAAGCAAAGGCGCTCGGCCTGCCCATCGTCAATGATCGGGCGGCGGGCATCGACATCGGCTCGCGCATCCAGGTCGCGGCCGTGCCACCGGAACTGAGCGACGATCCGGTACAGACGTTCCAAAGCTTCACGGGCGATATCGAGCGCATGGCCGATTGGCTGGTGGCGCTGGGGATCAAGACGGTGGCGATGGAGTCCACGGGCGTTTACTGGATCCCCGTGTACGAGATCCTGGAGGATCGCGGGTTGGCGGTGGTGCTGGCCAACGCGAGGGACTGCAAGGCTGTGCCCGGTCGCAAGAGCGACGTCAACGACGCCCAGTGGCTGCAACGTCTGCATGCCTGCGGGCTTGCTGCGCGCCAGCTTCCGCCCGACGCGCGAGATAGCGGCGTTACGCGCCTACATGCGCATTCGCGAACGGCATCTCGAGTACGCCGCGGCGCACATGCAGCACATGCAAAAGGCGCTGATCCACATGAACCTGCAGCTACACCATGTCATCAGCGACATCAGCGGGGTGACCGGGCTGAGGATCGTGCGCGCCATCGTTGCCGGTGAGCGCGACCCCGATGTCCTGGCGAGCATGCGCGATGTCCGGTGTCGCGAGAGCACCCAGACGATTCGCGCGGCCATGGTGGGCAACTATCAGCCCGAGCACGTGTTCGCGCTGTCCCAAGCCCTGGCATTGTTCGACTTCTACCAGGACCGCATTGTTGACTGCGATGCACAGATCGAGCGTGCGCTGCAGATGTTGTGCGCGGACAAGGTCGAACCGTCGGAGCCTCTGGCCAAACCGCGCCACCGCACCAAGCAGACCAACGCGCCGAAGTTCGATGCGCGAGGGCTGCTGTACCAGCTCACGGGCATGGATCTGACCCGCATCCATGGCATTGGGCCGAGCGTGGCGCTTGCCTTGATCGCCGAATGCGGCACGGACATGAGCCGATGGCCCACGGAGAAGCACTTCACGTCATGGCTGACGCTGGCGCCGGGTTGCAAAATCAGTGGCGGCAAGGTGCTGTCCTCGCGCACTCGCAAAAGCAACAGCCGCGTGGCCGCGCGACTGCGACTGGTGGCAACCACCGTCGGGCGTACCGAAACCGCGCTGGGGGCGTTCTACCGCAGGTTGGCCGCGCGCATCGGAAAGGCCAAGGCGCTGACGGCCACGGCACGCAAGATCGCCGTCCTCTTCTACCGGGCGATGCGATTCGGAATGCAGTACGAGGATCCTGGTGCCGAGCAGTACGAGCAGCGCTACCGCGAGCGGGTCGTCAAGCAGCTGCAACGTCGGGCCGCCCACTTCGGCTTCTCGCTACAGCCGGTTGAGTCAGGTGTTTCTTAGGAAAGCGACGGCATATTTCGCGAAGGAGCTGCTGTGAAATATGCCTGGATCGAGACGCAGCGCAGATCCTTTCCGTTGCCTGTCCTGTGCGAGGCCTTATCGGTGAGCCAGAGCGGCTTTCGGGCTTGGCGAGGAGGCGGGACGCCGGAGCGCAAGCGCCTGACCGATGCGCAGGCCCTGGTACTGATCCGCACGGTTCATCAGGAGGTCCGGCAGGCCTACGGGGCACGACGCATCCACGCCGAGTTGCGTGGGCGTGGCTACCGGATCGGCTTGCCGCGCATCGAGCGACTGATGCGCGAGAACGGCATTCGGGCACGGCACAAGCGGCGCTACAAGGCGACGACCGACTCCAGGCATCACCTGCCGGTGGCGGAGAATGTGCTCGAGCGCCAGTTCGCGCCTCAGGCGCCCAATCGGGTATGGACGGGCGACATCACCTACATCGCCACCGCCGAGGGCTGGCTGTACCTGGCGGTGGCGATCGACCTGTTCAACCGCGAAGTGATCGGCTGGTCGATCAAACCACGGATGACGACCGATCTGGTGCTCGATGCGCTGTCGATGGCATGGTTTCGCCGGCGCCCAGGACCGAGCGTGCTGTTCCACTCCGATCGGGGAAGTCAATACGCCAGCCAGGCTTACCAGGCCCGCCTGGCCGCTTACGCCATGCGTGGATTGCAGAACTGGATCGAACGACAGAATCAGCAAAAAATGGCAGCATGAGGACGGCCAGTTGGAAGACGGAAAACGTAGGGCACCTCATCAACGCCTTGCTGCAGCTTGCGTGCGCCTGCATCTGGCTACTTGCGAACAGCTCCAGGATTCTTTTTGCTTGCCGGCTCAATAGTGCTGTAGCGAGGGCTACAGTGGCCACTTGATCTGCTTCGAGTCAGGTGGCATGTTCATACGTACATTGCCAGGAACAGAGGAGGGTATGTCATGCGAAGAATACTTGTGTTGTTTGTGCTTGGAAGCTTTGCACAGTTCGCCCAAGCGCAGAGTTCTGAGCTAACAGAGCTATGCAAATCTTTGGCTGATGTGGGCAAAAAACAAGCAACATCGTTCGATGCACGAAGAGGCTGCATTACAAGACGAGATGGCCTCTGGAATACGTCTGCGAGCGACGACGAGTTCCTCCCGGTCGATGCGGTATCGGCGACTCTGTTGGGAAAGCAGTTGACTACTCAGAATGCACTGCTCCAGCAAATTCGGGAATTGCGCCAGGAACTGGCTGCCAACACAGCCAAGCTTGAGGAAACAAGAAAAGCATATGACGCAGCAAACGCCAAGGCGTCGGCTTGGCGCGATGATTCGCTGAAGACGCTCGTTGAGGAAGTGAAGGCAGCACCTTCCGAGTTGGCAGCCAACCCCATCCTGCAGGAGGCGCTGCTTCCAGTGGTAGCGGCAAAACTGTTGGCTGACCCGGCTTTCATAGACGCTGTGCGTGGCACCAGCGACTCACTACGTAATGGGCAACAGCAATGACTTGCCCACGAATGACTCCTGTTGCATTTGTAGTTGCTGTTGCCGTCGGCACCATCTGGGCACGCCCAGCGTTTGCGCAGACGACATCAGCACAACTCAGACCGCTGACGGACAAAGCCACCGCAGCTCTTGCCGTTGCTGGAGTCGAGTTCGCCGTCAACACGATCGAGCTTATTGCCGACTCACAGAAACCATTCGTATCCGTGCCCGAGGCACAGCGTATCGGTTCCCAAGGCACCGCCTTGCTTGAAAGCTACCATGCTCGAATGCGCGATATCCGGTATTCAGCGGATTTGCTGCATTCATCGTTTGAAGTCGCGATCGTTGCCGGTACAGCAGCAGGTAGCTCCACAGGTGTAGGGACGGTAGTGACCGTTCCAATAGGCGTTCTTGCATCTCGCGCCAACGACATGGCACGGGATTGGATCGTTGCGGACACACAGGGGAAAGCGTCTGCTGCACTGAGCCGCGGACTGGATCAGATGAATGGCGATCAGCGGCAGACCATGGACGCGCTTCTGGGGGCCGGCAAGTACGATGAGGCAGCAACTTTTTTCGAGCAATCGACAGGCGCCATCTCGCGGATGAAAGAAAAGATGGCCAACGACGCGCAGGCGAAAAAATTGCTCGATACGGCGGTTCGGAACTCGTTTGCGCAAGGATCGGTGGCGGCCATTCGGGTAGCCGGCCAAGCGGCGTCAACCGCTGCTGATGTCGAGCAGAAGTTGGTCGCCCATACCAAGGCCTTCAGCAGTTTTGCCACCAGGAGTGCGGCGGCTGCGATGCGGCTTGAGGCTGCCATGGATGGCATGCGAGACGACCTGGACTCGCTCAAGACCAGCATGGTTGACTTGGCGAGGGATCAACAGGCGACTGCCGCACAGGTGCAGATCATTCAGGACGTGCTTTTCGATCAGCAGCCCCCAGCGGTTCGATTGGCGATGCTGGATGGGGGTGCCAAACCCGGGCTCACTGAAAAACAGAGAGAGCACCTACGCGCAGCCCTGCAAGTCCAAGCCCGCCAGCAGGAGATTACGAGTACAGCAGCTGAGTTTGTGAGCTACGCACGCGACCTGAATACAATCATGGGAGCCTTTGGCGCCGAGAGCAAGGAACTGAACGCTGCGGTTCAGTATGGATCAGCAGCCACGTCGGCACTCACGTACGCCTTCAACGGGAATTACCTCGGCGCCATTGCTTCTGTGGCAGGTGTTTTCGGTGGAGGAAGCAAGCCAGATCCCATGGCAGTGTATATCCGCCAGATCATGCAAGCTTTCGAGCAGATCAATCAGAAGCTCGACAAGGTGATCGAGCTTCAGGTGCAAACCTTGGAGGCAATCGACGCATTGTCGCGCGATGTCCAAACTCTGAGGCGGGAGGCACATGCGCGTTTTGATCGAATTGATTTCGAACTGGCAACGCTTTCGGCTTTGCAGCGGCAAGGAATCTGGAAGGACATTCAGGTATGCGATGCCGCCTGGAGCGCGCAGAACCTGCATTTGACACCCGCAAACAATGGGCGTGCCCGCTACGACACCACACGGCAGCGCTTCTGGGATCTGCAGTCGGTAATCGACTACACTGAATCTCACGGGGACAAAGCGTACAGTTGCTACCATGCTTTGAACAACAGGTTCTCCAGCTTCAAGAACGTTGGTGGCCTTGCCGGCAATCCATTGACCATTGCATCGGTCGAGACGCAGTTCGGCGGACTGGGCGTGCCGAACCCAAAAGTTACGCAAGATGAGACAGGCGCCTTCGTCTACGGCTTATCTGCACTCGCATACTACAAGAATGACTTGTACTTGCCATCGCTGGGCCTACTCCAAAGCGCCTGGTCGTACGAGACCAAGAACAAGCCTGGCTGGGGTGGGTTCGGCAATGCATATGCATTGATGACCAGGCCAGTTGCTGGGGTGCAAGGAATGCTCCAGCGAATCCGAGCCCTGGACAGCATCAGCGCCCACCAGCCGCTGGAATATTGCCGCGGACATACAGTGCTGGGCCGCAGACTTCAGAACTACCTCTGCACAAGCACTCCACCATATAGAGAAGAGCCCACCGGATCGAAGGAGGCTGAAGCTCGTGCTGCGAGAGTCACCAACGCCTTTCTTGCCGATCCTCTGATCCGGGACCAGATTGGTGAACTGGTACGCTACACATTGTTCATCGAACGGCCAATCATGTTCGCCAAGGGACAGCACGCGCCCGGATCATACACAATGGAAGAGCTTGGCAGCCTACGCCGGGATCATTACGGCCAAGGTTTGCTTAGCGACACCATGATGGTGGTGGATGTGAGCATTGCACAGCAAGCCATGCTGTACGGGGACTTCACAGCTTGGTACATCTATTCCTTTCTTTGGAACGCGAAGGAAGGAAAATGGAGAAGCGCACCGCCAGACGGCGTGAGCCAGACAGTTTTCGAGGATGCTCAAAAGCTGCTCAAGGACAATCCCAATAACCCGTGGTTGCGCCGCAATGTTTTGATGCTCATCCTCAAGGGGCAGGAAAAGGATTGCCCGGAATTGATGCAACAGGTCAACGACTGCGCATCGAACAACTTCATTTATCGCCTTATCTACGACCGTTTTTTCAAGGCGAACACGGATGGTGCATATATCTCACTCTCCGAGGGAGAGCATGCCGCTGCAGAAGAGACGCTGCTGGGTCTGTTTCGCTGGGGAGAAAAACCAAAGCTCACTATCCAAGAGGCCGCAGGCGGAGACCGCCAACTGCTTCTGAATCTGCAAGGCGTGAAACTCCCACTGCCCTCACCTGCGGAGTGGGATAAAGGAGCGTTCATCTACCCACCGCAGCTCATGAGCCGTCTCGACGATCGGGAAATTCTGGCCAGCCGCCTGGCTGGGTATGCTGCGCTCGATAGAATGTCGAAGGAAGACCGGGCCAGCGTGCTCACGATCCTTGCCAATGGCAAAGCACCGACGGCGCCATAGCTGGATCGTCGTGCCGCATGGAGACGTGCCCTCAGACGGGCATGTTCATGATGTCCTGGTACGCGGTGACGAGCCGGTTGCGTACCTGCACCATCTGCTGGAAGGACAGGTTGGCCTTCTGGAGGTTGACCATCACGTCCTGAAGATTCACGTTGGGATCGCCGGCGGAAAATTCCTGCGCCATCTGGCGCGCCTCGGACTGGGCCGCGCTGACGTCCTTGAGGGCGTTGTCGAGCACATCGGCGAAGTTGACACCGCCTGCCGCGGGCGCAGCCGTTTCCACAGGCTTGCTCTGTGCAGCCTGGGATACCGAGCGCAGTTCGCTCAACATCTGGTCGATTCCACGGGTGTCCATGCTCGCTCTCCGGTCCAGGTTTCCGGCCTGTGATCTGTCTGTCGATCTTCGGTTCCCCGGCCTGTGTCGCTCTGTTTGTCGCTGTTGACGTCAGTCTAGCAGAGCAAGGCTCGTGCCACTGCTGCGCAATTCGCCCGCCGGCTAGACATCGTAGCCTTCGTCGCGGTACTGCTGCAGCTTGTAACGCAAGGTTCGTTCCGAAATTCCCAGCTTTTCGACGGTTTTCTTGCGCGATCCGCCCAGTTCGCGCAGCGTTGAAAGTATATGCTCGCGCTCGAGATCTTTCATGTTGGCCGGGCGGGCGGCCTGCGCCGGTGCTGCGGCTTGCGGCGGAATGGCCTGGCCGGCGGCAAATATTGCCGGCGGAACGACACCCCCGGCAGCACTTGCCGGAACCTGCGCGGACAGCGCGGGTTCCGCCGGTGGCACGGCTGCGCCATCCCAATGCGGCAGGCACAGGCGCAGCGTCTCGGGGCCGACCGTATCGCCCGGCGTCAGGATCAGCACCCGGTGCAGCGTGTTTTCCAACTCCCGCACGTTGCCCGGCCACGGATAGCAGGGCAGCAGCGCTTCGGCCTCGGCCGACAGGCGGACCTGGCGCTTGAGCCGCGCCGCGTGCTGCGCGAGAAAATGGCGGGCCAGTGGCGCGACGTCGCCCGGGCGCTCGCGCAAGGCGGGGATCGCGATCGGGAACACGTTGAGGCGGTAGTACAAGTCCTCGCGGAAGCGTCCCGCGGCGACTTCCTTCTGCATGTCGCGGTTGCTGGTGGCCAGCACGCGGATGTCGAGCGCCACCGGCTTCTTGCCGCCGACACGCTCCACCTCGCGCTCCTGCAGCACGCGCAGCAGCTTGGCCTGCAGGCCGAGCGGCATCTCGGAGATTTCGTCGAGCAGGATAGTGCCGCCCTGCGCCTGCTCGAACTTGCCCGGCTGCGAGGCCTGCGCCCCGGTGAAGGCGCCTTTCTCGTAGCCGAACAGCGTCGCTTCGAGCAGGTTCTCGGGGATGGCCGCGCAGTTGATGGCGATGAAAGAACCGGCGCGACGCGGCGAATGGCTGTGGATGTAGCGTGCGAAGACTTCCTTGCCGGTGCCCGACTCACCGGACAGCAGCACCGTGGCATCAGTCTCGGCGACGCGCGCGGCCAGCGCCAGCAGGCCGCGAGTATGCGGATCTTCGGCCACCGTGTCCTCGGCGGCGGGCGGCAGCGCCGCGTAGCGCCGCACGTTCTCCAACAGCACCTCGGGCTCGAAGGGCTTCATCAGAAAGTCGCACGCGCCGCCGCGCATCGCCGCCACGGCCTTGTCGACGTCGCCATAGGCGGTCATCAGCAGCACCGGCAGCTGCGGCTGGCGCAGGCGGATCTCGTGCAGCAGTTCGAGCCCGTCCATCGGTTGCATGCGCAAGTCGGTGACGACCAGATTGAAGCGCTGGCGTTCCAGTTCGGCCAGCGCAGCCGGCCCGCCATCGACGCCGGTGACGCCGTGATGGGCCATCTCCAGCGTGAAGCACACGGCATCGCGGAGCGCGGCGTCGTCCTCGACGACAAGGATGTTGAGCTGTTCGATCATGATGGCGGGGGCAATGGAGTCGGACCTGCCGGCGCGTCGAGCGACAGCGGCAGACTGAGGGTGAAGGTGGAGCCCTGCCCGGGGGCCGAGCGCAGCAGGATGTCGCCGCCGTGGCCGCGGGCCACGCCGCGCGCGATGGCGAGCCCGAGGCCGGTGCCTTCGGCGCGCGTGGTGAAGAAGGGCTCGAACAGCCGCTCCTGGAGCTCGGGCGCAATGCCGCGCCCCGCGTCGCTGACGGCGAAGCGCACGGCGTCCATGCCGAGGCCGCTTTCGGCCGCGGAGACGGTCGCGACGTCGAAACGCACGCAGGCGCCGGCCTCGCTGGCCTGGATGGCATTCTCGAGCAGATTGGTCAGCGCGCCGCCCAGGGCCTTGCGGTCGCCGACGAGTTCGGTGTCGCCGCAGCCGCAATTCGCCTCGAACGCGATCTGGCGCGCCTTCGCCAGCGGCTCCAGCGTATGGGCCAGCTCCGCCGCCAGCTCGCACACATGGAAGCGCTGCCGCCCGAGGCTGTCGCCGCGGGCGAACAGCAGCATGTCGCGGATCAGGCGTTCGAGATAGCGCAGGCGCTCCAGCGCGCGGTCGGCCACGCGGCTGCGCTGTGCGGCGTCGAGTTCGGGCTGGCGCAGGTTGCCGGTGTACAGCAGCGCGGCGGCCAGCGGCGTGCGCAACTGGTGCGCCAGGCCGGCGACCATCTCGCCCATTGCGGCGAGCCGTTCGTTGCGCTCCGAAGCGAGGCGCATGCGGTGGGTATCGGTGATGTCGTGCAGCAGGATGATGCGCTCGTCGCCCGACTCCGGCGCGGATTCGGACAGCGACAGCCGCCGCGGCTCCTCGCCGGCGCCCCATGCGCCTGGCGCCGGCAGCGCAAGCGTGAACTCGCCCGGCGTCTCGGTGGCCTGCAGGCGCGCCCATGCCGAGCGCCAGGCCGTGCCGACCAGCGTGCCGCCGAACAGCGCTTCCGCGGCACGATTGACCTGCACCACGGCCCCTGCGCGGTCGACCACCACCACCGCCGCAGGCAGCGCCCCCATCAGCACCGAAAGGCGCTCGGTGAGCTGCCCGACCTGCGCCTGCAGCGCGTTGTAGGCGGTCGACAGCTCCTCGGACGCGCGGTTGAACAGCGCAAAAGCCTCGGCGAGCTGTGCGGCATCCAGCGGCGCGGCAGGCGATCCGGCAGGAGATTGGCGGGGTTCCGTATTCACGCCCTGCACTCTAGTCATGGTTGGCGCTATCTTAGCCGGCAAACAGGCGGCAAAAAATGCCGCTATTCACGCGACCGCCCTTGCCGGCACCGCGTGACAATGCGTCCATCCGAAAAAGTGGACCCCAAGGACCCGCCGTCATGGCCGCTGCCGAAAACACCGCCGAGATGCCCATCGGGGACGCGCCCGCCGCCGAGCCCGCGGCGGCATCCCGCCTGCAGCAGGCGCTGCAGAACATCAATGCCCTGTCGCAGCAGCAGAAGATCGCCGCCGCCGCCGCGATCGCGCTGGCGATCGCGCTGGTCGCGGGCCTGCTGATGTGGAACCGTCCGCCCGACTACGCGGTGCTGTTCTCCAACCTCGACGAACGCGACGGCGGCCAGATCATCTCCGCACTGCAGCAGCAGAACGTGCCCTATCGCATGTCGCCGAACGGCAATGCGATCCTGGTGCCCGGCGCGCAGGTCCACGAAACCCGCCTGCGCCTGGCCGCCGCGGGCCTGCCCAAGGGCGGACTGGCCGGCTTCGAGCTGATGGATGGCCAGAAGCTCGGCATCTCGCAGTTCAACGAGCAGGTCAACTACCAGCGCGCACTGGAAGGCGAGCTGTCGCGCACCGTGCAGTCGATCGCCACCGTGGACAGCGCCCGCGTGCATCTGGCGATGCCCAAGCAGACCGCCTTCCTGCGCGACGACCAGAAGCCGACCGCGTCGGTGATGGTGAACCTGCGCCCGGGCCGCGTGCTCAACGAGAGCCAGGTCGCCGGCATCGTGCATCTGGTGTCGTCCAGCGTGCCGCGCATGACGGCCGAAGGCGTCAAGATCATCGACCAGAGCGGCAAGCTGCTCACCGAGCAGGCCGACCCGCTGATGCGTGCCGGGCTCAATGCCAACCAGCTGCAGTACGTGCGGATGGTGGAAGAAGGCCTCATCGAGCGTATCGACAACATCCTCGTGCCGCTCTTCGGCAAGGACAACTTCCGCGCCCAGGTGACGGCCGACGTCGATTTCAACCAGGTCGAGCAGACCGCGGAGACCTACAAGCCCAATCCCTCGCCCGACCAGGCGATCCGCAGCCAGCAGACCACCGAGATCATCAATCCGCTGCAGGGACCGCAGGGCATCCCCGGTGCGCTCACCAACCAGCCGCCGGTACCCGCCACCGCCCCGCTCAGCGTGCCGGCGGTCGGGCCGGGCCAGCCGGGCACGCAGGGCGTCGCCAGCAGCAACCGCAGCGCGGTGCTCAACTACGAGGTCGACCGCAACATCCAGCACATCAAGCAGGCCGTCGGCCAGATCAAGCGCCTGTCGGTGGCGGTCGTCGTCAACAACCGCAGCATTCCCGGCCCCGACGGCACCCCGGCCAGGGTGCCGCTGACCGACGAGGAAATCGCCCGCATCACCAATGTTGTGCGCGAGGCGGTGGGCTACAGTGCCGACCGCGGCGACACCATCAACGTCGCCAACAACGCCTTTGCCGGCGACACGGGCGATGCCGTGCTGCCGCTGTGGAAGGACCCGGAAATGGTCGAGCTCGGCCGCGAGGGCCTGAACTGGCTGCTGGTGCTGATCGCGATCCTGTTCGTGTATTTCGGCGTGCTGCGCCCGCTGCTGCGCACCGTGGTGCCGCCCAAGGAGAAGCAGGACAAGGACGCCCAGGCCGCTTCCGCCCTGGACGGCGAGCCCGGCGGCGAGGACGAGGACGGCGTGCTCGTGTCGCTGTCGGGCGAAGAGGCCGACACTTACGAAAGCCGCCTCGCCCGGGCGCGCGAGCTGGCCCGCAACGATCCCAAGACCGTCGCCAACCTGCTCAAGGAATGGATGGGCGTGGCCGAGGAGGGCCGCAAGTGACGACACCCGAAGAAGGGCTGGAAAAGGCCGCCCTGCTGCTGATGACGCTCGGTGCCGACGAGGCGGCCGAAGTGCTGAAACACCTCGGCCCGCGCGAAGTGCAGCGCATCGGCATGAAGATGGCGAGCATGCCGCCGCAGTCCCGCAGCAAGGTCGACCCGCTGCTGATCGAGATGATCGAGCACTTCGGCAAGGGCGCGCTGATCGAGTCGGACGAAGAGCAACTGCGCCTGATGCTGACCAAGGCGCTGGGCGACGAGCGCGCCAGCCACCTGCTCGCGCGCATGATCCAGGGGTCCGACACCGCGGGCATCGAGAGCCTGAAGTGGATGGACGCCGGCACGGCCGCCGACCTCATCAAGAACGAGCACCCGCAGATCGTCGCCACCATCCTGGTCCACCTCGAATTCGACCAGGCCGGGGAAATCCTCAAGCACTTCAACGACCGCCTGCGCAACGACGTGGTGCTGCGCATCGCCACCCTCGACGGCGTGCAGCCCGCCGCCCTGCGCGAACTCAACGATGCGCTCACACGCATGCTGGCCGGCGCCTCGACGGTGAAGAAGGCGTCGATGGGCGGCGTGCGCCACGCAGCGGAAATCCTCAACTTCGTCGGTTCGGCGCACGAAACGAGCGTCATCGACAACGTGCGCGAATACGATCCGGAGCTGGCGCAGAAGATCCTGGACGAGATGTTCGTGTTCGAGAACCTGCTCGACATCGACGACCGCGGCATCCAGACCATCCTGCGCGAGGTCCAGTCCGACTCGCTCATCGTCGCCCTCAAGGGCGCGCAGCCCGAGTTGCGCGAGAAGATCTTCAAGAACATGTCGAGCCGCGCCGCCGAGATGCTGCGCGAAGACCTCGAATCCCGCGGCCCGGTACGCCTGTCCGAGGTCGAGGCGGAACAGAAGGAAATCCTCAAGATCGTCCGCCGCCTGGCGGAAGAAGGCCAGGTGATGATGGCCGGCAAGGGGGGCGACGATGGCTTCGTCTAATCACGCCCCACACCTCACGCGCACAGGCCTGCCAGCCTCGCCCGCGCCCGGGAGCGTGCCGTGAGCATTTCCCGCCACCAGGCCGTGGGCGCCTACCAGCGCTGGACACCGCAGGACTTCGGCGCTCCGGACGAGGCCGGGCCCGCACAGGAAACCGCCGCCGCTGCCGAACCCGAGCCCGTCGCCGAAACGCCGGAACCGGCCTACGACCTGCCGCCCGATTTCAAGCTGCCCACGGCAGAGGAAATCGAGCGCATGCATGAGGACATCCGCAACGCCGCGCATGAAGAAGGCCGGCGCGAAGGCCATGAGGCCGGCCTGGCTGCGGGGCTGGTCGAGGGCGAGCGCAAGGGCTACGAGGAAGGCCGGACGAGAGCCGAAGCCGAGGCCGCGCGCCTCCTGTCGCTCGCCGACCGGCTCGACCAGTCGCTGGCGGAAATCGACCGCGAGGTGGCCGAGGAACTGATGGCGCTCGCCATCGAGCTGGCGCGGCAGATGGTCCACGACACCCTGCAGCTCCACCCCGCAACGATCCTCGACACCGTTCGCGCCGCCCTGCAGCAGTTGCCGCAGGGCCACGCGCAGATCCGGTTGCATCCGGACGATCTCGCGCTGGTGCGCGAGCACATGGGGGAACAGCTGTCGCACGCCGGCCACCGCCTGCAGGAGGACTTCGGCCTGCAGCGCGGCGACTGCCGCATCGACGCCCAGGGCGCCCAGGTCGACGCCACGCTCGAGACCCGCTGGCGGCGGGTGCTGGAATCGCTCGGGCGCGAACACGCCCGCTTCTCCCCGGCCGACGACGGGGGCGAACCGGCAGCGGACAGCACGGGCGCGGCGGACGGAGAGGCCACGGACACCGGAGCCGAAGCGGCCGCCGACGCCGGCGATGGCAGCCCGGCGGACGGCCGGGGCGACACCGCATGAAGCACGGCAGCGAGCTGTGGCGGGACTTCCTAGCCGACGGCCGCCGGCTGGCGCGGGACGCCAGCACCTTCGAGGTCTCGGGCCGGCTCACGCGCATCAACGGACTCGTCATGGAAGCGGCCGGACTCAAGCTGCCGCTGGGCTCGGGCTGCCGGATCCTGGTGCCGGGCGGCGGCGCGGTCGAGGCCGAGGTCGTCGGCTTCAGCGGCGAGAAGCTGTTCATGATGCCGACCGACGACGTCTTCGGCCTGGCCCCCGGCGCACGCGTGCTGCCGATGGAAATGGGCATGCCGCGGCTGGTGCCGGGCAAGCGCATCGGGCCGCGCCGCCGCGCCGCCGACCGCGCCAAGCATCTGCCAGTGGGCAATGCCCTGCTCGGCCGTGTCGTCGACGGCGCGGGCCGCCCGCTCGACGGCGCCGGGCCGCTGGCCACGCAGGAGACACGCTCGCTGCAGGGACGCCCGATCAACCCGCTGACGCGCGCGCCGATCCAGCAGCCGCTGGACGTCGGCATCCGCGCGATCAACGCCTTGCTCACCGTCGGCCGCGGCCAGCGCCTCGGCCTGTTCGCAGGCTCCGGCGTGGGCAAGTCGGTGCTCATCGGCATGATGGCGCGCTATACCGCGGCGGACGTCATCGTCGTCGGCCTGATCGGCGAGCGGGGCCGCGAAGTCAAGGAATTCATCGACCACAGCCTGGGACCGGAAGGCCTGGCGCGCTCGGTGGTGGTGGCCGCGCCGGCCGACACCAGCCCGCTGATGCGCATGCAGGGCGCAGCGTATGCGACCACGGTGGCGGAGTACTTCCGTGACCAGGGCAAGCAGGTGCTGCTGATCATGGATTCGCTGACGCGCTACGCGATGGCCCAGCGCGAGATCGCGCTGGCCATCGGCGAGCCCCCCGTCACGCGCGGCTACCCGCCGAGCGTGTTCGCCCGCCTGCCGGCGCTGGTCGAGCGCGCCGGCAACGGCCCCGAAGGCGGCGGCTCGATCACCGCCTTCTACACCGTGCTCGCCGAAGGCGACGACCAGCAGGACCCCATCGCCGACGCCGCGCGTGCCATCCTCGACGGCCACTTCGTGCTGTCGCGCAACCTGGCGGACCAGGGCCACTATCCGGCCATCGACATCGAGCAATCGATCTCGCGCGCCATGCACGGCCTCGTCGGCGACGACCATTTCGCCGTCGTGCGCCAGTTCAAGCAGTTCTTCTCGCGCTACCAGCGCTCGCGCGACCTGATCGCGGTGGGCGCCTACCAGCCGGGCGGCGACCCGGTGCTGGACACGGCGGTACAGCTCTACCCGCGTCTCGAGGCCTTCCTGCAGCAAGGCATCAACGAGCGCGAGCCCTACGACGGCGCGCTGCAGAAGCTGGCACAGGTGTTCTCGGCGTGAGCGTGACATCGTCCGCGCGCCCGCGGCACGAGAAAAGTGCCAAACCGCGCACAGCGGCTAGAATACGGAGTCATACTGCCCTCCGGGGCGCCAGAAACGAGGCTATGCGGCTCCCATGAATACTCGCTTCCATCTGCAGCCCCTCCTCGACCTCGCCCAGACCCGCACCGACGACGCCGCCCGCCGCCTGGGCGAACTGGTCGCCGCCGAACGGGACGTGGCGCAAAAGCTGCAGATGCTCGAAGACTACCGGCGCGAGTACAACCAGCGTTTCGTCGAAGCCGCCCGCGAGGGCCTCAGCCCGGATGCCTGGCGCAACTACGGCGCCTTCATCGCGCGCCTGGACGATGCCATTCTCGCCCAGCGCAAGATGGTCGAGCAGTCGCATCAGCAGACGGCGCAGGGCCAGCAGCAATGGCTCACGCAACGCAACAAGCTCAAGGCCTTCGACACCCTGTCGCAGCGGCATCAGGCGGGCCTCGCCCGCATCGAAGCCCGCCAGGAACAGAAGATGGCCGACGAGCATGCGGCGCGGCGCGGGCGAGCAAGCCTCGACGGCGACGGCCCCTCCCACGACTGAGCGCCACGGCGGAGCTTCCGCCGACCCGCATGCCCAGTGGCACGCCTTTTGCATTGAGAGCCCTGCTCATCCATGTTCCAGAGGCGCCAGACCATGCCCGCATCCGTTTCCTCCTCCAGCCTGGCCCAGGGCCTGCAAGGTACCGCCGGGCGCAAGCTGTCCGACCAGGCGATGACTACCGGCCTGGCCGGCCTGATCGGCCCCGGCAAGCAACAGGCCTCTTTCTCGCGCACGCTGCAGAACCAGTTGCACGCTTCACACGCCCAACCGGCTCAAACCCAAACCACACGCGCCAGCGACGCCTCACCGCGCACCGCCTCGCCCGTACGGCAGCGGGAAGCCGATCGCAGCGCACAGCGCAGCACAGCGCAGGAACCGGAACGCGCCCAGCCGCAAACCCCGGACGCGGACGCGGGACGCGGCACGGCCGAAACCGCCGCCGCAACGGACGGCACGGCCAGCGGCAACGACGGCCAGCGCGGAAACCCCGACTCGCCTCACGACTCCGGGACGGCGCCGGCCGAAGAGGGCACGGATGCCGCCGGCACCGCCGATGCCGCCGCCATTGCCGGCCTGCCGGCAGCGATTGCCGCCCTGCGCTCGGAAACGGCAAGCGCCGCCGGCGAGGCCGACGGCGACCTGGCGGCGGGTGACAGCACCGGGAAATCGCTTCAGAATGCCGGCCTGCTGCCGAAAGACGATACGGGACTGGCGAACGCCGGCGCGGATGCCGACACCGCGGCGCAGTCGGTGCAGGGGCGCCTGCCGATCATGGCGGCCATCGCCGACAAGGCCGCGGGAACGGCCGCGGCGCTGCAGGCCGGGGACGGCGACATGGCGATCCAGCAGCCCGCCCAGGCATCGGGAGGGCATCATGGTGCGAACCTGCTTGGCGTGCTGCGGCACGCACCGGCTCCGTCGACGCCGCAGTTGCCGGTCCAGACGCCCGCAAGCCAGCATGCATGGGCCGAAGACGTCGGCAACCAGGTACGGTGGATGCTCGGCCGCGCGGAGAGCAAGGCCGAGCTGGTGCTGACGCCGCCGAACCTCGGCAAGCTGGAGGTGTCGATCTCGCTCAGCGGCGACCAGACCACGGCGCAGTTCGTCGCCTCCAGTCAGGCCGCGCGTGACGCACTCGAGCAGGCGCTGCCGCGTTTGCGCGAGATACTCCAGCAGTCCGGCATCAGCCTGGGACAGGCCGACGTCAGCACCTCCGAAGACCGGAGCGCGGGCAGCGATGGCGGCGGACAAGGCCGCCACGCGGGCGGCAGCGGCGAGACGTTCGCGGATACTGCCGGCGGCAAGCCCGCGGTGTGGCAGCAGCAACACGACGGACTGGTCGACACCTTCGTCTGAAGCGCTTGAATTGGGGCAGCTCTGCCCCACTTTTCCACGCTTCGCGGCGTGCGATCTTCCGGGATAATTTTGGCAAGGTATCAGGAGGATCGCATGGCCAAGGCGCCAACCAAACCGGAAGCGGGCGGAGAAGCCCCCCCCAAGGGCAAGAGCAAGCTGCTCATCGCCATCGTCATCGTGCTGCTCGTGGCGCTGATCGCCATGGCGGGCCTCGCGGTACTGCTGTTGCTCAAGAACAAGGACAAGGGGGGCGAGGACGGCGCCGCCACGTCGGCGGTCGTCACCCCGCCCGCGCCGCCGCCCACCCCGGTGGTGGATCTGTCCAAGCCCCCCACTTTCGTGCCGCTGGACCCCTTCACGGTGAACCTGCGCCGCGACGAGGGCGACCACTACCTGCAGACCGTGATCGTGCTGCGCGTCGCCGACGCCAAGACCGGCGACGGCCTCAAGGGCTACATGCCGGAGATCCGGCACCGCATCAACCTGCTGCTGTCGAGCCGCCTGCCGTCGGAACTGTTCACCACCGAAGGCCGCGAACTGCTGGCCGCCAGCATCGTCGATGAGACCAACGCAGCGCTCGGCTTCCCGGTCCAGACCGATGCCCGCGGCCGCACCACCTCGACGGGCCCGATCCAGGCGGTGCTGTTCAACTCCTTCATCATCCAGTAGCGGACAAACGCCATGTCCTCGGATTTTCTCTCCCAAGAAGAAGTCGACGCCCTGCTGCGGGGCGTGACCGGAGAATCCGACGAGCCCGAGGTCGAGGAACAATCGACCGAGGGCGTGCGCCCCTACAACCTGGGCACGCAGGAGCGCATCGTTCGCGGGCGCATGCCCACGATGGAGCTGATCAACGAGCGCTTCGCGCGCTATCTGCGCATCGGCTTCTTCAACTATGTACACCGCAATACCGAAGTCTCCGTCGGCACGATCAAGGTCCAGAAGTACGCAGAATTCGTGCGCAACCTGGTCGTGCCCACCAACCTCAACTTGGTCACGGCCAAGCCGATGCGCGGCACCGGGCTGATCGTCTTCGACCCGAACCTCGTCTTTCTCGTTGTCGACAACATGTTCGGCGGCGACGGGCGCTTCCACACCCGGGTCGAAGGCCGCGACTTCACGCCGACCGAGCAGCGCATCATCCAGGGCATGCTCGACGTCGTGTTCGCCGAGTACACAAAGGCCTGGGCGCCGGTGTTCAAGCTCGAGTTCGAATACGTGCGCTCCGAGATGAACTCGCAGTTCGCCAACATCGCCACGCCCTCCGAGATCGTCATCGCGACGACCTTCTCGCTCGAGATCGGCGGCGCCCAGGCCGAGATGCACGTGTGCTTCCCTTACTCGATGCTGGAGCCGATCCGCGACCTGCTCTACTCGACGATGCAGAGCGACCACATCACCTCCGACCGGCGCTGGATCAAGCTGCTGTCGCGCCAGTTGCGCGCGGCCGACGTCGAGCTGTACTGCAACCTCGGCACGGCGCGCGTCACCCTGCGCGACATCGTCGACATGCGGGTCGGCGACGTGATTCCCCTGAACGTGCCCGAGGTTCTGTCGGCCGAGATCGATGGCGTACCGGTGTTCGAGTGCAGGCAGGGAACCAAGAACGGGCGATACGCCATCCGGGTGGAACGCATCCTCACACACGAAGAGGAGCCCTCACCCTTGCTAGCTGGAGGCCAGAATGGCTGACGACGACCAGATTTCCGATGACGATTGGGCTGCCGCGATGCAGGAGCAGGCGGTGAGCGAAGCCAGCCAGGGCGGCGACAGCGAAGCCGCCCGCGTCGCCGCCGAACTCGCCGCCGCGGCGATGGAAGACTCGCCCTACCAGGCTCGCCCGGCCAGCCAGATATTCGAGGAATTCGGCGCCGGCAGCCCCGCCAAGGGCTCGCTGAACGACTTCGACATGATCCTCGACATCCCGGTGCAGATCACCGTGGAGCTGGGGCGCACCAAACTGACGATCCGCAACCTGCTGCAACTGGCGCACGGCTCGGTGGTCGAGCTGGACGGCCTGGCCGGCGAGCCGATGGACGTGCTGGTCAACGGCACCCTGATCGCGCAGGGCGAGGTCGTGGTGGTCAACGACAAGTTCGGCATCCGCCTGACGGACATCATCAGTCCGGCCGAACGCATGCGCAAGATCCGCAACTGAACGCGGGGCCGCCGTGCATCGTTCGCGCTTCCTGATCCTGCCGCTGCTGTCGCTGGGCGCCGCCGATGCACTGGCGCAGGCCGCGGCGGCGCCCTCGGGCAACGCCGCGCCCGCCGAACTGGCCGGCAGCCTGTTCCAGATGCTGTCGGGCCTTGCCGTCGTCATCGCCCTGCTGCTGGCCTGCCTGTGGTTGATCCGCCGCCTGGCCGCGCCGCGCGGCAGCGCCGCCGCGATCAAGGTCCTGGGCGCGGCGGCGGTGGGACCGCGCGAACGGGTGGTGCTGGTGCGCCTGGGCGAACAGGTGCTGGTGCTCGGCGTGGCCCCGGGCTCGGTCACCAAGCTGCACGAGATGAGGCCTGAAGACCTGCCGCCGGCCACCGGGGGCGGCGCTCCGCCCTCGCCCCAGCGCTCCTTTCCGGCCTGGCTGAAGCAAGCGATGGAGCGCCGCGATGCGCGCTGAACGCCACCGTCCATCGCCCCTGCTGCGCACGGGCCTGGCACTGGCGCTGGCCGGCCTGCCGCTGATCGTGCAGGCGCAGGCGCTGCCGGCGATCACCAGCACGGCCACGCCGGGGGGCGGCACCACCTACAGCCTGACCATCCAGACGCTGCTGCTGATGACGCTGCTGAGCTTCATCCCGGCCATGGTGCTGATGATGACCAGCTTCACCCGCATCATCATCGTGTTCTCGCTGCTGCGCCAGGCCATGGGCACGCAGACCTCGCCGCCCAACCAGGTGCTGCTCGGCCTGGCCCTGTTCCTGAGCTTCTTCATCATGGCGCCGGTCGCCGAGCGCGTCTATACCGACGCCTACCTGCCCATGTCCGAAGGCCAGATCCAGTTCGACGAGGCCTTGCAGCGCGCCTCGGTGCCGGTCAGGACCTTCATGCTGGCGCAGGTGCGCGAACCCGACCTGACGCTGTTCGCCGGGCTGGCCAAGGTGCCGCCGGTGGAAAAGGCCGAGGACCTGCCGATGCGCGTCATCATCCCGGCCTTCGTCACCTCCGAAATCAAGACCGCTTTCCAGATCGGCTTCATCGTCTTCATTCCCTTCATCATCATCGACATGGTGGTCGCGTCGGTGCTGATGTCGATGGGCATGATGATGATGTCGCCGGTGATCGTGTCGCTGCCCTTCAAGATCATGCTGTTCGTGCTGGTCGACGGCTGGACGCTGCTGATCGGCTCGCTGGTGCAGAGCTTCGCGGTCTAGCGCGGGGCACCGAGAGGAACCGACCATGACTCCCACCTCCGTCATCGAACTGGGCCGCCAGGCCGTCGAAGTCACCCTGATGGTATCGGCGCCGCTGTTCCTCGCCGCGCTCGTCACCGGCCTGATCATCAGCATCTTCCAGGCCGCGACGCAGATCAACGAGATGACGCTGACCTTCGTGCCCAAGCTCATCGCCATCTTCGTCACGCTGGTGCTGGCCGGCCCGTGGATGATCACCGTGCTGACCGACTTCATGCGCCGGCTGTTCGAATCCATCCCGACGATGATCGGCTGAGGCCGCGCGTCCTGCCCCCGCCTCCCCCGCACCGATGCTCAGCGTAAGCGCCGCCCAGCTCGACGCCTGGCTCGCCGCGGCGATGTTTCCGCTGGCGCGCCTGCTGGGCCTGTTCGCCTCGGCGCCGGTATTCTCCAACCGCGGCGCTCCCGCCCGCGTGCGGCTCGCCATCGGCCTGGGCGTGGGCATCGCGCTGCTGCCGGCGATGCCGCCGATGCCCGAGGTGGCGCCGGGCTCCGGCCTCGGGCTCGCCATCTTCGGCCAGCAGATCTTCATCGGCATCGCGGTGGGCTTCATGATGCGCCTCGTGTTCGCCGCGGTGGATATGGCCGGGGCGCTGATCGGCATGCAGATGGGCCTGTCCTTCGCCATCTTCTTCGACCCCGACGCGGGCGGGCAGACCGCCGTGCTGTCGGACTTCCTCAGCCTGATCGCCACCCTGCTGTTCCTCGCGGTGAACGGCCACCTGCTGATGATCGAGGTGCTGGTGCGCAGCTTCGAATGGCTGCCGGTGGGCACCGACGCCATCCGCGCCGACGGCTGGGGCTACATCGCCCGCGCCGGCGCCGCCGTCTTCGCCGCCGGCCTGCTGCTGTCGCTGCCGGTGATCGGCGTGCTGCTGGTGGCCAACGTCTCGCTCGGCGTGCTCACCCGCGCGGCGCCGCAGCTCAACCTGTTCGCGGTCGGCTTTCCGGTGACGCTCACCGCCGGCTTCGTCGGCGTGCTGCTGATCATGACCAACTTCGCCCCGGTGCTGCAGAGCCTGTTCGAGCGCGGCTTCGACGAAATCGACCGCATGCTCGAATTGCTCGCGCCCCTGCAGGCGCCGCCCCCGCCGCGCTGAGCCGGAGGGGGCGGGTCACAAGGCCGGGAAGATGCGCGAGCGCAGGAGCTGGATTTCGGCGTTGGCGTAGCGGCGCGCGAACGGCCGCGTCGATTCGACGCCTTCCTCGTAGTGCACGATCTCGTAGCCGGCAAAACCGCCCGCCTCCACCATCTGCCGCGCGTTGCGCAGGAAGACCTGGCGCGCCTCGCCATCACCGCCGGTGAACAGTGACTTCATGCGCAGCGCCATGCGCACGCGGTCGCCCCCGGCCTCGCGCACGTCGACCCGCCATGTCGGCGCGAACGGATCGTAGATCGCGAACGCCACCAGGCCGCCGGCCAGGTACTCCGGCTCGAGCATCTTCAGATCGTCCAGCATCATCAGTCCGCCGGCGATCGCGGCCACCGGGCCGCCGTAGTCGGCGGCGAAGCGCTCGGCCTCGTCCAGCCCGCGCGACAGCCTGGACGCCTCCTGCTTCTGCTCCGGAGCCTGGGCGGACGGCGCGGATGGTCCCGGCGCGGCCTGTTCGGGGGCGGGCGCCGAAGCGCAGCCGGCCAGGGTGAGCGCGGCAAGGAGGGAAACCGCCAGTGCGGGCAGGGCGCGCATGATGACTCTCAGTTCAGGAAATTGAACAGGGACAGGCCCGACACCTTCATGAAGGACTGCTGTGCCGCCTGCAGGTAGGTCTGCCGCTGCGTGAGCTGCGAGATCGCCTCGACGTAATCGACGTCCTGCAGGTTGGACAGCGTCGCCGCGTACTGTATGTCGAGGTCGCTGCCGAGGTCGGCCAGCGCCTGGGTCTCGGTCAGTTGCGAGCCGATCTGCGCGCGCACCTTGAGGATGTTCTCCTGGCCGGCGTCCAAGGTTTCCAGCGCAAAGGCGACCGCCCCGGTCATGCCCGACACTCCGTTCTGCTTTTCCAGCGTGGCGGCGAACATGGCCATGTTGTTGAGCATGCTGGTCGACGGCACGTAGATCTCGAACGCATCGCCGTCGGCCACGCCGGTGGCCGGCAGCGACAGTTCCAGGCCGTCGATCGTGGCGCCGGGCGGCATCAGCGTGACCGCCGGCGGCACCTCGTTGCCGTCCTGCCCGATGCGGGTGACGTCATAGCTGCCCGTCCCCTCGTCGAAGACCAACTGGTAGCGCGTGGCCTGCCTGACCGCGGCCGGGTCGACGGCGGCCAGCGTGGGCGCGGCGTCGCCTTCGTTGTCGAGCGCACCGTAGATCTTGATCGACTCGGTATCGAGCGTCAGCGTGCGGTCGAACACATCCGAACCGGGCAGGCTGATCGCCATGTAGCGCGAGGCCGAGACCTGGATGCTGCGCTCGCCCTGGTCCCCGGCATAGCTGACGCCGGCCTCGTTGCCATTGAAGGGCTGCATCTGCGCACGATAGCCGCCGAAGATGTACTCGCCCATGCCATCCTGGCTGTTGGCCAAAGCGAGCATGGCCTCGAACTGCGCCTTCATGTCGACCGCCAGCGAACGCAGGTCCTCCGGCTTCATCGTACTGTCGCCGTTGCCCGCCTGCACCGCGCGCGTGCGCACGTACTGCAGGATCTCGCCCGCCCCTTCCAGGCGGGATTCGAGCAGCTTCAGTGCATCGTCGGCGTAACCGATGTTCTCGCCGAACTGCTTGTTGACCGCCTGCGTCTGGCCGATCTCGAGCGCGCGCGCCGATGCGATCGGATCGTCGGCGGGCGTCAGCACGCGGCGGCCGGTGGATACCTGCTGCGCCGTGTGCAGGAGGCCCGACCACTGCTGCTGAATCGAGCTCACGCTGCGGTCGTAGATCATGTTGGTCGAAATACGCATGATGCTCTCCCTGCCCGGCTCAGCGGCCGATGGCGATGAGTTCGTCGAACAGGCGCTGCGCCACGGTCATGACGCGCGCCGACGCCTGATAGGCGAGCTGGAAACGGACGAGATTGGCCGCCTCTTCGTCCAGGTTGACACCCGATACGCTGTCGCGCGACGCCGTCGCCTGGTCGAGCAGCGCCTGCTGGGCGGACTCGTTGACCTGGACCTCGCGGGTCTTGTTGCCGACCGTGGTCACGGTCTGGGCATAGATTGACTGGAAGGTGGCGGTCGGCCGTCCGCTGCCGTCGGCCAGCATCACCTTCGAAGTCTGCAGCGCGCCGAGCGCGACGGCGTTGCGGTTGTCGGCCACGCCGGCGGCGTTCGACGCGAACTCGAAGCTGTCCCCGGACTCGGGCGAGCCGCTGAACTTGAAGTCGAACGCATAGCCGCCCGGCCCGGTGATGCGGAACTGCGCCCCCGAAGAATCGGTGGCCGGATCGAAGGTCGTGGCGCTCCCGCTCGGATAGGCCGTGTCGGCCACCCACTGTCCGCTCGTCGCATCCTGCCTCAGGCGCTCGATCGTGTAGCCGGCCGGCACCGACAGGCTGGTGCCGCTGAAGCTGGCGGAAAACGACGCGAAATCCGGCTTGCCGTCACCCGCCCCGTCCATGCCGGCGATACTGCGGACATCGATGTCGGCGAGCTTGCCCGTGCCCTGGTTGACCAGCGGCGCGCTCACCGACACCGGGCCGCCGGCGGCGATTTCGCGGTAATCGGTGATCGCCACCGAGATATGGCTCGCGGCATCGCGCGTCGGCTGGATCAGCAGGCCCTTCTCGGGAATGCTCGCCGCGCTGGGGACGGTGACGGACAGGCCGCCGCCCTCGAGCGTCACCGGCCAGGTCGCCGGCAGGGCCTGCGACGCCACCTCCTCGTCGCCCGCGAACAGCTTCACCGTGCCGCCGATGTTGTCGACGGCGACGCGATAGTCCTTCGCCCGCACCTCGCTCACGTCGGTGATGCTGGTGGCGACGCCGGCCGTGGCCGGCACGACGGTGGGCGTGATCGGCTTGAAGAAATTCTTGCCGAAGACGCCTTCGAGATCGATGCCCAGCTTGTGCTGCGCATTGAAGGTTTCGGTGATGCCCAGCGCGATCAGGCCCAGCTCGTTCTGCGCCGCGTCGAGCGATACGCGGCGGAACTCCAGCAGCCCCCCCAGCGTCCCGCCCGTGAGCAGCGACTCGGCCAGCTCGATCCTGTTGCCGCCCGGCGCAACCATCGAGACCGCGCCGCGCTCCGGATCACTCGCGCTCGGGATCACCTCGAAGGTCGACACCGCGCCGCGCAGCACCAGCGACTGCCCCGAGCCGATGAATACGGACACCGCGCCGCTGGCGTTCGCGCCGTCCGATTCCTCGACGACCGTGATCTTCACCAGCTTGTTGAGTTCGCCCAGCAACAGGTCGCGCTGGTCGAGCAGGTCGTTGGCGGGCGTACCGGCACCGCCCGCCTGGGCGACGACGATGCGCTGGTTCATCTCGGCGATCGCCTTGGCGTAGCTGTTGATCGACTCGACGGTCTGCACGAGGCTGCCTTCCACGCCCTCGCGGATCTCTTCCATGCGGGCATTCAGGGAGTGGAAGCGGGTCGCCAGCGACTGGGCATTGGAAATCAGCGCCTGGCGCGCGGCCGGGCTGGTGGGATTGGACGCCACCTCCTGCACGCCGGCGAAGAAGTTCGCCATCGCCGGCGACAAACCCGTCGTGCTGTCGGCCAGCAGGTTGTTGATCTGCCCGATCTGCGCGCCGTAGGCGGCATACTGCGAGCGGCGGTTGTCGGCCTGCAGGACCTGGCTCTCCAGGAACTGGTCGTAGGAGCGCGTGACCGAGGACACCCGCGTGCCCTGGCCGAAGAAGCCGGCGCCGGTGAAGAGCGGCTCCAGCGCCCCCTGGCCGACCGTCTGGCGGTGGTAGCCGGCGGTATTGACGTTGGTGATGTTGTGGCTGGTCGTGGCGAGCTGGGCCTGTGCGGCATTGAGGCCCGTCATTCCGATGTTGAGCATGCCAGCCATGATGGTCTTCCTGATCTGCGATTTCCTGACAGGAGATCAGCAAGAAAGATGCCAACCCTCGGCCGGCAATTTCTGCGGCAGGATCAGCCGATGCCGGCGAGCGCGCTGCGCAGCGTCGTGCCGCCGATGATGCGGGTGAGCTTGTCGGCGTACTGCGGATCGGTCGCATAGCCCGCATCCTGCAACCCGCGCGCGAAGCCGCCGGCGTCCGTCTGGCCGAGCACGCCCGCGTAGCGCGGGCTGCGCGTCATCAGTTCGGCATAGTCGCGGAAGGACTCGGCATAGGACGAATACGCGCGGAAGCGCGCCGCCTCGGTATAGGCGCGGCCATCGGCATACTCGGTGACCGCGCGGTCGACCGTCCTGCCGCTCCAGGCCGAGCCGGCCTTGATGTTGAACAGGTTGTGGCTGGGGCGGCCATCGGCGTGGCGCAACTGCTTCTCGCCCCAGCCCGTTTCCAGCGCCGCCTGGGCCACCATGAAGGCCGGCGGGATGCCGGTGCGCTTGCTGGCCTCGACCGCATGCGGCCAGAGCTCGGCGACGAAGCCCCGGACCTTGTCCGAGACCGCGCCGCCGGCGTCGCGCACATGCTGGAGCGCCTCCCGGAAACGCGCTTCGAGCAGCGCGTTTCCGGCCACGGAACCGGTGTCCAGGCCAGCCGGGGAATCCCCCGCCCTGTCCGGCGACACGGCAAGCGCCGCACGCCCGGCCACGGCAGAAATTGCCGGCCGACGGATGGCGCCGGCAAGATCGAAGCCGCCATTGCCGCCCGTGGCGCCCTGCCCCGGCAGCGCCGCATCCGCGCCGCCCGCGCCCTCGTCCTTGCCGCCGAGCTGGCGGAAGAGCGCATCCGCGAGGCCCGTGCCGCGCGACTGCGACAGGTTCAGCGCAAGCTGCTGATCGAGCATACTTTGGTACATGCGGGTCTGGTCGCTGTCGAGCAGACTGTTCGACGGCGTGGCGTCGCGCATCGACTTCAGCAGCATCTGCATGAACAGCGCCTCGAACTGCTTCGCCGCCGCACGCAGCGCTTCGTTCGACTGGCCCTCGGTGCGCGCCAGGCGCTGAAGCTCGGCGAACGAGTTGGGGTCGAGGGCGTTGAGCTGGACGCCGGCGTTCATGTCCCGCCTCAGATGATCTCTAGCTCGGCGCGCAGCGCACCGGCCGCCTTCATTGCCTGCAGGATGCTGACCAGGTCCATCGGCTTGGCGCCGAGCGCGTTGAGCGCCTTGACCACGTCGGCGAGATTGCCGCCGGCGCGCACGTTGTGGATGCTGCCGCCGTCCTGACGGATGTCCACCTGGCCCTGGTTCTGCGCCGCCACCGTCACGCCCTGCGAGAACGGCGCCGGCTGGCTGACCTGGGTCTGGCTATCGACGGTGACGGTCAGGTTGCCGTGCGACACGGCCACGTTCTGCAGCGTCACGCGCTGGTTCATGACGACCGAGCCGGTCCGGGAGTTGACGATGACCCTGGCGGTCTGTTCGCCCGGCGTCACCCTCAGGTTTTCGAGCTGGCCCAGGAAGGCCACGCGGCGCGAGACGTCGGACGGCGCCAGCACCTGGATGCTGCGCCCGTCCAGCGCGCGCGCCGCGCCCGGCGCGACAGTGTTGATGGCATCCACCACCCGGCCCGCGGTATTGAAGTCGGCCTCGTTGAGCTCGACCATGACGAAGTCGCCCTGCCCGACCGCCGCGGCGACGCCGCGCTCCACCGTCGCGCCGCCGGGAATCCGTCCCGCCGCCAGGTGGTTGATGGTCTGCGCCGCGCCGCCCGCCGCGCCGCCTGCGCCGCCGACGGCGAGGTTGCCCTGCGCCACCGCATAGACCTGCCCGTCCGCGCCCTTGAGCGGCGTCATCACCAGCGTGCCGCCGCGCAGGCTCTTGGCATTGCCGATCGACGACACGGTGACGTCGATCGGCTGGCCGGGCCGGGCAAAGGGCGGCAGGCTGGCCGTCACCATCACCGCGGCGACGTTCTTCAGCTGCATGTTGGTGCCCTGCGGTACGGTAACGCCCATGTTGCCGAGCATGTTGACGATGCTCTGCTTGGTGAAGGGCGTCTGCGTGGTCTGGTCGCCGCTGCCGTCCAGGCCGACCACCAGGCCGTAGCCGACGAGCTGGTTCTCGCGCACGCCGGCGATGGTGGCCAGGTCCTTGATGCGCTCGGGCGCGGCCTCGGCCGCCGAGACGAAGAAGATGCCAGCGGCCACGGCCACCACCAGCGCACGTGTCAGCAGGGCTTTGAAGGCGCTCATGTCGGATCTCGATCAGAAAGGCAGGACGGCGAGGAAGAAGCGCTGCAGCCAGCCCATGGTGTTGGACTGGTCGATGACGCCGCTGCCGCGGTATTCGATGCGCGCATCGGCGACCTGCGTGGATTGCACGGTGTTGGTCGTGGTCACGGTGTTGGGGTCGATCACGCCCGAGAAGCGGATGAACTCGCTGCCCTGGTTGATCGCGAGCACCTTCTCGCCCGACACCAGCAGGTTGCCGTTCGGATACACGTCGATGACCGTCACCGTGATCGTGCCGTTGAAGGCGTTGTTGGCGCCGGCCGAGCCCGTGCCGTTGAAGCCGGAATCCACCCCGGCCTCGACGCTGAGGCCGTTCAGCCCACCCAGCGGCAGGCGTGAGGTCGCCGTGATGCCGCCCGTCATTTCGGAATTGCGCGTGGCGCTGGTGTTGGCGCTCTTGGTCGCAGTGTTGCGCTCGACGAGGTTGATCGTGACGATGTCGCCGACATGGCGGGCGCGGCGATCCTCGAACAGCGGGCGCGCCAGCGCCGTCTGGTAGATGGCGCCGTTGGCGGGCTGCGCGCCGGCACGGCTGTCCGGGCGCACGCTCATGGGCTGGTGCACTGCGGTCGGCGGCACGGTATTGATCGAGGCGCAGCCCGACAGCAGCGCCAGCACGGCGAACAGGCAGGAGGGGAGAAGCGTTTTCATCATCGGCCTCACGGCGTGGCCCTGGCGATGGAGCTCTCGCAAGCGGGTCATCACAATTGGGCCATCACAATTGGGTCAGGCGGCCCAGCATCTGGTCGGATGTCGAGATGGCGCGCGAATTCAGCTCGTAGGCTCGCTGCGTGACGATCATGCTGACGAGTTCCTCGGCGACATTCACGTTCGAGTTCTCGACGTAGCCCTGGTTGATGACGCCGGCGCCGTTGGTGCCCGGCTCGGTCGGCGTGGCCTCGCCGCTCGACGCCGTCTCGTAGAACAGGTTCTCGCCCATGCTCTGCAGGCCGCCCGGATTGACGAAGGTGGCGAGCTGGATCTGGCCGACGGGCTGCATCTCGATCTGGTTGGGCAGCTTGACGGTGACGGTGCCGTCCTTGCCGATGGAGATCTGCGTGGCATCGGCGGGGATCTGGATGGCGTCGAGCAACTGGTAGCCGCTGGCGGTGATGACGTTGCCCTGGTTGTCGAGCTGCAGCGCACCGTCGCGGGTGTAGGCCGTGGTGCCGTCGGGCATCGCGATCTGCAGGAAACCGTTGCCCTGTATCGCGAGATCGAGCGCGCCGCCCGTCTGCTGCGGACTGCCCTGGGTGAAGATGCGCTCGGTGGCCACCGGCCTCACCCCGGTACCGATTTGCAGGCCGCTCGACACCTGGGTCTGCTGCGTGGTCTGCGCCCCCGGCTGGCGGATCGTCTGGTACAGCAGATCCTCGAACACCGCGCGCTGGCGCTTGTAGCCGTTGGTCGAGACGTTGGCGAGGTTGTTGGAGATCACGTCCAGCGAAGTCTGCTGGGCATCGAGCCCGGTACGGGCGGTCCACAGGGAGCGGATCATGATGGAGTCCTCTGTTCTGCGTTGCCGTGCCGGCAGGCCTTGCCGGCACGCGGCGGCGATTGCCGCTTCTTGCACGGAATCAGTCTAGGCCCTTGCCGGCCACGGCCATCCCGCGATAAACAACGCAAAAACCGTGCTAATCATGCGCAAGGGGGCAGACGGCGGGCATCGGCGCCCGCGCGCGCCTCAGCGCGCAGCCAGCACCTGCGTGGCGGCACGGTCGTTGGCTTCGGCCGTTTGCAGCATGCGGACCTGCATCTCGAACTGCCGCGCGAGCGAGATCATCTGCACCATCTGGTCGGCGACATTGACGTTGCTGCCTTCGAGGTAGCCGCCCGCGACCTGCACGTTCTCGTCCGCCGGCGCCGGCGCGCCGCCGGCGAGCCGGAACAGGCCGTCATCGCCACGCACCAGTTCGGCCTCGGGCGGATTCACCAGCTTGAGCCGGGCGACGATATTGACGATGTTGCCGTTCGGGTCGATGGACGACACCGAGCCGTCGCGGCCGATGACGATCTCGGTATCGGGCGGCAGCGCGATCGGCCCGCCGTCGCCCGCCACCGGCAGCCCGTCGCGGGTCTGCAGGATGCCGGCGGGGCTCAGCGTGAGGCTGCCGTCGCGGGTATAGCCTTCGCTGCCGTCGGGCAGTTGCACGGCCAGCCAGCCCTTGCCTTCCACCGCCACGTCGTAGGGCCGGCCGGTGTACTGAATCGGCCCCGGGGTGAAGTCGTTGGCAATGCTGGCGTCGACCGCGAACGAACGCGAGCGGAAGGCCTCGGTCTGGATTTCCACGCCGCGCAGCTTGTGCATCTGTGCGCGAAAGCCGGTGGACGCAGCATTGGCGATGTTGTTCGACACCGCCGCCTGCTGGTTCATCGTCCCGGTGGCGCCGGTCATCGCCGTATAGATCAGACGGTCCATGCTCTACTCCCCCTGCCCGGGCTGCCCGGAACGAACCCCTGCCGTCATCAGCGCAGGTTGACCAGCGTCTGCAGGATCTGGTCCTGTGTGCGGATCGACTGCGCGTTGGCCTGGTAGTTGCGCTGCTGGATGATCATCTGCACC
The DNA here is from genome assembly GCF_000310205.1 of Thauera linaloolentis 47Lol = DSM 12138. Taxonomy (GTDB): domain Bacteria; phylum Pseudomonadota; class Gammaproteobacteria; order Burkholderiales; family Rhodocyclaceae; genus Thauera; species Thauera linaloolentis. Next base: position 24,033 of record NZ_AMXE01000013.1, on the reverse strand, counting down.
AGTTCCTGGGTCAGGTCGACGTTCGACTCCTCGACCTGGCCGGCGGAGATGACGCCATTCATGCCGTTGCCCGGCGTGCCCCGCGCGAAGCCGCCGGACTCCGGCGTCTCGACCCAGTAGTTGTTGCCGATGGGCGACAAGCCGTTGTTGTTGCGCACGGTGGTCAGGTTGACAATGCCGACGTCCTTGGTGTCGCCGTTCGAGTAACGCGCCTGGATGATGCCGTTACGGCTGATCGACAGGCCGGATATTTCTCCCGGCGGGGCCCCGTCCTGCTTCAGTTCGCGCGGTTTCGACTCGCCGCCGAACTGCGTGATGGCGTTCAGCCCCAGCGTGGACACGTTCGGGTTGACCGCGTCCGTCCCCAGCAGCGCGCTGAACACCGAGCCGTTGGTCGGCGGCGTGACGCCCGCCGTCACATGCGGCGTGACCGCGGCCACCCGGCCCACGCCATCGAAACCGATCGTGGAATTGTGGGTGAGCGTGCTGGTGTCGTTGTCGACGACGGTGTAGGCATCCCATTCGCTGTAGGTCGGGGGCGCCGTCGTGGTGTCGACGACGTCGCTGCGGCGCACGAAGTAGAAGGACAGCGTGTGCTCCTTGCCCAGCGAATCGAAGATCGGGATTCCGGTCGAGTACGTGTAGGTCAGCGGGTCCGACGGATCGATCGCCGCGGCCGGTGGCGCCGGCGTCGGAATCACTTCGGCATCGGCACTGAGGTTCAGGTTCAGGCTGATTTCCGAGGTCTCTATCGCCCCCACGCCCGAGGCGGGCACGATCAGCGGCCGGAAGGTATCCACCGAGGCCGTTGCCGGCGCATAGACGTCGCCCGACACCGGATCGATCGCCTGGTAGCCCATCAGGCGGTCGCCGAGCGAGGTGACGATGTAGCCTTCCTTGTTGATGTCGAACTGCCCGTTGCGCGACAGCGCGTAACCGCCGTTCTGCAGTTCGATCTCAAAGAAGCCGTTGCCGTTGATCGCCATGTCCAGCGGGTTGCTGGTGGTGGTGACGTTGCCCTGGGTGAAGGCCTGGCGCACCGCCTGCACCGCGCTGCCGATGCCGATCTGGATTTTCGACACGGCGCCGGTGAGCGACGAGGCATAGGCGTCCGCGAACACCGTGCCGGAGTTCTTGAAGCCCACGGTGCTGGCGTTGGCGACGTTGTTCGAGATGACGTCGAGCGCCTTGGAGGAGGAGTTCAGGCCGCTAAGGCCTTGCTGGAATGCCATGATCGGTGCTCCGGATCAGAGGATCTGCTTGATGTCGTCCAACTTGAACAGGCCGAGGTCGCCCACCTGCAGGTCGGTGCCCTTGGTGCCGCGAACGATGCTGGTGACGGCACCGAACTGCAGCGTGCGCCCCTCGACCTTGTCGTCGCCACGCGTCGCCGACAGGGACAGCGTGTAGACGCCGTCGGCCGCGCGCGAGCCGTCTTCCGCCGTGCCGTCCCAGACGAAGTTGTGGCTGCCGGCCTCGAGGCCGTCGAAGACCATCTGCTTGACCACCAGACCCGAACTGTCCCTGATCGTCAGCGTCGTGGTATCCGCCGGGCCGTCGATTTCGAAGCCGCCGATCCCGCCGGCCTCGGTCAGCACCACGCGCTGGCCCTCGACCAGCACGCCGCGCCCGATCAGCGCCGCAGCGTTCAGGCCCTCGGACGAAGCCTGCGAATCGAAGAAGGACTGCACCATCTTGTTGAGGCGCTCGATGCCATCGACCGTGCTCATCTGCGCGAGCTGCGAGGTCAACTCGGCGTTCTCCATCGGATTCATCGGATCCTGGTTCTGGAGCTGGGTGGTCAGCAGCTTGAGAAAACGTCCCTGCATGTCCTCTTCCGCCGCCTGCACGGGTTCGCTGCGGGCCAGCTTGGACAGTACGTTTTCCGCTGTCGTGTTGTTCGAGACGGTGGTCATGAATCTCTCCTGCTCACGGCATCATTTGCCGGACAGCGCTTACTGTCCGATCTGCAGGGTACGTTGAAGCAATGTCCGTGCCGTGTTCATGATCTCGGCGTTGTTCTGGTACGAACGCGAGGCCGAGATCATGTTCACCATCTCCTCGGCGACGTTCACGTTGGGCATCTCGACATAGCCTTCGGCGTTCGCCGCCGGATTGTTCGGCTCGTACACCAGCCGCATCGGCGCCGCGCTGTCGACGATCTGGGTCACCTGCACGCCGACCGAAGCCGGCCCCGCCATCTGGCGGGCGGCGAAGACGACCTGCTTGGCGCGGTAGGGTTCGCCCGTCTCGGTGGTCACGCTGTCGGCGTTGGCAAGGTTGGAGGCCGTGGTGTTGAGCCGCAGCGACTGGGCATTGAGCGCCGAGCCGGCGATCTGGAAAACGTTGAGCATGCTCATGATGAAGCTCCTTACTGGCCGGTGAGCGCCGTGTTCATCGAACGCAGCATGCCGTTGATGAAGGTCACGCTCGCCTCGTAGCGCAGCGAGTTCTCGGCGAAGGCCGCGCGCTCGACGTCCATGTTGACGGTATTGCCGTCGACGGCGGACTGGAGTTCGGTGCGGTACAGCGTGAAGCTGTCGGCGCCCGGTGCGCCGCCGCCGGCGATGTGGCCGCGGTGCGTGGTGTCGAGCGCCACGCCGGGCAGGCCGCCGCCGGGCGCATTGCCCAGCGCGCTGTCGAGGGCGCTGCGGAAATCGATGTCGCGCGCCTTGTAGTGCGGCGTGTCGGCATTGGCGATGTTCGACGCCAGCAGTTCCTGGCGATGGGCCTGGAGATTGAATGCCGCCTGGTGGAAGCGCATCTGGTTGTCGAGCAGGGTCTTCATCGCCTTACCTCGCGGATGGAAGTGCCGCGCCCCGCGAATGGGGAACGCAATCGATGGCTATGGAAGGTGCAGCTTTCATGCCAGCGATGCTAAGCCCCGGTCCGCTTTCGCCCTCGCCGGATAAGGCGGAGGAAAACCGCCCAAATCTGCCGCTTGCGGACACGGGCGGCAAAACCTGCCCCCCTTCCTGCCGCCAGCTTCCCGCAGCCCTGCCCGCACGCGGCTTGCCTCGCTGGAAGAGGCATGCTGCAATCCGCCCCATGAACCGTCCGCCCCCAAGCCCGGCCGCCCTGTGGCGCGGCGTGTCGTCCCTCGCGCTTTTCGCCCTCTTCCTCCCTGCTGCCGCCCACCAGCCCCCCGAGGCGGTCGAAGCGGCCGTCCGCGGCTTTCTGGAACGGGAAGTCCAGGGCCTGCCCGGCGACGTACGGATCGGCGTCCGCGCCTTCGACCCGGACAACCGGCTTCCGCCGTGTACGGCGCTCGAAGCCTTTCTCCAGCCCGGCACCCGCGCCTGGGGGCAGGTGAGCGTCGGCGTGCGCTGCAACGCACCGGCCGCATGGACGGCCTGGGTACAGGCCCGGGTCCAGGTCTTCGGCCCCTACCTGGTCACCACCCGTGCCCTGCGCTCGGCCGAGATCATCGGCGCGGCCGACGTCGAAATGCGCGAGGGCGAACTCAGCGCCCTGCCCGACAACGTGCTGACCGCGCCCGAACAGGCGCTCGGCCACGCCACGCGCTTTGCCCAGGCGGCCGGCGCACCGCTGCGCGCGGGAAGCCTGCGCCTGCCGGACGCGGTGCGCCGCGGGCAGACCGTTCCCGTGGTGACGCGCGGGCCGGGCTTTGCGGTATCGGGCGAAGGCCAGGCCCTGAACGGCGCGGCCCCCGGCGAACGGGTCCGCATCCGGCTCGGCAACGGCCAGATCGTGCAAGGGCGGGTACGGCCCGACGGCGCGGTGGATGTCGATTTCTAGGCCGTCACCGCGTTTTTTGGCCGGGTGTGAAATAAATCACTAAAGTTTCACGAAACGCGGCCGTCTACCCATTCGTGTCAATGGGTTTTTGGAGACCATCATGAAAATCGAGAACACGGGCAAAGCCTATGTTCCCTCGCAGGTACAGGATGCCCGCACGCCTGCGCAGCCCGGCAGGGCCCCGGTGCAGGCCAGTGGCGACAGCGTGCAGCTTTCCCCGCTCGCCACGCTGATGAAGAAGGCTGAAAGCGCGATTTCGGAATCGTCCGAGGTCGACCAGAAGCGTGTGGACGAGATCCGCCAGGCGATCTCCGAAGGCCGCTTCAAGATCGACGCCAACCGCATCGCGGACGGCCTCATCGCCAGCGTCAGGGACATGCTCGAATCGCGCGGCTGATCCATCGGCGGGCAACGGGGAGTAAGATCCGGCTCCGCACGCACTGAAAGCGCACGATACGATGAAACAGCCCGCCCCGCCCACGCCCTCCGCCGATCAGCAACGGCTTGCGTTGCTGATCGAAGCCGAATCGATGCAGCTCGGCGAATTCCTGGCCATTCTCGAACGTGAGGAAGGCCTGCTCGTGCAAGGCGACACCGATGCGCTGGTCAATGTCGCCAACGAGAAGAACGAACGCTACCGCCAGCTCCAGCGCCTGCACGACGAACGCTCCCTGCTGCTGGCACGCATGGGCCATGGCGTGTCCGATGCCGCGATCCGCAAGATCTGCGCAAACCTCCCGCGCGTGCTGGCACGCTGGGACGAGGTGATATCGCGCGCGCGCCAGGCGCGCGACCGCAATGCCCTCAACGGCCAGCTCATCCTCGAACGCATGGCCGGCAACCAGGCCGCGCTCACCGTGCTGCTGTCGGCCGCCAACCATCCGCAGCTCTACGACGCCGACGGCCTCGCCAAGCCCACCGGCGGCGGCCGCATCCTCGGCAGCGCCTGAACATTCGTCCAGTATCCAGCTCTGCTATCCTTGCGCCCTTCGTGAAACCGGACGGGCCCGCAGCATGGCTGGCAAGCAAGACACTCCCAAGCAGTACGACGAATCCTCCTTCCGCGTCCTGAAAGGACTGGAGCCGGTGCGCGAGCGCCCCGGCATGTACACCCGCACCGACAGCCCGGCGCACATCATCCAGGAAGTCATCGACAACGCCGCCGACGAGGCGCTCGCCGGCTTCGCGAAGAAGATCCATGTCGCCCTGCATCTGGACGGTTCGGTCACCGTGGCCGACGACGGCCGCGGCATCCCGGTCGGCCTGCACCCCGAGGAAGGCGTGCCGGTGGTGGTGCTGGCCTACACCCGGCTGCACGCCGGCGGCAAGTTCGACAAGCGCGAGGGCAACTCGGCCTACGCCTTCTCGGGCGGCCTGCACGGGGTCGGCGTATCGGTGACCAATGCCTTGTCGACCCGGATCGAGGTCGAGGTCAGGCGCGACGGCAAGATCCATCGCATCGACTTTTCCGACGGCGGCGAGACGATCAGCGAAGTCCGCATCGAAGGCGACTGCGGCCGCCAGAGCGGCACCCGCGTGCGCGCATGGCCGGATGCAAAGTACTTCGAGTCGCCGCGCGTGCCGATGGGCGAACTCGAACGCCTGCTGCGCTCCAAGGCCGTGCTGCTGTCCGGCGTGTCGGTGCGCCTCGACGTCGAGCAGCCCGGCGGCACCATGCAGAGCAAGACCTGGACCTATCCCGAAGGCCTGGCCGGCTACCTGAAGGAACTGGCCGGCGACGTCGACGCGGTCGCGCCGATCTTCACCGCCGAGAAATACGCCGGCAAGGACGACAGCAGCTTCGCCCCCGGCGAAGGCGCGGCCTGGGCGCTGGCCTGGTTCGAAGCGGCGGTGCCGAGCGAGTCCTACGTCAACCTCATCCCCACGGTCAATGGCGGCACCCACGAATCCGGCCTGCGCGCCGGCGTGTTCGAGGCGATGAAGTCTTTCATCGACCACCACACCCTGCTGCCGCGCGGCGTCAAGCTGCAGCAGGAAGACGTCTGCGGACGCATGAGCTTCGTGCTGTCGGCGCGCCTGCTCGATCCGCAGTTTCAGGGCCAGGTGAAGGAAAAGCTCAATTCGCGCGAAGCGGTCAAGCTCGTCTCCAGCCAGTTGCGCGACCCCTTCGAGATCTGGCTCAACAATCACGTCGATGCCGGCAAGGCCATCGCCGAGCTGTCGATCAAGCAGGCCCTGGCGCGGCAGAAGAGCGCGCAGAAAGTCGAGAAGAAGAAGACCTCGGGCGTGGCCGTGCTGCCGGGCAAGCTGTCGGACTGCGAATCCGAGGACATCGCCGACAACGAACTCTTCCTGGTCGAAGGCGACTCCGCCGGCGGCTCGGCCAAGATGGCGCGCAACAAGGAAACCCAGGCCATCCTGCCGCTGCGCGGCAAGGTGCAGAACGCCTGGGAGATCGACCCCGACCGCCTGTTCGCCAATGCCGAGATCCACGACATCGCCGTCGCCCTCGGCGTGGATGCGCACAAGGCCGACAGCGACGTCGACCTCTCCGGCCTGCGCTACGGCAAGGTCGTCATCATGTCCGACGCCGACGTGGACGGCGCCCACATCCAGACCCTGCTGCTGACACTATTCTTCCGCCACTTCCCGAAGCTGATCGAACGCGGCCACGTGTATGTGGCACAGCCGCCGCTGTACCGCGTCGACGTCCCCGCCCAGGGCAAGAAGCGCCCGCCGCGCCGCCTGTACGCGCTGGACGAAGGCGAACTCACCGCCATCCGCGACCGGCTCGAGAAGGAAGGCTTCCGCCCCGACGCGATCGACGTCGGCCGCTTCAAGGGCCTGGGCGAGATGAACCCCGACCAGCTCCGCGAAACCACCATGGACCCCGCCACCCGCCGCGTGCTGCCGGTCAAGGTGCGCGGCGGCGCGCAGCAGGACACGCTGAAGATGTTCACGCTGCTGATGGGCAAGGGCGAAGCCTCGGGGCGGCGGGCATGGATGGAAGAAAAGGGCGACTCCGTCGAAGCGGACGTGTAGGCCGGCTCGAACACCACGCTGGCGCGCCCCACGCCAGCACATTGCCGCCCTCCCGGGAATAGTGCATCCGCACTATTCGGCGGCGAACAGCCGTAGGTAACAATGGTACGGCGCTCCCGGCAGCTCTCCGCATCAAGGGAATCGGCCCTTGCAGCGGCTGCCGGCACGGCGTCACCCCGTACCGTTTTGCATCTACCGTCGAGGCGAATTTGAAAGCCACCGCCCCCGCTGTTGCCCTCTCCGCCCTGTTCCTGCCTGCCTCCGGTTTCGCGCTCGAACTGCCTTCGCCCGACGAACTGGAAATCGCGCGTTGCCGGCTAGCGGGGTCGTGAGGCACGCGTGGCTTTTTCCAGAATTTACCCTTCTGCCCGTTTTCTCCGGCACCGGACGCACGTCGCGGCCTGCCTTGCCGTGTCGCTGAACTACGGCCTCGCCTGGGCCGATCTACTGCCGCCCCCGGCGGAAGCAGCCATCAAGCGTCTCGAAAGGAACCGCAATGCCTTCGACCGCAGCGACCAGTTCTGCGCCGGCAAGTTTCGCGGCGACGCCTGCGCCATCCTCGGCAGCCGCTTGGCCGGCGGCGGCGAAGGCGTCTGCGACAACGAAATCAACCGCGCCACCTTCACTATCGACCTGTATTGCAAGCGCACCGGCCTGGCGCTCATCGAGCGCAGCCTGCCCAAAGACGGTTTCGTCGCCGAAGCCGCCCTCTGCGCCGACGCCGAAGCCTCCCGCCCGTGGAACTGCGCGCCGCTCCCCGAGACCCCGGCGGATCGTTTCTGCCAGGGCAAATCCATCGGCCAGGCCTGCACCGTGGCGATGAGCTACGACGGCAGGCCCGAGCAGCACGAGGGCATCTGCCGTGAGGAAACGCAGCGCGAAGGGTTTTATTACCAGGGCCGCCGGGTCGCCACACGACAGGCCATCCTGTGCATGGCCCCGGAAGCCGTCGAGCGCCGCTACCGCAATGCCTCCTGGCTGGAAAAACTGCGGCAGTAGCGATGCCGCGGGCGGCACACGGAACGCATTGCCGCCGCATCCGCCCCGGTAAACGCTGGCGCTGCAATGGTGCATCTGCATCATTGAACGACGCCTCCCCCGTGCCGCCACAATGGCAGCGCCTCAGCGGCCCCGCCGCCACTTCATCGATGACCCTGAAGCCCCCCTGAACAACCGGCCATCGTCAAAACATGAACATTTCCAAGACGATCCATCGCGCTCATCCACGGCGCGCGCTGAACTGGGCCGGGCTGGTCGCCGCGCTGGTGCTCGGGGGGTGCAGCGCCGCCCCGCAACTCTATGAAGGCACGGGGGGCTACCGTTTTATCGGCGCCAAGACACCGCCCCCTGGAAAGGAATCGCTCCCTGAAACCTGGCGTGCCGACTGGGAGGATAAATACCAGAATCCTAAGCAACGCTCCAAACTCAAAGGCAAGTTCCAGGAAGGCGACACCCTCTCCATCTACCTGAAATCTGCCTCGTTCTCCCACATCACGGAAGATCCCATCAAGCGTGCGTGGGCTGACCATGTCCGCAAGACCGGCAAAGTCAAAGGCGAGATCGCCATCATCGCCACGGACAAAGGACCGGAAGCCACCGTCTCCCCCACGGACGCATCCAACCCCGGGCGCGTCATCTTCTATTCCGGGGATGTGGAAGAAGGGCAGATGGTGAACCTTTCCTTTGGCCCGGGGTACGGCCCGGTGAAGTGGAACGGCGGCCCCATCGTGCTGGACGTGACCGTGCTGCAAATCGTCGCGCAGGATAGCCTTACTTCGCATTAACACATCAAAGGATTGATTCCATGCGTTCAAAGATTCTGAACCTGTCGGTATGGGCCGTGCTGGCCATACCCACAACGGGTGTGCAGGCGCAACTGCCGCCGCAACTGGAGGCCGACCGCCTGCTGCAAAAAGCGGCTGCCGCGATGGAAAAAAAGAGAGGCGACAGACAGCACTACATCGACATCACCTACGACCTGGAAAACGCCCGCGAAACAGGCGCTCCCATGCCCACCAATTTTTCCTATCACCTGGGTATAGCGGCCCTGCGCGCCGGCGCCATCAGAACCTCCCTGGAGGCATTGGGAGACTACCTGAAAGAGCAAGGCACCAAGGCCAAGTACTACAAAGAAGCGCTGTCGGCCTACAGCACGGCAGAGACTCGGGCACAGGCCTTGAAGAGCATAACAAGATCTTTTGGGAATCGCCTGGAGTGGCATTCCGACTATCGCGGGGAATTTTTCGGGGAAATCAAAGACCGCGTGACAGGTCTGATCTGGCAAGCCTGCAGCAGCAGAGATAACTGGACCGGATGGGAATGTTCCGGACCTGGTACGACGAAGTCTTGGCCTGAATCCGTTGCAGAAGCGGACAGATTGTCCAATCGCACCGGCAAGCGCTGGCGCTTGCCGACGAAGGGGGAATTGGAGGCCTTGGCCACTCATTTGCCCGAACAACTGATCGCGGGAAATCCCGGCGCTTGGATCTGGACCAATGAAAAACGCGAGTACTGGGTCGGAAGAAACGATTACTACATGAAGGCGTATGTCGTGAGTGAGTACGGCGTCAAGTTTAACCAGCAAAGCAGTGATTCCTTCGATCGAGATAGTGAATGGTATTTCCGCTTTGTCCGCTCCGAATGAACCCATCGTATCCCATGAAAACCGCGAACAAGCACTGGGCCTGGCTGCTGTGGGGTATCAGCGCCCTGTGCGCATCGGCTGAACCGGGCGGGCAAGGCGTATTGCGCCCGGCCAACGCGCTGAACGACAACTGCTTCAAGACAGCATCCGCCGTAGTTCCCGAAATCTGCGGCAAGGTGGAGGTGCGCTGGAAGCTCTCTGCGCTGATGGGCGAGCCGGTGGGCAATTACGGCCTGGTATGGTCTCTGACCTCGGTGCGCCTGCTGGCCGACGATGGCCTGGGCGCAAAACCGCGCAGCTACCCGGTAGCCAGCCTGCCCCCGGCGCTGGCGCGGGCCGCGCGAGGCAGCGAGCTGACGCTGGAAGGGCTGGCCCACATCAAGGGCGCAAAGAATCTGACCCTGCATTTCGATACCGGCGCGCCCACCCGACCAGATGGCAAGGTATCGTTCAATGTGGCGGGCAGCCCTGATTGGGATGCCTTCCTGATTGCCGACACGCGCAGGCCGCAGAACTGGCACAGCCGCTGTGACGCCAAGCACCGCATCTACGCGCCCGCGGCCGAGGCCAAGGACATCATACGCAAGGGCGTGGTGCTGGAGCGGCTGGAGGTATGCCCCGGCACCCGCGCCAGCATCGGCAACCTGGAAACGGCCATCCGCAAGCACTGTGAACAAGGCGGGCGCGAAGCTTTCTGCCCCCGTGAAGACCCGGGCAAACCAGACAGTGCCAAGCCCAAATCCAAGGCGCCCCCCACGCGGACGGATTATCTTGAGGAAGCACAAGACCGCATGAATACGGCCCGCCAGCATGCACAGATGACCGCTGCTTTTCGCGCCGAAGCCCAGGCAAGCTGCGAGCGGGAAGCCAACGCCGCGCAGAACAAGGCCGACGCCTGCGTGCGCAAGGCCTGCGCCATGCCGCCGGGGCTGCCCTCCAGCGCGTCTTGCACGGGCATTCCCCAGCGTCCGGTCCGGGGACTGCACCTGACGGCCGCAGGATGTGACAGGGCATGCCAGCAGAAAGCAGAAGAGCGCATCAGCCGCGAGCTAAAAGAACGCCAGACCGCCTGGGATGCGCGCTGGGGCGAGCGTGCGCGGCAATGCCAGCCCTTGTTCGAGGCCGAAGAAACCGCCGCCACCTGCCGTGCCACGGCAGCGCAGCGGTGTGCCACGCCCGGTGTCGAAGTACAAAGCTGCGTGCAAAAGCGCATGGCCAACGCCCCCACGCAAAATGATGCCGCCACCGCGCTCAGGCAACAGAAGCAGCAACGCACCAAGACACCGCAACGCCCGGTGTTCCTGGATTGATGCGGCTCGGCACAATGGATGGGACAGGGGCGCGTCGAACCGGAATGGATATCAGCAGACACGCCTTATGCTGCGCGGTGGCACTGACCCTCGGCCTGACGGCTTCCAGCGCCTGGGCCTGCAGCCTCAAAGACCAGCGCCAGCAGGTCTCCGTATTGGCGCAGTTCAGTGCAGCGCCGATGCGCTTGCCGCAAGAGGTCAGCCTGCGAACCGGCGATCTGCTCTCCGTACTGGTGCTGCGCCGCGCCAGGCTGCGGGTGGTGGATGCCAACGACCAGCCCAGCGATGCCGTGGCGGCGCTGGATGCCGCGCGTTACCAGCACCTAAGCCGCCACAACGGCGCCAAGGCCCCCGCAGAAATCAGCGCGGGCACCTACCCCGCCCACCTTGAATGGCGGCACTTTGGCGCTGGCCTGCCGGGGGCCGCCTATCTGATGCTGACGGTGGACAAGGAACAGGCACTGCTGCGCGTGCAGGTCGATCCCCGCCCGCCTGCCCCGCGCGGGCAGGACTGGGTGTGGAGCGATGCCCGGCAGAGCGACCCCGTTGCCCTGACGCCATTCGACACCCTCACCCTCAACCTGCCTGGCACGCCCGGCGACGGCTGGCAGGTGGCAATGGCGGGCAGGCCGGTAGCGGTGGCCAGCATCTCCGCCCAGGCGCAAGCAACCGATGCGCCCGCCCGCGTGCTGCTGCAATTGAACGCAGCAGACCTGTGGGCCGGCGAACGGGCCGACACATTCACCGTGCGCCACGCCGGGGGGGCGGTTTACCGCTTTACCGTGCGGCCATTGGCAGTGGCAGCGTGTTGATGTGCCTTGCCCATTACCGCGTAAAAATCACTACAACATTCAAGGAGTCAATATGAAATCAAGAATCAAAAAGGCCCTTTTACTGGCCAGCGCCATAGCCGCGATGCTGGGTATTTCCCAGCCGGCAATTGGCCAGATGTCCGCAGCCCAGCAACAGGAGTTCGAGCGGCAAGAAAGAAGGATAACCGAATCCGTGATTCCCAGCACCCAGGCGGAGAAAGATGCTGCGTGGGCGGATTACGATGATCTTGAATCCTCGGCAGCCCGCGCCAATACAGAGCGGCGTGAACAAGCGGGACAGGAAAGCAGGGATAGGCTGGAAAGCACGAAAGAATTAAGGTCTGCCATACAGCTCGTGCAACAGGCGGATCGCATCGATAAAGAAATCTTGGCGCAGAGAGAAAAAATGGGCTGGACCAAACCCTATGGCAAACCCAATATCGCCCCCACAGACGCACCGCTGAAGTTTTCATCGTCCGCTGATGCAGCCAACCATCAACGACTGATCGGGCTGCTGTTAGACCGGTTCGAAATCGAAATGACAAAAAAACGGGAAGACCTCTCACTTCTTGCCAGTGTGCATCTCCTGGAGGAAGCCTGGGCTTTGGGCTATCGCGCTTCTGATTTGTCCTATGCTTTAGGACGTGCTTTAACAGAAATGGGTGATGCCGAAGAGGCCGTACGCTGGCTGGAACATTATCTGAAGACGCAGAGAAATGCCGCCTCGGAGGATTATCAGTTGGCACGACGTGCTTATGACAAGGTGCAAAGTGAACTCCCAGCCTGGCGCGAATTTCACCAGCGGTTCGAGTGGCCCGATAAAACGGTGGGTGAAATCAAAGATCGAAAAACCGGCCTGATCTGGGAGGTATGCAATAGTTTCCTTGGATTTTGGGAAGGGCGCTGGTGCTCAGGTCATCATCGGGAGAAAACGTGGGACGAAACGATGGTGCACGCCATGAATGAGGCCCGCCGCACCGGCCAGCCTTGGCGCGTTCCCGACAGGGCGGAATTGAAAGAGGCTGCCAGTTATTTCCCTGAGGGTTTGACCGGCGGCTATATCTGGACGGCGACGCAATCCAGTGACGGCAGGGCCGCCGTATTGAGTGAACACATGGCCCGGATGCAGCGGGTTCAGGAAAATGGGGAAGTGGTGCCAGAAGCCCAGCTTGGCGTGAATGCGCCCAAGCAGCAGCGGCATAACTTTCGGCTGGTTCGCTGATGGGGTGCAAGCACATGGTGCTTGCAGGCTTGGCCCTGGCCTGCGCCGCCCCCGCCGCCTGCGCCCAGGTGCTGACGCCGCCGCTGCAATTGCTGCTGTTTCACCCCGCCCGCCCCGGCGTGCTGTCCCAATGCGAGAACGCGCATGGGCGCGATACGTTTGGGCGCGATGCCCGGCCTGACCCGGCAGACCCGCAGAAAGCCTGGGTGGTGGAGACGGCATTCACCCTGCACTGGCCGGATGGCGCGTTCACCCAGGCCGGGGCGCTGCCGGATGCTGCTGCGTTGCCCATCGACCGCTGTTTTGCCTTGCTGTCCGGCGGGCAGCCCGTGCTGTCGGGCGCGGTGGTGGATGAATGGTCGGCGCGGCGGCTGGACTTCATGGCCCTGGTGCGCCTGTGCAGTGAGCCCGGCACGCCTACACGCTATGTGCTGCAAGCGCGTTTTCCCCTGCCGCGCTGAGGCCCGCAGATGGAACAATGGCAAGCCTTTGGCGTGACCCTGGCCTGCGAGGTCCCGGCGATGCTGCTGGCCCGCCGCCATGCCCCGGCGCGGGTGGCGCTGGGGGCCATCGGCATCAATGGCCTGACCCACCCGGCAGCCTGGACGGTGGCCATGCTGCTGGCCCCGGCGCAGTACCGCGTGGGTCTGTGGGTGATCGAAGGGATTGTGGTGCTGCTGGAGGCGGCGTGGTACCGCGGGTGGCTGGGCGTTGGCGGGCTGCGAGCGCTGGGGTGGGCGCTGTGGGCCAATGCGGCATCGCTGGGCCTGGGGTGGTGGCTGTGGTAGCGGCGGCGCTGGCGGCTGGGGTTGCCATGGCCCGGCCTGCCGTTTGGCATGTGCTGGCCGTGGGCGCGATGCTGCTGGGTGCTTTGTGGCTGCCTTTGCCGCTGTATCTGGCGGCGCTGGCCGTGTTCGGCCTGCCGCATGTGGTGTGGGAGATGGGCTTTTTGCGCAGCCGCTATGCCGGGCGCTGGCCGTGGGCGTGGTGGCTGGCCTTGTGGGCGGTGCTGCTGGCGCAGGCGGTGGTGCGGGGGGCGGTGTGGGTGGATACCTATTCGGCCACCTTGGGGCAGATTGTGGATTTGCTGTCCTTGCTGGCGCTGGGCCTGATCGTGGCCGCTGCGCCAGCGGGCGCGGGGTGGCGGGTGCGGCTGGCCGGGCTGGCGGCGGCACTGGCGGTGTGGCTGCTGCTGGAGCGCGGCGACGTGCTGCACGCCTTGCTGGTGCTGGCCGTGCTGCACAACTTCACCCCGCTGGCGATGGTGTGGGACATGCGCCGCGAACAGCCGCGCAGCCCTGCCGTCCGCGCCCTGGCCTGGGCGGTGTCCGGCCTGTTTCTGCTGCCGCTGCTGGTGGCGTTCAGCGGCTGGAGCGGGGCGTTCCTGCCCCCGGCGCTGGGTATGCAGATGCCGCTGCTGGAGGCGCAATGGCCGCCGCAGTGGGGCGGCGTGCAGCATTCGGCAGTGCTGTCGGCGATTGTGCTGGCGCAGTGCCTGCATTACTACTGCGTGATCGTGCTGCTGCCCCGTGCCGAGCAGCGGCGCAGCGGCCAGCCGGTACTGCCGCGCGGCTTGCAACTGGCGACGTGGGCAGCAGCGGCGTTGATGACGGCCTACTACGCCGCCGACCATGCCAGCGCACGCCAGTTGTACGCGGTGGCCGCCGGCATCCACGCCTGGCTGGAATGGCCGGTGCTGCTGATGGCCTGGCTGAGCCGGCCCCCCGCCCTCAAGCGTCGACAGAAACGGTGAAGAACTCGACTGAATCACCGGCTGCCGGGCAGAAGGTAGGTCGGTCGGCGCGGAATCGGCACCGGTTCGTAGCGCGGCGGATTGCCGCCATAGTAGGCATCCCTGCTGCCATGATTCATGAACGATTTCCAGCAGGTGTCCTGGTTGCGACGGTAGTTGCTGTTGCACACACGCGAAGTATTGCTCTTACGGCAGTCGGCGTTCAATTTTCGCGCATCGTTCATGCATGAAGCGTACAGCGACTGCGAGCGGGATTGCGCATCGGCGACGCCCGGGCAGATCATGCCAAGCAACAGGATGAACATGCACAGACGATTGACCGGGATGAGCGACATGATGTCTCCTGCGAAGCAAGGCGCCGTCAAGGACAGGCGTCATTCAATTCCTGTTTGAGCAGCCCGCACCACGGCAAGGAAATGGCGGAACGTTTCCATGACCTGGAGCGTCAATTCGGCCCCCTTGCTCGAACTGACGCGACTGATTTCGCCATCCCGGTCATATTCCATGTCGATCCTGCCCACGCCCGCGAGCCGGATTTCCACCGGCTTGCCGTGAGGACCATATTTGAACGCAAGCTCGCGACGCGGTACCCCTTCCCCGCCGGTCACGACCAGGCGCTGGACACTGGCGGTCCTGCCATAGTCGAACCTGAACTGGCGACCGTTCGCATCTTGCGCGCGAATCAGCTTGCCATCATCGTCGTAGTGGTAAACAAGCGCCGTGCCGAGACGCTGATCTAAGATCAGGATGAGCTTGCCGGTATGCGGATGATGGATCAGTTCGGTGACATGGCCCGCCGCATCGATCTTGCGGACGATGCGCCCTCGTTCATCGCAGATGACCCGCCCGCTGCGCCCTTCCTCGACGGTCACGGTACCGGTACCAGGCACCGTGACCGCTTCCACCTCCGTCCGGACGAACGTCTGCGCCCGCAGGCGCGGTTCGCCAGCAGCATGCAGCACGGGGAGCGCATCGCCGCTCTGCAAAGCGACGCCGGCCATCGCCACCAGAGGCATGAGCAGTATCGCGGCGAATCCCTGCTTTTCCAGTTTCACGATGTGTGTTTCCCTTCTGCTTGCACAAATCCTGAGATATCGACAAAACCACCGGCAGATTGTGTCGCACTGACCCACCTCACTCAATGATGCATATGCATCATTCGGGCGTCGGCTTCCCCAGCTCAAACGCAGTTGCCCGATCGATCTGCCCAGCTTGTTGCCCCGCCAGCTTGCGCTGCGGCTCTTCCTGCTGCTGCACCGCTGAATCATCGGCCGGCCCGGGAGTGCCGGCCGGCAGCCTCCGGCAGCTGTGTAGAATATTCTCACTAGCGATACGGAAGCCCTTGCGACATGCCCCCCTCGTCGACCGAGTTGAGCGTACTGCTGCTGCGCCTGTACGGCCTGGCTCACGCGTACCCGATAGATCAGTTCCAGGATGCCACCCTGGCCTTGCTGAAGCAGGCCCTGCCCTTCGATTCCGCCATGTGGGGCGCCGGTACGCAGACCGCATCGGGGCTGGACATCGAGGTCATCCATCTGCACGAGCAACCACAAGAGATGCTGGAGAGCTATCAGGCCATCCGCCATCTCGACACCGCGGCCGCCGAGCTCACCCGCAATCCACGGGGGGTGCGGGGTTTCCATGCGCCAAGCTGGTTCGGCAAACGCGAGCAGGCACCGCTGCGCGAGTACGGCCGCCGCTTCGAGCAGGCCAATTTCTTCATCAGCGCCGACGGCAACCCCTCCACCGGCTTCTTTCACTGGCTGTCGCTGTTCCGGGCGGACGAGTCGGCCCGCTGCACCGACCGGGAATGCGCGCTGCTCGCCCTGCTCTCGCCGCATGTCCTTCAGGCGCTGTTCATCAACCACGGCATGCATCGGCACACGCTGTACGCCACACACCTGGCCGGGGCTGGCCACGCCATCTGCACCCCGGCCGGTACCTATTGCCAGCGCGACCCCACATTCGAGGACATGCTGCGCGCAGAATGGACCTCACCGTCCTGGCAGCACCTGCCGGCCGCCGTGCTGGAACGCGTCCAGCGCGGAGAAGCCCGCTACGACGGCCGGCACATCGTGATCACCGCCCGCAGCGAGCACGGCCTGCTGTTCCTGCGCGCCCGGCCGCGCTGCCCGGCCGACGCACTCAGCCCACGCGAACGCGCGGTCGCCGCCCTTGCCGCCAAGGGCCTGAGCCAGAAGGAGATCGCCCGCCAGCTCGACCGCTCGCTGTCCACGGTGCGCAACCAGATGCAGGCGGTGTACCGCAAGCTGGCGATCGGCAGCACGGCCGAACTGGTCCACCAGCTACGCCTGGCGGAGTGAGCGCGCCTTCCATCCCATGGGCCAGGACGTTTACATGAGCCTGCCCGCCGCCCGCGCCCCTCGCCTGGTTGACGTGTTCCCGCACGCCTGGTCACCGGCTCGCCTCTGATTGCACGCTCGGGGTAAGATCGCCCCCTTTTCGCAGCCGTAGCGGCTCCGCCTCCGGATGCCGCTTCAACGCCAATGAGCAACGACACCTCCGATCTGTTCGGTACCCCCGAGCTGCCTGCATCCCCACCCTTGGCGCCTGCCGCCACGGGCGTCCAAGCCGATGGCGGCGCCATCCTTCCCCCGCCCCCTGCTCCGCCCGCCGATCCGGAGCCAGAACCCGAGGACGACGGCACGCTGGCGCTCGACCGCTATGCCGAGCGCGCCTATCTCGCCTATGCCATGAGCGTTGTGAAGTCGCGCGCGCTGCCGCAGGTGGAAGACGGCCTGAAGCCGGTGCAGCGCCGCATCCTGTATGCGATGAGCGAGATGCGGCTGTCGCCCGCGTCCAAGCACGTGAAGTCGGCGCGCGTGGTCGGCGACGTCATCGGCAAGTACCACCCGCACGGCGACACCAGCGTCTACGACGCCATGGTGCGCGTGGCGCAGGACTTTTCGCTGCGCTACCCGCTGGTCGACGGCCAGGGCAACTTCGGCTCGCGCGACGGCGACTCGGCGGCGGCGATGCGCTATACCGAATGCCGCCTGACGCCGATCGCCGAGCTGCTGCTGTCCGAAATCGACCGCGGCACGGTGGATTTCGTCCCCAACTACGATGGCGCCTTCGATGAACCCAAGCTGCTGCCCGCACGCCTGCCCTTCGTGCTGCTCAACGGCGCCTCGGGCATCGCGGTGGGGATGGCCACCGAGATCCCGCCGCACAATCTGCGCGAGGTGGCCGAGGCCGCCTGCCACCTGATCCGCCATCCGGAGGCGACGCTCGACGACGTGCTCGGCATCATCCCCGGGCCGGACTTTCCCGGCGGCGGCCAGCTCATCTCCGCGCCTGAGGCGATCCGCGACGCCTACGCCTCGGGCCGCGGCAGCCTGCGCCTGCGCGCGCGCTGGAAGATCGAGGAACTGGCGCGCGGCCAGTGGCGCGTGATCGTCGACGAACTGCCGCACGGCGTATCGGCCGCGCAGGTGCTGTCCGAGATCGAAACGCTGACCAATCCACAACCGCGCGCGGGCAAGAAGGAAGTCTCGCAGGAGCAGAAGAACCTCAAGCAGCTCGTGCTCGGCGTGGTCGACACCGTGCGCGACGAATCCAGCGACAAGGCGCCGGTGCGCATCGTGCTGGAACCCAAGTCCAGCCGCCAGAACCGCGACGAGTTCATGGCGGTGCTGCTGGCCCACACCAGCCTCGAGACCTCGGCCTCGGTCAACATGACGATGATCGGCCGCGACGGCCGGCCGCAGCAGAAGAACCTGATGCAGGTCCTGCGCGAGTGGATCGACTTCCGCTACGTCACCGTCGAGCGCCGCACCCGCCACCGCCTGGACGAGGTCGACCGCCGCATCCACATCCTCGAAGGCCGCATGATCGCCTTCCTGCACATAGAGGAAGTGATCCGCGTCATCCGCGAGTCGGACGAGCCCAAGCCGGCGCTGATCGCGGCCTTCGGCCTGTCCGAGACACAGGCCGAGGACATCCTCGAAATCCGCCTGCGCCAGCTCGCGCGGCTCGAAGGCTTCAAGATCGAGAAGGAACTGGCCGAACTGCGCGACGAGCGCGACGGCCTGCAGCACATCCTCGACAGCCGCCCGGCGATGACCCGCCTGATCCTGAAGGAAATCCAGGACGACGAGAAGAAGTACGGCGACGACCGCCGCACCCTGGTCGAGGCCGTCGCCGCCGTGGCGCCGGCCGAAATCTCGGTGCCGGACGAGCCGGTGACGGTGATCGTGTCGAAGAACGGCTGGGTGCGTTCGCGCCAGGGTCATGGCATCGACCCCGCCGGCATCGGCTACAAGGCCGGCGACTTCGGCTTCGCCGTCATCGAGACGCGCACCACCTGGCCGCTGATCGTCATCGACACCCATGGCCGCGCCTACACCGTCAAGGTATCGGACCTGCCCGGCGGGCGTGGCGACGGCGTGCCGATCACCACACTGGTCGAGTTCCAGGACGGCGGCAAGCTGGCGCAGGTCGTCAGCGACACGCCGGACGCGGTCTACCTGTTCGCCAACGGCGGCGGCTACGGCTTCTTGTGCAGCGTGGGCGACGCCACCAGCCGCCAGCGTGCCGGCAAGGCCTTCATGAGCCTCGAGAAGGGCGAGAAGGTGCTGGCGCCGGCCAAGGCCTTCGGCACCTGGATCGCCGCCGCGTCGGAAAACGGCCGCCTGCTGGTCTTCCCCCGCCCCGAGATGAAGACCCAGAGCGGCGGCCGCGGCGTGATCGTGATGGCGCTGGACGAAGGCGAAGCGCTCGCCGCCGTCGCCGTGCCGGCCGACGACGCGGTGCTGACGGTCGAGGGCACGGGCCGCGGCGGCAGAGCCGTCGCCATCGAATTGAAGCCCGCCCAGCGCGAGCCGCTGCGCCATCGCCGCGCGCGCAAGGGCGCGCCGCTGACGCCGAAGGTGAAACCCGAACGGATGGAGTGACGAAAAGCGGAAACCCGCCCGGCCCTGCGCGCCCGGCGGGCCGCTCCCCTACGGGCTTGCTTCCGGTGCGGCTTCCGGCGCTTGCCCGGCTTCAACCGCCGGCGGGGGCTCCGGCAGGATCGAGCGGATGGGGTCGTTGGGCGCGATACGCGACGGCCCGACCGGCGCCGGCTCGGCATCGCGCGACTCCAGCAGGATGGTAACGCGCCGGTTGCGCCGCCGGCCCTCCTCACTGGCGTTGTCCGCCACGGGGCGCTGGTCGGCATAGCCGGCGGCAGTCAGGCGGTCGGGCCGCACCCCGCTGTCGATGAACAGCCGCGCCACCGTCGATGCGCGTACGGCGGACAGTTCCCAGTTCGACGGAAAGCGCCAGGTGTTGATCGGCATGGTGTCGGTGTGGCCCTCGATGGTGATCGGGAACACCGATGCCGCCAGCACCTGCGCCACCGCACGCAGCGCATCGGCGGCAGCCGTCCCCAGCGCGGCATCGCCGGGCGCGAACAGCAGCGCGGCGTTGATCTCGATGCTGATGCCGAACGCGCCTTCGGACACGTTGACCTCGCCGGTCTGCGCAAGCGCGCCCATCACGCGCCGGATTTCCTCCGCCATGTTGTGCATCTGCGCGGCGGTCTGCTTGCGGCGGGCCTCGGCCGCCTCCTGTAACTGGGTATTGGCGGGCGGCGCGGGCCGGACGACCGGCGCCATCGCCACCGGCGGCACGATGAGCTGCTCGCCGTTGTCCTTGATGCTGAGGCTGCGGAAGGCCTGCACGATGGAATCCGACAGCACGCGATACTTGCCCTCGTTGATCGAGGACAGCGAGTACATGACGACGAAGAACGCGAACAGCAGGGTGATGAAGTCGGCATAGGAAACGAGCCAGCGTTCGTGGTTCTCGTGCTCTTCCACCTGCTTGCGTCTGCGTGCCATGGCTCGGTCCCGGCCGGCGTGGCTCACACCACGTAGCCCTGCATGCGGCTGGCGATGATGCGCGGATTCTCGCCGTTGGCGATGCCGACGATGCCGTCGACGAACATCTCGCGCTGCGTCACCAGCACGCCGATCTGCGCCGCCAGCTTCTTGGCGATCGGCAGGAAGACGAGGTTGGCGAAGCCCACGCCGTAGATGGTGGCGACGAAGGCCACGGCGATGCCCGCCCCCAGCCGGGAAGGGTCGGACAGGTTCTCCATGACGTGGATCAGCCCCATCACCGCGCCGAGGATGCCGATCGTGGGCGCATAGCCGCCGGCCGCCTCCCAGATCTTGGTCGATTGCCGCATCTGCGCTTCCCAGGCGTCGATCTCCACTTCGAGCACCTCGCGCAGCCGGACCGGATCCACCCCGTCGACCAGCAATTGGAGGCCCTTGCGCATGAAAGGGTCGCGCAGATTGCCGACATGGTTCTCCAGTACCAGCAGGCCATCCTTGCGTGCGATCTGGCCCCAGTTGGCGACCTGCTCGATCATGCGCGCCGGGCTGGTCACGGGCGGCACGAACACCCAGCGCGCCATGCGCACGCCGTCGACGAAGGTGCGCAGCGGACTCTGCAGCATGACCGCGCCCAGCGTGCCGCCGATGACGATGAAAAAGGCAGTCGGCTGCACCAGCGAGGACACGTGCCCCCCTTCGAGCACCTGCCCGCCCAGGATCGCGGCAAAGCCGAGCACGAGGCCGAAGACACTGATCCTATCCATGGCGATCCAGTCCGGGCATGTTCATCGCGAACCTCAACCCTGCTGTTGCGGCTTCTTGGGCGGACGGCCGCGCCGCGCGGGCACCGGGGCCTCGCCGCCGAGCACCGAGGAGCGCAGCCGCGCCACCGCCTGGCTGTGGAGCTGGCACACGCGCGACTCGGTCACGCCAAGGACGGCGCCGATCTCGCGCAGGTTCAGTTCTTCGTCGTAGTAGAGCGCCATCACCATCTGCTCGCGCTCGGGCAGCACCTCAATGGCCGATACCAGGCGCCGCCGCATGTCGGCATCCGCCAGCAAATCGAGCGGGTTGGCATCCTGCTGCGCGAGATGCCGTTCGAGGAAATCGTCGTCCTGTTCGCGGCCGAAATCCTCGAAATACACGAGCTGGTGCCCGCGCGCCTCCTGCAGCATGTGCTGGTATTCAGCCAGCGGCACGCCGAGCGCATCGGCGAGTTCGCCTTCGCTCGGCGCCCGCCCGTATTCCTGTTCCAGCATGTGGATGGCGGACTCGATACGGCGCATGTCGCGCCGCAGGCTGCGCGGCAGCCAGTCGTTGTCGCGCAGGCCGTCGAGCATGGCGCCACGGACGCGCTGCACGGCATAGGTTTCGAACTGCGCGCCGAGCCCGTCCTCGTAGCGGCCGATGGCATCGAGCAGGCCCATCATGCCGTTCTGGATCAGGTCGTCGACCTCGACGCTGGCCGGCAGCCTGGCCATGAGCTGATAGGCGATGCGCTTGACCAGCGGCGCATAGGCTTCGACCAGATGGGCCTTGTCGAGGTTACCTTGGGCGTCGTACATCCATTGGGCCTGTATTTTCTTGCGGCGCGATCCGGCCCGCATACCTGGATTGGGAGTGGATTGCCGGCATTCTCCCGCACTGTCGTACGCATTACCAGCAGGATGCATCACGCCGCCCTGCATGCTCAGGCACTCCGAACAGGTTTCACCGCCGCACCCCTCACTGCGATCCGACGCATGAAGGCGGCGCTGGCGGCACGCGCCGCACTGGCGGCGTCCGACTGCGTCAGGGCCGCGGCGAGGTCGTCGCGCTCGGCCTCGCCCAGCCAGGTCAGGGGCAGCCCGACATGGCGGCGGACGAGCGCATCCAGGCCGGAAAAGAAGCGCGATGCATCGTCGCGGCTGCGGGCGCGGCACACCGCCACATGCACGGACCCCGCCCCGGCCGCGGCCAGGGCCTTGATCGTGCGGTAGGCCTCGGTGGCGCCGCTCGCGCTCGCTTCGGCCACGAGCAGACGGCGCGGCGCGGCGGCGGCGAAGGGCGAAGGCTGGCCGGCCGTCTCGCCGTCGGCGTGCACCAGCACGAAGCTGGCATGGCGGTGCAGGATGCGCAGGGCCTCGACGAGGCAGGCTCGGCGGGCATCGTCCAGCAGCGGCAGCGCAAGGGCTGCGGCAACGGCCGGCACCCGGCCGAGCAGGCCCGGCGCAGGCTGCAGCACCTCGGCCAGCGTGGTGCGGCCATCGAGCAGTTGCAGCAGATCGGGGCCCGCTGCCAGTTGCAGCGCCGCGCCCAGCCCGGCTTCGCCTTCGGCTTCGTCCAGGATCAGGACCCGTTCGGCATGGCCGGCGATGCGATGCGCCGCCAGCACCGCGTTGTGCGCACGGTGGCGGCCGCAGGCATACAGCGCCGCGACCTGGGGAGGCGCACGGCGGAACAAGCGTCGCAGCCCGGCCGCCTGGTCTTCGCGTCTGTCCAGCATGTCATGCCTCCTTTGGAGCCGGCCGGGCAAAGCCGGCCTTCCTTGAACGCAATGGGCGCGGGGCGCGTTTCACCTCAGGCGCCTCCGCCGGCCGCGGCCAGCATCATTCCCGCCTCGTCGCCATCCAGGTGCCAGGGCGATTCCGGTCCCTGCTGGCGCAGCGCGCGGTGCAGCAGATAGGCACGGTTGGGCAGGTGCAGGTCCTCGGGCACGCGCTGGCCGTTGGCCAGATAGCGGATGTCGAGCCCGTGGCGCACCGCCACGTCGAGCGCCGGCGCCAGGGACGCGGCCTCGTCCACCTTGGTGAAGATGCAGCCGGCGAGGTCCGCCCCGGCATAGGCGCGCACCACGTCGTCGAGCGTGTCGCCGCGCACCGTGGCATTGAGCAGCAGCAGGCGGCGGACGTCGCCGGCGCCGCCCAGCATGGATGCCTGCTCGGCCACCATGCGGTCGCGCTGGCTCATGCCCATGGTGTCGATCAGCACCATGTGCTTGTTGCGCAGGCCGGCGAGCGTCTGACGCAGGTCGGCCGCGTCGCGCACCGAGAACACCGGCACGCCCAGGATGCGGCCGTAGATGCGCAGTTGCTCCTGCGCGCCGATGCGATAGCCGTCGGTCGTGATCATCGCCAGCCGGCTCGCGCCATGGCGCACCACGCAGCGCGCGGCAAGCTTGGCCGTGGTGGTGGTCTTGCCGACGCCGGTCGGCCCCACCAGCGCGTATACGCCACCGCGGTCGATCACATCGTCGTCCGAAGCGTGGGCGCGCATCATGCGGTCGAGCGCGGCGCCCGCGGCCTCGCGCGCCTCGAGCCGGCTCGCGTCCTCCGGCACCGCCTCGGCCAGCTTGCGCGCCAGGGCGGCGGAGAATCCGGCTTCGAGGAGTTCGCCCACCAAGGCTGCACGGGCGGGCGCCTGGCGGCGGGTTTCACCCCAGGCGAAACCCGCCAGCTGGCGTTCGATCATGCCGCGAATGCCGGACAGTTCTTCCATGAGGCGGGCATTGGTTTCCTGCAGCTCGCGCATGCGGGCGTTGCCGAAATCGTCCGCCGCGGCCGGCGCGGGCCGGGCGCGCATCGCGAAATCGGCGGTTTCGATGCGCGGCGGCGAAAACGGCCGGATGACGGCCTGCGGCGCTGGCGCCACGGGCGCCGGGCGCGTGGCGTTGCGGGCGGCGCTGGCGGCCAGCGCCGACAGGCT
>NZ_AMXE01000012.1 GCF_000310205.1 Thauera linaloolentis 47Lol = DSM 12138 | reverse complement strand
CCGCCCCGACCCGGCTGGCGGGCAGCCCGCTGGCCCGCACCCTGCTCCTGCTGCTGGCCGTGGCCAGCCTCTGCGTGGCCGCGGTCGGCGTGCTGGTGCCGGGCCTGCCGAGCACCGAATTCGTATTGCTCGCGGCCTGGGCGGCGGCCCGCAGCTCGCCGCGCCTGCATGCCTGGCTGCACCACCATCGCTGGTTCGGACCCGCCTTGCACAACTGGCACAACGGCCGCCGCGTCACCCGCCGCGCCAAGTACTGGGCAGCGATCTCGATGACGCTGTGCGCCATGCTGATGATCCGCACGGTGCCGCATGCCTGGCTCACGATCCCCGCCGTGGCGGCGATGATTCCGGCGTTGATCTGGATCTGGCGCCGGCCCGAACCGTGAGCGCATCGGCGGCCCCGCCGCCGTGGGCGGCGTTCGGCCCGTGCATCCCCGGCGCGGGCTCAGAACCGATAATGCCCCGTCAGCGTGAGCCTGCGGGGCTCGCCATACTGGTTGACCGCATAGGCCGTATTGCTCCCGATGGCCCGCCAGTAGGTCTTGTCGAACAGGTTGTCGACATTGAGATGGAGGTCGAGGTTTTGCGAGGCACGGTATCCGACGAACAGGTTCGCCAGCGCGTAGGCTTTCTGCTCGATGCGGAACGGCGTGCCGGCATCGTAGAAGTTGGTGTCCTTGTTGTAGATATCGCTTTGCCACGCCACGCCGCCGCCAATTTTCCAGCGATTCAGTTCGCCAGCCATCTGATAGCTGGTGGATAGCTTGAACATATGCCGCGGCAGGTCCGTGGCGAACAACCGGCCGACCTTGGCCGGGTCCGCGTCCTTGCGGTATTTGGCCTCGGCGAAGGTGTAGCCGGCCGCCAGTTGCCAGTCGGGCGTCAGGCGGCCATTGAGTTCCAGTTCGATCCCTTCGCTGCGGACTTCACCGGCCGCTTCGCTGCAACTCGGCACCAGATCGGAGCACTGGTCGCGGGTGAGGGCCTTGGCGCGGTTTTCCTGGTCGATGCGGAACAGCGCCACGCTGGCGTTCAGCCCGCCGCCGAAGTATTCGCCCTTGAGGCCGATTTCGTAGTTCTTGCCGACGATGGGCTTGAGCGTCTTGCCCGAGGCGTTCAGTTCGGATTGCGGCTTGAAGATGTCGGTATAGCTGGCGTAGAGGGAATGCCGCGCATCCAGATCGTAGATCACCCCGGCGTAGGCGGTGAAGTGCCGGTCGACGGCGTATCGGGAGCGGGTCGTACGGGTGCCGTTGCGAGTCTTCGCATCGTAGTCGAACCAATCGTAGCGGCCGCCGACGATGAATTTCAGCGTATCCGCAAGGTTGAAGCGTGCCGTGGTGTAGAAACCCTTCTGGCGCGTGGTCCGATCCTGGTGCCAATAGCTCAGGTCCATGGCTTGCGGCGCGACGCTGCCCGGGTCCCAGTCGTGGATGTCCATGTCGAGTTCGTCGCTGCGATAGTTCCCCTTGCCGTCGAAATCGAGGTCGCGCAGGCTGGCGCCGACCACCAGTTCGTGGCTGCGTCCGAGAAGCCGGAAGGGGCCGGAGGCGAAGGCGTCATAGCTGCTTTGCCTGTCGGTGTATTCGTACTGGCCGACGTACTGGCCGAACTGGCGGGCATCCACCCAGTAGGTCCGTTCCAGTTGCGAACCCAGCATGTCCAGATCGGACCAGGTGTGGCTGGCCGACAAGTGCAGTTTCCAGTCGTTGCCGAAGCGATGTTCAAACTGGGTGAACAGCGTGGTGTTGTCCTGGTCCCAGTAATCCCAGTCATTGCCCAGGTAGGTGGAGCGCGACAGGCCCGGACTGCTCCCGTCCATGGCGACCGGCAGCCCGCCCCAACTGCTGGTGTGGTTGGCGTTCTGGTGCGAGAAGCCAGCGGTCAGCAAGGTTTGTTCGCCGAGGTCGGCTTCAGCGATGGCGTAGAGCACGGAGCGCTCGGTGTCGGCCACTTCCTGGAAGCTGTTCTTGTGCTGGTAGGCCGCCACGACCCGGCCGCGCAGGGTGCCGGCCTCGTTGAGCGCGTTCGCGGCGTCGACCTCGGCTCGGTAGCTGTCCCAGCTGCCGGCACTGGCGGTGACGGAAAGCTGCGGCGTGGCGGTCGGACGCTTGCGCACCATGTTGATGGCGGCCGAGGGATTGCCCGCCCCTTGCATCATGCCGGTGGCGCCGCGCACGATCTCCACCCGGTCGTAGATGGCCATGTCGGGCGTGGCGTTCATCTCGCGGCTGATGTAGTGGGAAAGCTCGCTGGGCAGGCCGTCGGTCATCAGGCTGTCGACGGTGAAGCCGCGCGAATAGAAGGCCACCCGGTGGGGGCCGTCCTTGGTCATGGAAATGCCGGGGGTGGCCGCCAGCACGTTTTCAAGGATTTCCACCTTCTGGTCGTCCATCTGCTGGCGGGTGACCACGGTGACCGCCTGCGGCGTTTCGCGGATGGACAAGGGCAGCTTGGTGGCGGTCTGCATGCTGTGCGTGGTGTAGCTGCCGGAACCCTCCGTCGTGCCGTCGTTCAGCCCGGCGGCGGTCACCGCCACCGCCGCCAGCGTCGCCTCGCCTCCCGCCGGGCGCGGCATCTGGATCAGCGTCCAGTTGCCGCGCCCACCCTGCACGGCACGTATGCCCTTCCCCGCCGTCAGCGCGTCGAGACCGTCCTGCAGGCCGTGGCGGCCGCTCAAGCCGGCGGTGCGCAGGCCCCGCGTCAGCGCCGGGTCGAAGCTCAGCGTGATGCCGGCCTGGCGGGAGAAGCTGTTGAGGGCATCCTCCAGCGTGCCGGCGGGGACCTCGTATTGCCGCTGTTCGACGGCCTGGGCCCGGGCAGGGGGCGTGTACAGCAAGGGCACGGCAAGGGCGAGACTGCCGGCGAAGGCGATGTTCAGCGGCACCGCCAGCGGCTTGCGCCGCGGGTGGACCTGCTTGGCGTGGGTTCGGATGGAGCGCGGGAGATGCGTCATGATCGGCTTTTCCTCGGATGATGTTGAACGACATCACCTATGCCGAACGAGGCGCGCAAAACCCGTAATCGAGACGCGATTATTTTTTCGGATACCGCGAATGGACGGGCCCGTCCCCGCCGACGGCCCGCTCAGCGCGCCCCTTCCACCATCACCCAGTAGCGGCTGTAGTGCCGGATGCGCAGCGGCAGGGCTTCGCCGAGGGCGGCCAGTGCGAGGTCGGTATCACCCAACTGGAAGACGCCTGAGATGCGCCAGTCGGCCACCGCCGGATCGCAGCGCAGCCAGCCGCTGCGGTAACGGCCGATTTCGGCGACAGCGTCGGCCAGGCGCATCTGCCTGGCGACCAGCACGCCGTCGGTCCAGGCGGCGGGGTCGAAGGCGGCATCCCGCACGGCATGCGCTTTCCCGGCCGTGATGCGCCAGACTTCGCCGGCGCGGGCAGCCTGCTGCGCCGTGGTGGCTCTGCCCGATACCTCGGGCAGAGCCACCGCGCCTTCGGACACGCTCAGCAAGGTGGCGGCTTCTTCCTGGCGCAGGTGGAAGCGCGTACCCAGGACCTGGAACAGCCCTTGCGCGCTGCGCACGCGCAGCGGGCGCGTGCCGCCGTAAGCCGCATCGCTGCCGCTGTCGATATGGATCTCTCCCCGCAGCAGCACCAGCAGGCGTTCGTGCGCGGAAAAACGCAGATCCACCGCACTGCGGGTATTGAGGGTCAGCCGTGTGCCGTCTTCCAGCGTCCATTGCCGCCGTTCGCCGGTGGCGCTGCGGAAGTCCGCCGTCAGAGGGGGCAGCAGGTCGCGCTGCCTGCCGAGCTGCCAACCCAGTCCCAGCACGCTACCGCCCAGCACCAGCGTCTTGAGGGCGCGCCGGCGGCCCTGGCGGCCGCTGCGCAACTGCTCGGCCTGAATCAGCGTATCGCAGGCCAGCGCGGCGCTGCCCGCCGGCAGCAGACGGAAGTCCTCTTCCGCCCACTGGAGCTGCCGCCACGCCTGCTCGTGCACGGGATCGGCAGCACGCCATCGCTGGCAGGCGGCGTGCAACGCGGCATCGGCAGTGCCGGACTGGAGCTTCACCAGCCAGCCGATGGCGGCATCCAGCACGGCTGGCGGCAGCTCCCCGGTGGAAGCCATGGCCGGGCGGGACGGGGTGCTCATAGCGCGGGGCCGCCTTGCAGCGACGCCGGCGCGGCGGGCAGCAGTTCTTCGTGCGTCAGCTTCAACCGCATCTGGTAGCAGTGGCGGATCGCGATGGCCATGTATTTTTCCACCGACGGCAGGGAAACGCCGAGACGGCACGCAATCTCCGCATACGGCAGCCCTTCGAGGCGCGACAGCAGGAAAGCGGCGCGCACTCTGGGCGGCAGTTCGGCCAGCAGTGCGTCGATGCGCAGCAGGACCGACATCATCATGACCTGGGCTTCGGGGCTAGGCGCCTCGTCGCCGGGCAATTGCGCGACCGACTCGGCATAGGCACGCTCCAGTTCGCTGCGGCGCAGGTGGTCGATCAGCAGGCAGCGCGAAATGGTGGTGAGCCAGGCCCTGGGTTCGCGGATTTCGTCCAGTCTGCCGGGTTTGCCCATGACCTTGACGAAGGTGTCGTGCATGAGGTCCGCGGCGCCCTGCCCGTCGCCCAGCCTGCGCCGCAGCCAGGCCAGCAGCCAGCGATGGTGGTCGAGATAAAGGGTTTCGAGCTGCTGCTTCCGAGAGGGGTGTTCTGGCATGAGCGGAAAATCGGCGAGGCGGACGTGTGGCGAATGTGCGGACCGGCCCTTTCCATGTCGGAACGAGCGAGCCCAGTAACAATAATCGTTTGCATTCTAGACGACATCCAACGCGGCGATCACACCCGTGGCAAACGAAAAGGCCCGGCCTCCATGCGATGCAGGAGCCAGGCCTTTTCGGCTGGTCACCGGGCGGAAGGCCCTGGTGGGCCTCCGCCGAAGCTCACTGCTGGGCCTGCAGCGGCGCCAGCTTGACCTCGACCTCGTAGCGCTTGCGCAGTTCGGCGATGAAGGCGGCAAAATCGCGTTCGGCGAGCAATTGCCCGTACTGCTCGGCCACGCCCTTGACCCTCGGGTCGTCGTCGGCGATCTGCGGACGATCGACCGCCTCGATCCGGTAGATGACGTAATCGCCGTCCGGCAGGCCGAGGCCGACATGAGCCGGCAGGCTGGCCGAAGGGGCCGAGAACACGGCCTGCATCGCCATGCCGGGCAGCCCCGGCGCGGCACGCTGCAGCTTGCGCTGTTCGCCGAACCCGGCTTCGACCGCCTCGCCTTTGCCAAGCGCGGCCAGCATTGCGCTGCCCTGCTCCTGGGCGCGCTTCGATCCGGCCTCGCGGCGCAGCTCGGCGACGACCTGGTCGCGGACCGCGTCGAGCGGCTGCTGGACGGCGGGTTCGAAGGCCTTGACCCGGGCGGCGACCAGGGTGTTCGGCGCCACTTCGATCGCCTCGGTATTGCGCGAATTCGCCACCGCGTCGTCGGCGAACAAGGCGTCGAGCAGGCGTTCGTTGTTGTAGGCGCCGACGCTGCCGCCATCATGCGAAATCCAGTCCGTGCTGCGCACGTCGAGCTTGAGGGCCTCGGCAACGGCGGCCAGGCTGTCCGGCTGCTCGTAGACCATGTTGGCGAACTGTTCCGCCTGTTCGGCAAAGCGCCGGCTCGCCGCCTGGCTGCGCAGTTCGACCGCGATATCGTCGCGGACTTCGTCGAACGGACGCTTCGACGCCGGCTTGATGGCGGTGACCTGGATGATGTGGACGCCGAAATCGCTGCGCACGGGGTCGCCGATCTCGTCCTTCTGCTGCGAGAAGGCCGCGTCCTCGAAGGCGGCGACCATCGCACCACGCCCGAAGAAGCCCAGGTCTCCGCCGCGCGAGGCGGAACCGGTGTCCTGCGACTTTTCCCTGGCCAGCGCGGCGAAGGCCGACGGCTCCTTGCGCAGCTGCTCGGCGATCGCCCGCGCTTCGCTCGTCACGCGCTCGACTTCCGCTGCCCCGGCATCGGCCGCGAGTTCGAGCAGGATGTGGCGCGCCTGGCGCTCTTCGGCCACGCCGAAACGGTCGGGGTTGCCATCGTAGAAGGCCTTGATCTCGTCGTCGCCGACACTGATCTGCTGTTCCACGGCTTCACGGTCGAACACCACGTATTCGGCCTGCAGGCGCGCGGGGCGCTGGAAGCGCGCGGCATTGGCGGTGTACCAGGCGCCGATCTCGTCGTCGCCGACGTTCAGCTCCGCCGCCAGGCGCGCGGCCGACAGGCGCAGTTCGCGCACGGTGCGCTCCTCGAGCTGCGCCGACAGGAAGCGGCGTGCCGAGGAAAGCGGAGCGAAACCGGCGTCGCCCACGGCCAGCGAAAGCTGCTGGATGCGCACGTCCTGCGCCAGACGCGATTCGAACATCGCCGGCGTCATGCCCTGGGCACGCAACAGCGTCTCGTAGCGCTGCAGCGAGAAACGGCCGTCTTCCTGGAAGGAAGGCACGGCGGCGATGGTTTCCTGCAGTTCCTGGGGGGTGACGCTGAAATGGTTTTCCGCTGCGTACAGCGCCAGCACACGGCGATTGATGACGTTGTCCAGCACGGAACGGCGCAGGGCCTCGGACTCGAGCAAGGCGCGGTCGACTTCGCCGCCGGCCGCCGCGCGCAGGCGGTCCTGCTGGTCGCGCAGCGCCTGGTCGAATTCGAGCGCCCCGATCGGCGTGCCCGCCACGACCGCGACATCTCCGCCGCCGGGCGCATCGCTGAAGTAGGCGTCCATGCCAAAGAATGCGAACGGCACGATGAGGACGGCCAGAATGATTTGCGCAATGCGCTTGTTGTTGCGAACAGCCTCGAACATCTCGATTTCCGTGGGAAGCCTTTGGGAATGGGGCGACAAAGAAAACCCGGCAGGGGCGTATCCGCCCCTGCCGGGTTCGCCTGTCAGCGCGACAGTTTATCGCATTCTGCCGCCGGCATCAGGCCCGCTCGAACACCAGCTTGCCGTCGCGCACATCGACCCGCACGCGCTCCTTCGCGGCAAAGCGCCCTTCGAGGATCGCCTTCGCCAGCGGATTCTCGATGCGCTCCTGGATCGCCCGCTTCAGCGGCCGTGCGCCGAACACCGGGTCGAATCCGGCGTTGGCCAGTTCGGCCAGCGCGGCGTCGCTCACATCCAGCCCCATGTCCAGGCGCGCCAGGCGCTTCTGCAGATATTGCAGCTGGATCCTGGCGATGCCGGCGATGTGCTTCTCGTCGAGGGCATGGAACACCACGACCTCGTCGATGCGGTTGATGAACTCGGGGCGGAAGTAGGTCTTAACCTCGGCCATCACCGCGAGCTTGATGACGCCGTAGTCGTCGCCGGCCATGGCCTGGATCATCTGGCTGCCGAGGTTGGAAGTCATAACGATGACGGTGTTCTTGAAGTCGACCGTGCGCCCCTGGCCGTCGGTCATGCGGCCGTCGTCGAGCACCTGCAGCAGCACGTTGAACACGTCCGGATGCGCTTTCTCGACCTCGTCGAACAGGATCACGCTGTAGGGCTTGCGCCGCACCTGCTCGGTCAGGTAGCCGCCTTCCTCGTAGCCGACGTAGCCCGGCGGCGCGCCGATCAGGCGGGCGACGGAGTGCTTCTCCATGAACTCGCTCATGTCGATGCGGATCAGGTGCTCCTCGGAATCGAACAGGAAGCTCGCCAGCGTCTTGCACAGCTCGGTCTTGCCCACGCCGGTGGGGCCGAGGAAGAGGAAGGAGCCATACGGCCGGTTCTCGTCCGCCAGGCCGGCGCGCGAGCGGCGGATGGCGTCCGCCACCAGGCGTACGGCCTCGTCCTGGCCGACCACGCGCTCGTGCAGCTTGTCTTCCATGTGCAGCAGCTTCTCGCGCTCGCCCTGCATCATCTTGCTGACCGGGATGCCGGTGGCGCGCGACACGACCTCGGCGATCTCCTCGGCGCCGACCTGGGTGCGCAGCAGCTTGTTGGGCGTGCCGCCATCGCCGGCCTGCTCCGCCACCTTCAACTGGGCCTCGAGCTGGGGCAGCTTGCCGTATTGCAGCTCGGCCACCTTGTCGAGCTGGCCCCGGCGCTGGAAGTCAGCCATCTGTGCGCGCAGTGCGTCGATCTCTTCCTTGATGTGGGCAGAACCGGCGACCTTGGCCTTCTCCGCCTTCCAGATTTCCTCGAGATCGTTGTATTCGCGCTGCAGCTTCTCGAGTTCTTCCTCGATCAGTTGCAGGCGCTTGCGCGAGGCCTCGTCCTTTTCCTTCTTCACCGCCTCGCGCTCGATCTTGAGCTGGATCATGCGGCGGTCGAGCTTGTCCATGACCTCGGGCTTGGAGTCGATCTCCATCTTGATGCGTGCGGCGGCCTCGTCGATGAGGTCGATGGCCTTGTCGGGCAGGAAGCGGTCGGTGATGTAGCGATGACTCAGCTCGGCCGCGGCGACGATCGCCGGGTCGGTGATGTCGACACCGTGGTGGATCTCGTACTTTTCCTGCAGGCCGCGCAGGATGGCGATGGTCGATTCGACCGAAGGCTCTTCGATCAGCACTTTCTGGAAGCGGCGTTCGAGCGCGGCGTCCTTCTCGATGTACTTGCGGTATTCGTCCAGCGTGGTGGCGCCGATGCAGTGCAGCTCGCCGCGCGCCAGCGCGGGCTTGAGCATGTTGCCGGCATCCATCGCGCCCTCGGCCTTGCCGGCGCCGACCATGGTGTGGATTTCGTCGATGAACAGGATGATGCGCCCTTCTTCCTGAGCGATCTCTTTCAGAACCGCCTTCAGGCGCTCCTCGAACTCGCCGCGGTACTTGGCGCCGGCGAGCAGCGCCGCCATGTCGAGCGACAACACCTTCTTGCCTTTCAGGGTTTCGGGCACTTCGTCGTTGACGATGCGCTGGGCCAGGCCCTCGACGATGGCGGTCTTGCCGACGCCCGGCTCGCCGATCAGCACCGGGTTGTTCTTGGTGCGGCGCTGCAGGATCTGGATCGCGCGGCGGATCTCGTCGTCGCGGCCGATGACCGGGTCGAGCTTGCCGCTGCGCGCACGCTCGGTGAGGTCGAGGCAGTACTTGTTCAGCGATTCGCGCTGGCCTTCGGCATCCGCGCTGCCGACACTGGCGCCGCCGCGCACGGCTTCGATTGCGGCTTCCAGCGCCTTTCGGCTCAGGCCATGTTCCTTGAGCAGGCGGCCGGCCTCGCCTTTGTCGTCGGCGAGCGCGAGCAGGAACATCTCGCTGGCGATGAACTGGTCGCCGCGCTTCTGCGCCTCGCGGTCGGTAACGTTGAGCAGGTTGTTGAGGTCGCGGCCGATGCTGACCTCGCCGCCATGCCCTTCCACCTTGGGCAGGCGGGCGATGGCCTTGCCGAGCGCGCCCTTCAGCGGCGGGACGTTGACGCCCGCGCGCTGCAGCAGCGACACGCTGCCGCCATCGTCCTGTTCGAGCAGCGCCTGCAGCACGTGCAGCGGCTCGATGAATTGCTGGTCGTTGCCCACGGCGATGCTCTGCGCATCGGCGAGGGCTTGCTGGAACTTGGTGGTGAGCTTGTCGAAGCGCATGGAGGGCATCCTCGGGATTCGTTGAACTGAACCCTATGTGGGGTGCATTGCTCACGCTTCAAGAGGGGCGCCGCCGCCCGCCCCCTCAGTCGCTGCGCGGCAGATCCGACGGCAGTTGCGGATAGCGCACGTAGTCGACGAGATCCTGGATCTGCTGCGGCGGCGGGCGGGTGAGCAGGCTCACGGCGACGATCGTGAAAAAACCGAGCGGCACGCCGAACACGCCGGCCGAAATGGGGCTGATGTCGAACCAGGCATGCTGCATCGAGCCGCCGAAGAAACTGTGCGTGCGCACCATGTAGAAGACCGTGACCGACAGCCCGACGAGCATGCCGGCCACCGCGCCCGGACGGTTGGCCCGCTTCCAGAAGATGCCGAGCACCAGCGCCGGAAACAGCGCAGAGGCCCCGATCGAGAACGCCAGCCCGACCGTGAACAGGATGTTGTCCGGGCGCAGCGACGCGACCCAGGCCGCCACCACCGCCACCACCAGCAGTTGCGACTTGGAGATCACCAGGCGGCGGTGCGCCGAGGCCGTGGGCTTGATGACCTTGTAATAAAGATCGTGCGACAGCGCATTGGAGATCGTCAGCAGCAGCCCGTCGGCGGTGGACAATGCCGCCGCCAGCCCGCCCGCGGCCACCAGGCCCGAGACGACATAAGGCAGGCCGGCGATCTCGGGCGTGGCGAGCACGATCACGTCGGTGTTCAGGCGCAGTTCGGCGAGCTGCAGGATGCCGTCGGCGTTCAGGTCCTCGATCTTCACCAGCCCGACCTTGCCCCATGACGCCACCCAGTCGGGCAGGATGTCGAGGCTGGACCCCACCACGTTATGGTAGACCTCCCACTTGGCGAACACCGCGTAGGCCGGCGCCGTGACGTAGAGCAGGAAGATGAAGAACATCGACCACAGCACCGACTTGCGTGCGTCGGCCACGCCCGGCGTGGTGTAGTAGCGCATCAGGATATGGGGCAGCCCGGCGGTACCCAGCATCAGCACGAACATCAGCGCCAGGAAGTTGTTGCGCGCGATGTTGGATTCCTCGGGCGTGCGCCCCGGATGCGCCTCGGCATGGCGCGGCGGCGGCCGCGACCGTTCGAGCGCCTCGAGGCGGGCCTTTTCCCACTGGACCTTCGCCTCCGCGGGCGTGCGGGGCAGATCGCGCAGCGCGCGCTCGGACGAGGCGATCTCGCGCGCCGGCGCATCCCCCAGGCGCAGCGCGTTGAGCCGCTCGATCATGGCGCGCCGCTCGAGATCGAGCGACTCGGGCAGGCTCTCGATCCTGGCCGCGTAGCCCTCCGCCCGCAGGCGGTACAGCTCGCGCACCTCGACCTCCTCGGGCGCATCGAACAGTTGCTGTTCCCGCTCGCTGATCTGCTGCAGCACGGCGCCGTACACCGCCTGCGGGATCGGGATGTCGGTGAGCTTGTACGACAGGATCACGACCGGCACCAGATAGGCGATGACCAGGATCACGTACTGCGCGACCTGGGTCCAGGTCACGGCGCGCATGCCGCCCAGGAAGGAGCACAGCAGGATGCCGGCCAGGCCGATGAACAGGCCGATCTCGAACTCGATGCTGATGAAGCGGCTGGTGACGAGCCCGACGCCGTAGATCTGCGCGACCAGATAGACGAAGCTAGCGAGGATGGTCGCGACCAGCCCGACCACGCGCGCGACGTTGCCCTGGTAGCGCGCACCGAGAAAGTCCGGGATGGTGTATTGGCCGAACTTGCGCAGGTAGGGCGCGATCAGCAACGCCACCAGGACGAAGCCGCCGGTCCATCCGGCGACGAAGGCCAGGCCCTCGAAGCCGGAGAAATACAGCGTCCCGGCGAGGCCGATGAAGGATGCGGCGCTCATCCAGTCGGCCGCGGTCGCCATGCCGTTGAACAGCGCCGGGACGCGGCGCCCGGCGACGTAGTACTCGGACACGTTCGAGGTGCGGCTCATGACGCCGATGCCGGCGTAGATCGCGATGGTCGCGAACAGGAAGACGTGGCCGATCATGTGCTGGGACAGGCCGAAGTACTCACCGACGGCGAGCCCCGCGACGAACAGCATGAAGATGCCCGTATACCAGGCGTAATAACGCTTGAGCCGGCTCGCGAAGGCTGATTGGGCGCTCACGGTCTATCCTGCCCGGAGGCGCCGGCTGGCGTGCGATGCATCAATACTTGATCCGTGCGTAATAGGTCTTCTCGGCGGCCTCACGCGCTTCGCGCAGCGTGCGGATGCCTTTCTCCGCCAGCAGCGGGACGAGCTTGAGGAACACCTCCGCGGTCACGATCGCGTCGCCGAGCGCGGTGTGCCGGCCGACGATGGTCAAGCCGAGTCGCTCGGCGATCGCCTCCAGGCGGTGCGATTCCTGGTTCGGGTGCACGACCGCCGACAGCAGCAAGGTGTCGATGACCGGCTGGTCGAAACGCAAGCCCGTGGCCGCCTCCTTGAGCTGCAGGAAGCGCATGTCGAAAGCGGCGTTGTGGGCGATCAGCACGGTATCCGCGGCAAACGCATGGAAGGCCGGCAGCACGGAATCGATCGTCGGCTGGCCCTTCAGCATCTCTGCGGTGATGCCGTGGATTTCGGCCGACTCCGGCGCCAGCGGCCGGCGCGGGTCGATCAACTGCTCGAAGGACTCGTTGCGCAGCAGCTTGCCGTTGAGGATGCGGGTCGCGCCGATCTGGATGATCTCGTCGCCCTGCGAAGGGTTGAGCCCGGTCGTTTCGGTGTCGAATACCGTGAACGCCAGTTCGGTGAGCGGACGGTCCTCGATCTCGAGCGACCTTTCCGACCAGGCGAAGAGGTCGAAATCATAGTATTCGGGCCGGCTCTCGCCGCGCAGGAAGAGTTCGGCGTCGGCCTGGTCCTGCGGCATCGCGGCCGGCAGCAGGACACGGAAGAAGGCGCGGTGGCGCACCTTCTCGCGCTCCAGCCACATCTCGCCGTCGTGGCGGTCGATGACGTCGCGCACCGTCAGCGGGCTGCTCTCGTCCTCGATCTTCATCGGTTCGAGCTCCCAGCTCATCACTGTCTCGGTGCTCATCGCCTGGCCGGACCAGATCAGGTCGAGGTGTACGAGGCGCCCAGCAGCGGTGAGGCGGAAGCGCACCTCGCGCACCTCGAACTCGTCGGACAGGCGGCTCGCCAGGTAGGTCAGGGCCTGGATCAGCGAGAAGCTGTCGACCTTCACCCACAGGTTCTCGTCGATTTCCTCGAGCTTGGTGCGCAGCTCGATGCGCTGCTCGATGCGGCGCTGCACCGCCGCGACGAGGTCCGCCCCCAGCATTTCCTCGAGCGGCCAGCGCGATTTCAGCGAATCGGCGAAGGCGTCGGCGGTCTCGTTCAGGCGCTGGCTCATGCCCTGCACCTCGTCGCGGATGACGCTGCGGAAGCGGTCGCGCATGTCGTCGGGCAGGTCGCCGTACTCGAGCATTTCCGCCGCCGCACGCACGTTCGCCAGCGCAGCGCGGTTGCCCTCGGTGAGCTTGTGCAGCATCTGGTCGCGGCGCGACTCGGCCTCGAAGTTGCGCGTGATGTTGTCGAGCATCAGGATAAAGCCGGTCTGCGTGCGCTCGGCCTCGCCTGCGGCCTTGGCGCTGTCCGCGTCCGCTCCGCCCTGCGGCTTCGCCACCGACAGCACCGGCGCCATCTGCACGCGCAGCAGTTGCCCGGCACGCGTGGTGGTGACGAAGTTGGCCTGCGGCTGGGCGACGCCGCGCCTGAGGCGCTGCTGGATGGTTTCCAGCGCGTGGGCGATCAGGTTGCGCTCGAACACGGCATAGATCGAACGCCCGAGGCCGATCAGCTCTCCGCCGCCGGCCACGCCGGGCGCGTCCGACAGGGCGCGGAACTGCAGGCGCGCGCGGTTGTTGTAGAGCAGGATGCGGCCATCGAGGTTGCACACCACGACGCTCTGGGTCAGCTCGGACATCAGCGCGGCGAGGCGGTTCTTCTCCTGTTCGACGGAATCCTTGGCCCGCGCGATCTGGGCCTCGACGTCGCCGAAGATCTCGTCGCGCTGACTCGCCAGCTCGTTCGCCGCGCTCGCCAGCATGCGGACTTCGGGCGGGCCCTCGGGCTGGACGCGGAAGCCGCGGTTGGCGCCGAGCATCAGGCGCAGGTTCTCAGCCATGCGCAGCAGGCCCTGCACATACTGGCGGAACAGGATGCGCAACACGCCGACACCGGCCGCGAAGCCCACCGCGGTCAGCATCGTGCCGACCCCGAGATGGGGCACCAGGACATCCATCAGCTGCTGCCGGCCTTCGTCGCGGGTCTCGAACCAGACGATGAGGGCGGTGAGGATGAAGGGGCCCGTCATCAGCAGGCCCAGGACGATGACCGCCAGGGCGAATCTCGAGCGCGCGGACATCGCTCAGGCCCCCAGCAGACCGCGCACCTTCTCCACCAGTTCCTTGGTCGAGAACGGCTTCGTCATGTAGGCGTCCGCCCCCAGGGCCAGGCCCTTCGCCACCTCGGTGTCGCGCCCCTTGGCCGTCAGCATCAGGATGCGGACCGCGGCCATGGCCGGATCGGCCTTGATCTCCTGGCAAACCTCGAAGCCGCTCTTCTTGGGCATCATCACGTCGAGCAGGACCAGGTCCGGACAGTCGCTGCGGATGCGCCTCGCCGCCTCCTCGCCATCGTTTGCCACCACTACCTCGAAGCCCTCCCGCTTCATGAGGAATTCCAGGGATATGACGATATTTTGTTCATCGTCTGCAATCAGGATCTTCTTGGCCATGCGTTTCTCCTCCCTCCTGCGCCATTCTATGTCATTCGCCGTCCGCAGCAGGCGGCAAGGGCAATTCGAACGAGAAGCGCGCCCCTTCGCAGGGCGCCGACTCCAGCCACAGCCGGCCGCCGAAATGCTCGACGATCTGGCGGCTGATCGGCAACCCCAGCCCCGTCCCCTGCGGTCGGGAGCGCTCGTCCCCGCCCTGCCTGAACTTCTGGAAGATCACCGCTTCGAGCTCGGCTGCGATGCCCGGCCCGTTGTCGCGCACATCGACCCTGATCCGGCCGTCGCCGGCGATCAGGCGAACATCGACGCGCCCGCCTTCCGCCGGCACGAACTTGGCCGCGTTGGACAGCAGGTTGAGCATGACCTGCAGCAGGCGGTCGTGGTCGGCGCGCAGCACCGGCACCGTGTCGGGCAGTTCGAGCACGACCCGCGCGTTGCGGTCGCGGAACAGTTGCTGCGTGGCGTCGACCGCGTGGCTCACCAGCTCGCACATGTCGATGTCGGTGTTGTGCCATTCGGCGTGGCCGGCTTCGATCTTGGCCAGATCGAGCACCTGGTTGACCAGGCGTGTCAGGCGCACCGTCTCGGACACGATGATGCCGAGGAAGCGCTGGCGGTCGGCGAGTTCGATGTCCGGGTCGTCGAGCATCATCTCGGACAGCGCCCGGATCGAAGTCAGCGGCGTGCGCAGTTCGTGCGTGACCGACGACATGAAGTCGTCCTTCAGGCGGTCGAGTTCCTTGAGCTTGTCGTTGGCCGCGCGCAGTTCGGCCGTCGCCGCTTCGAGTTCGCGCGATTTCTCTTCGAGCCGGTGCGAGTAGGCCCGCACCTCCGACGCCTCGTCGAGGATGTCCATCACTTCGCCCAGACCCAGCGGCTCTTCCTGCACCACCGTCGACACCATGACCCGCGCCGAGGCGCTGCCGATCGCGCCGGCAAGCAGCGATTCGGCGAAGTGGACCAGATCGGGGTCGGCCTTCAGCCTGTCGATGCCGTCCATGCCGCGGATACGGGCGTAGCCGTGGAACGCGTCCTCGGTACGGCGCTGGCCGAGAAAGCGGGCCACCAGCGGCATCAGCTCGGCGACTTCCGCGCGCCCGCGCCAGAAGCTCGCCGGCGGGCTGTCGCCACGGCGGAACACATCCACGAAGAGCGTGCCCTGCCCCGCCTCCGCACTGGTCGGGACGCGCAGCAGCGACACGAACACATAGCTGCCGATGTTGGCGAACAGGCTCCAGAACAGCGCATGGCTGATGTTGTCGAGACCGCTCAGGCCGAACAGTTGCTCCGGCCGCAGCCACGCCAGCCCGAACAGCCCGTTGTCGAGGAATGCGGGATCGAGCCAGCCGGATTTGGCGAAGGACGGCAGCAGCAAGGTATAGGCCCACACCACGAAACCCGCGAGCAGGCCCGCGAGCGCGCCGTCGCGCGTGCCGTTGCGCCAGTACATGCCACCCAGCATCGCCGGCGCGAACTGCGCGACGGCGGCAAAGCTGATCAGGCCGATGCTGACGAGCGCGTAGGCCTCGCCGGCAAGGCGGAAGTACAGGTAGCCGAGCAGCAGCACGCCGACGATCGCGCCGCGCCGGATGCCCAGCAGCAGCCGCGTCAGGTCGCGCTGCGCCGACAGGCCCAGCCGCCGGCTGCGCAGCAGGATGGGCATCACGAGATCGTTGCATACCATCGTCGACAGCGCGATGGCCTCGACGATGACCATGCCGGTGGCCGCCGACAGGCCGCCGATGAACACGAACAGCGCCAGCGCAGCATTGTCGTGCGCCAGCGGCAGGGTCAGCACGAAAGTGTCGGGGTCGACCGTCCCCTGGCCGAAATGCAGCAGGCCGCCGAGCGCGATCGGAATCACGAAGATGTTGATCGCCAGCAGATAGGCCGGGAACATCCAGGTCGCGCGCCTCAGGTGCTGCTCGTTGACGTTCTCGACCACCGCGATCTGGAACTGGCGCGGCAGGAAGATGCCCGCCAGCATCGCCAGCAGCACATGCGCGAACCAGCCTCCATAGCCGATCTTGCCGGTACTGTCGAAGATCAGCAGGCTGGCCAGCCCGGGGTGTTCGCGCGCCCGCGCGTAGAGATCATTGAAGCCGTCGTACAGCCAATAGGTGACGTAGATGCCCACCGCGACGAAGGCGAGCAGCTTGACGAGCGATTCGAAGGCGATTGCCGCAACCATGCCCTCGTGCCGTTCGGTGGCATCGAGATGGCGCGTGCCGAACAGCACGGTGAACGCCGCCAGCGTCAGCGCGATGTAGAGCGTGCTGTCCAGCCACCATGCCGCCGACTCCCCGGCCGACAGCAGGTCGCCGGCGTCCTCGGCCAGCAGCGCATAGGCACTGGAGATCGCCTTGAGCTGCAGGGCGATGTAGGGAAGGATGCCGACCACGGCGATGATCGTGACCAGCCCGCCCAGCATGTGGCTCTTGCCGTAGCGCGAGGCGATGAAGTCGGCGATCGAGGTGATGCGGTGGCTGCGTGCGATGCGGATCATCTTCAGCACCACCAGCCATGCGAGCGCCATGCCCAGCGTGGGGCCGAGATAGGTCGGCAGGAACCAGATGCCGCCCGAAGCGGCGCGGCCGACGCTGCCGAAATAAGTCCATGCCGTACAGTAGACGGCCAGCGACAGGCCGTAGGTCCAGGCGTTGTCGATGACCGAGCGCCCCTGATCGGCACGGCGGTCGCCGAAGTGCGCCACCGCGAAGAGAATCAGCAGGTAGGCGAACGAAGCGCCGATGATGAGCCAGCCCGGAAGCATCCGCCTGCCCTCAGCGCGCCCCGCGCTCGACGATCCAGCCCACGGCGGCGATCAGCCCGCCCCAGACCGCGAACAGATACACGTGCAGCAGTGGCAGTCCGAACAGCGACAATGGCCGGTCAAACAGCGACAGCAATGGAAAATTGAGCAGCAGGACGCCTGCGATGAACACCGCGACCAGACGCTGCCCTGCGAGTCCCTTGCGCATCATGATCCCCCCATGATGTCTGCTCTCCGGCAAAAAACCCACGCTTGCCGCACTGCGGCCGCGCCAACTACCCGGAAAGGCACTGCCTGCCCGGGGCGGTCCGCCAGCAGAAAACGAATGCGCCCCCCGCTCTTGCAGGCAGGTTAGGCGCATCGCACGTACAGGTGGCGGCGTTCTACACACGCTCGCCTCCTCTCCCCCGCCCGGCTTCGTGGCCGGGTCTTTCCCTGTCGTTCGTTGCGGCCGGGCCCTTGCGGCCCGGCCTGGACGGATCAGCCCTTGAGCTGTTCGAGAATGTGCGGATTCTCGAGCGTCGAGGTGTCCTGGGTGACGTCCTCGCCCTTGGCCAGTTGGCGCAGCAGGCGGCGCATGATCTTGCCCGAGCGCGTCTTCGGCAGGTTCTCGCCGAAACGGATGTCCTTCGGCTTGGCGATCGGCCCGATCTCGTGGCCCACCCAATTCTGCAGTTCCTTGATGACCGCCGCCGCTTCGTCGCCGGTGGGGCGCGGCCCCTTCAGCACCACGAAGGCCACGATCGCCTCGCCCGTCACGTCGTCCGGACGGCCGACCACGGCCGCCTCGGCGACCTTCTCGTGCGCGACCAGGGCCGACTCGATTTCCATCGTGCCCATGCGGTGGCCCGAGACGTTCAGCACATCGTCGATACGGCCGGTGATGGTGAAGTAGCCCGTTTCGACGTCGCGGATGGCGCCGTCGCCGGCCAGGTACAGCTTGCCCTTGAAGTCTTCCGGGTAGTAGGACTTCTTGAAGCGCTCGGGATCGCCCCAGATGGTGCGGATCATCGACGGCCACGGACGCTTGATGACCAGGATGCCGCCCTGGCCCCACGGCACTTCGGTACCGGTCTCATCGACCACCGCGGCCTGGATGCCCGGGAAGGGCAGCGTGCACGAACCCGGCACCATCGGCGTGGCGCCCGGCATCGGCGTGATCACGTGCGCGCCGGTCTCGGTCTGCCAGAAGGTGTCGACGATCGGGCAGCGGCCGCCGCCAACGTTGTCGTAGTACCACTGCCAGGCGGCCGGGTTGATCGGCTCGCCGACGGACCCCAGCAAGCGCAGGCTGGACAGGTCGTACTTGGTCGGGTGCACGGCCGGGTTGTTGTCGGCAGCCTTGATCAGCGAACGGATGGCGGTCGGCGCGGTGTAGAAGATGGTGACCTTGTGGTCCTGGATCATCTTCCAGAAACGGCCCGCGTCAGGATAGGTCGGCACGCCCTCGAACACGATCTCGGTCGCGCCGCAGGCGAGCGGGCCATACGAGATGAAGGTGTGGCCCGTGACCCAGCCGATGTCGGCGGTGCACCAGAAGATGTCGTCGAGCTTGATGTCGAAGCTGTACTTCATCGACAGCACCGCCTGCAGCAGGTAGCCACCGGAGGAGTGCTGAACGCCCTTCGGCTTGCCGGTGGAGCCCGAGGTATAGAGGATGAACAGCGGGTGCTCGGCTTCGACCCACTCCGGCTCACACACTTCCGACTGGCCTTCGCAGGCGTCGTGGAACCACACGTCGCGGCCGGCGACGATGTTGCAGTCGCCGCCGGTGCGCTTGACCACGACGACGTTCTTGATCGTGTCGCAGCCGCCCAGCGACAGGGCTTCGTCGGCAATCGGCTTCAGCGGCAGGGCCTTGCCGCCGCGGTGCTGGCCGTCGGAGGTGATCAGCGCCACGGCGCCGGCGTCTTCGATGCGGTCGCGCAGGGCCTGGGCCGAGAAGCCGCCGAAGACGATGGAGTGGGTGGCGCCGACGCGGGCGCAGGCCTGCATGGCGACCACGCCTTCGATCGACATCGGCAGATAGATGACGACGCGGTCGCCCTTCTTGACACCCATGCCGCGCAGGGCATTGGCAAACTTGCTGACACGCGCCAGCAGATCCTTGTAGGTGACCTTGGTGACGTCGCCGTTGTCGGCTTCGAAGATCAGCGCGACCTTGTCGCCCAGACCGTTATTGACGTTGCGGTCGAGGCAGTTGTAAGAGACGTTCAGCTTGCCGTCGGCGAACCACTTGAAGAACGGCGCGTTGCTCTCGTCGAGTACCTGGGTGAACGGCTCCTTCCAGTCGAGCAGCTCCTTGGCACGACGACCCCAGAAGCCCTCGTAGTCGTCTTCTGCTTCCTTGCACAACGCGCGATACCCGTCCATGCCGGACACCGCTGCGTTCTTAACCATCTCTTCCGAGGGGTTGTAAATGCGGACTTGCTGCTCATTGGACATGCTCACCTCTCCTCAACTGATCAAATGGTTGAAGCTGACCCTTTGCGGGTCGTCGACCGGTTGGTTCCGGCCTTGAAATGGTTGCGACAGTCAATCGCCCGGCTGCAGCCGAATGCAGTGCATTTAAGAATATGTATCTTACACAGGACTTACACAGGCGCCCGTCCCCCTTCGAGGACGCGGCCGATACGCGATGCTAAAATCCGCCGCTTGATCGAATCCCGATCGAACCTCGGCATTCTGCCCCTATGTCATCCCGGAGACCAAGCGCCATGACGAT
This sequence comes from Thauera linaloolentis 47Lol = DSM 12138, assembly GCF_000310205.1. Classification (GTDB taxonomy): domain Bacteria; phylum Pseudomonadota; class Gammaproteobacteria; order Burkholderiales; family Rhodocyclaceae; genus Thauera; species Thauera linaloolentis. Next base: position 44,036 of record NZ_AMXE01000012.1, on the reverse strand, counting down.
TATTCGCGAAGAAGACCTCATTCAGTCGATTGCGGATGCGTTCCAGTACATCAGCTACTACCACCCGCTCGACTACATCCAGGCGCTTGGCAAAGCCTACGAGCGCGAGGAGAGCCCGGCGGCGAAGGACGCCATCGCCCAGATCCTGACCAATTCCCGCATGTGCGCCGAGGGCCATCGCCCCATCTGCCAGGACACCGGCATCGCGGTCGTATTCCTCAAGGTGGGCATGAACGTGCAGTGGGACGCGAAACTGAGCGTCCAGGAGATGGTGAACGAAGGCGTGCGCCGCGCCTACAACAACCCGGACAACAAGCTGCGCGCCTCGGTGCTGCTCGACCCGGCCGGCAAGCGCCGGAACAGCAAGGACAACACCCCCGCGGTGGTGCATTACGAGATCGTGCCCGGCGACCATGTCGAGATCATCTGTGCGGCCAAGGGCGGCGGCTCGGAGAACAAGTCGAAGATGGTCATGCTCAATCCGTCCGACTCGATCGTCGACTGGGTGCTCAAGACCGTGCCGACCATGGGCGCCGGCTGGTGTCCGCCGGGCATCCTCGGCATCGGCATCGGCGGCACGCCGGAAAAGGCAATGCTGCTGGCCAAGGAATCGCTGATGGAGCCCGTGAACATCCACGAACTGCGCGAGAAGGCCGCTTCCGGCGCCGCGCTCACGCGCGTCGAAGAACTGCGCCTCGAACTGATGGACAAGGTCAACGCACTGGGCATCGGCGCCCAGGGACTGGGCGGCCTCACCACCGTGCTCGACGTCAAGATCATGGACTACCCGACCCACGCCGCCTCGCTGCCGGTCGCGATGATCCCCAACTGTGCAGCGACGCGCCACGTCCATTTCCACCTCGACGGCTCCGGCCCGGCGACGCTGGAAACGCCAAGGCTGGAAGACTGGCCGCAAGTCACCTGGAAGGCGGACACCAACGTCGCCACCCGCGTCGACCTCGACACGCTGACCAAGGAAGAAGTGGCGTCGTGGAAGCCGGGCCAGATCCTGCTGCTCAACGGCAAGATGCTCACCGGCCGCGACGCCGCGCACAAGCGCATTGCCGACATGCTCGAGAAAGGCGAAAAGCTGCCGGTGGATTTCACCAACCGCGTCATCTACTACGTCGGCCCGGTCGACCCGGTGCGCGATGAAGTCGTCGGCCCGGCCGGCCCCACCACCGCCACCCGCATGGACAAGTTCACCCGCATGATGCTGGAAAAGACCGGCCTGATCTCGATGATCGGCAAGTCCGAGCGCGGCCCGGTCGCGATCGACGCGATCAAGGACAACAAATCGGCTTACCTGATGGCGGTCGGCGGCTCGGCCTATCTGGTGTCGAAAGCGATCAAGGAAGCGAAGATCGTCGGCTTCGCCGATCTGGGCATGGAAGCGATCTACGAATTCACGGTGCAGGACATGCCCGTGACCGTCGCCGTGGACGCCAACGGCACAAGTGTGCACAACACCGGCCCGAAGGAATGGCAGGCGAAGATCGGCAAGATCCCGGTCGCAGTTGCCTGACACCCCCGCCATGCAACGAAACCCGGCCATCCCCATGGCCGGGTTCGCCAGCGGCGCGGCGCGCTCAGGCGCGGGGCACGCTGCGCCAGTCCTCCGGCGGCAGCCAGCCGGCCGCCCAGCCCGGGAGATCGGCTGCCGGCAGCGGACGTGAAATGTAGAAACCCTGCGCCGTCTCACAGCCCAGTTCGAGCAGCAGCGCGCCCTGCTCGATGGTTTCCACGCCCTCGGCGATCACCTTGCGCCGAAAAGCGCTCGCCAGACCGATGATGGCCTGCAGGATGGCGCGATCCTCGGAGTCGTGGAGCATGTCGCGCACGAACATCTGGTCGATCTTCAGGCATGCGGCAGGCAGACGCTTCAGATAGGCGAGCGACGAATAACCCGTTCCGAAGTCGTCGAGCGCGAACGACACGCCGATCTCGGCGCATGCCTCGATGACGCGCGACGCCTGCTGCAGGCTTTCGAGCGCGCTGCTTTCCAGCACTTCGAGCTCGAGCATGGCTGGCGGCACCTCCGGGCGCGCGGCGAGCAGGCGGCAGAGGCGGGGCATGAAATCCGCCACCTGCAGGTGATGTGCTCCGATGTTGACGCTCACCGGCACCCGCAGCCCCTCGCCCTGCCACGCAGCTACCTGCGCCAGCGCGCTGCCGATGACCCATTCCCCCAGCCGTATCGCCAATGGATGGTTCTCGATGACGGGCAGGAAGGCCGCCGGCCCGACCAGTCCCTCTTCCGGATGCTGCCAGCGGATCAGTGCTTCGGCGCCGATCAGTTGGCCGCTGCGCATATTGACCTTGGGCTGGTAGTGCAGCACGAACTCGCCCCGTTCAAGGCCTTGCTCTATTCGCACCAATGTCTGGTGCTGGCCCCGCACGCTGCGGTCCTGCACGGCGTCGAACACGTGGAAGCGGTTCTTGCCCGTCAGCTTGGCCTGGTACATGGCCAGATCGGCCTGCCTCAGCAACTGGTCCGCGTCGACCTCCTCGCCCTGCGGATAGAAGGCGAGCCCGATGCTCGCCGAAACCTGCAGTTCCACGCCGCCGAGCGGGACGCGCTGCGCCAGCACGCCCAGCAGGCGCTGCACGAGCTGCAGGCAGGCGGTCGGATCGGGAAGCTCGACGAGTACCGCGAAGAACTCGTCGCCGCCCAGGCGCGACACGCTGTCGCCTTCGCGCAGCGTCGTGCGCATGCGCATTGCCAGTTCCGCAAGCAACTGGTCGCCCATCTGGTGGCCGTGCCGATCATTGACCGCCTTGAAACCGTCCAGATCGATATAGGCGGCCACCACCAGCCTTCCGCTTCGTCTCGCCTGCGCCATTGCGCGCTCGAGCCGGTCATGCAGCAGCACGCGATTGGGCAAGCCGGTCAGGGCGTCGAAATGGGCGATGTATTCGAGCTGGGACTGGTGCGCCTTCTGTGCGCTGATGTCGGAGAACAGCGCCAGATAGTGGCTGATCTCGCCGTGCTCGTCGCGCAGCGCGCTGATCGTCAGCCATTCGACGTAGTCGTCGCCGTTGCGCCTTCGGTTCCAGATCTCGCCCTGCCACTGTCCGTCTTCGGACAATGCGCGCCACAGTTCGGCATAGAAGTGCTTGTCATGATGGCCGGACGACAGCAAGTGCGGGGTGCGGCCGAGCACCTCGTCGCGCGGATAGCCGGTGATGCGGGTGAAAGCGGCGTTGACGTCGATGATCGCCCCCTGGGGGTCGGTGATCATGATCGCCTCGTTCGCGTTGGTGAACACGCTCGCAGCCAGCCTGCGCCCATCCTCGGCGCGCTTGCGTTCTAGCAGGCTGCTGACAGCGTTGCTGACGAGCCGCACCAGGATGCGGTCCTCGTCGCTCCAGCGCCGCGGGGCCGTCGTCATGCTCAGGCTCACGAAACCGATCAGGCGCGTGTCGGAGACCATCGGCGCCATCAGGATGGAACGGAAGCCGGCTTCGCAGAGCCATTCGCGCTCAGGCCACTCGTCGGCCGGCAAGGCCCGGACGTCATCCATCACGGCCAGCGAGTGGGTGCGGATGAGGCGGCTGGCCATGAAGTCGTCGTCGAAGCGGATGCCTTGGAGCACCAGGCGCTGCGGCGGGATGCCTGCAGCGCACCACTCGTGGGTGTTGTCGACCTGCCCGCTATTGCGCGCCATCTGGCAGACGGAGGCGCGCTCGACGCCGGCAAACTCCCCGACCAGCCGGAGCGCACGGTCGAGCGCGCTGTCCAGGGCATCAGGGGCGACGAGAATGAGTTCGGTCGACAAGCGCGCAATCAGCCCCTCGACCGCGATGCGGCGATTCAGCGCGGCTTCGGCGGCCTCGCGCTGCATCTCGGCGCTGACCCGGTCGTCGAACACGTCCAGCAGCGTATTGACGTCGTGCGCATCGATCAGCGGGCCTGAACTCAAGGCCACGATCAAGCCGATGGCCCTGCCATGCTTGTCGAGCAGCGGTGTTCCGCAATAGGCCTCGATCTGCCTGTCACGCAGCGCCTTGTGAGGGGAGAAGGTGTCCGCGCCCCCCGTGGGGTACAGCCGCGGACCGCCCTGAATGACCTCCGCGCACGGGGTTCCCTCCAGGGCATATGACCAGGGCGCGAGCGCTCCACTCCTGCTCCAGCCCGCCTGGACGTCGATCCTGTCGCCCCCTGTGGACAGCGCACCGACGAACACCGAGCCCAGATCCAGCGTCTCGACCAGATGACGGCACACCGCCTGGTAGAACGCGACGCCGGACAACTGGGCATAGCGCCTCGCGAGCGCATCCAGCGCGATCTCGATACGCTTGCGTTCCGATGGGTCGGCGCAGGCGGCAAAGTCGCCGCCGCGCTCGAAGACAGCGGGTGCCGCCGCGGGTGAGGCAGAAGGAAGCCACGGAATCTGGGGAATGGACATGAACTGGTTTTCGTACGTATGGCTGCAGCATCATAAACGCCCAGGCCCGGTGCGAAAATTCCGGCGATAAAAAAGCACCCCGCGGGGTGCTTTTTCGAGCCGGGCAAAGGCCTGCAAACGTCAATGCTGCAATATCTTGCCGAGGAAGTCCTTGGTTCGCGGCTGGCGCGCGTCGGGGTTTCCGAAGAAATCCTCCTTCGTGCAGTCTTCCAGGATCTTCCCGCCCACGTCCATGAAGATCACACGGCTGGCCACTTTCCGGGCAAAGCCCATTTCGTGCGTCACACACATCATCGTCATGCCTTCATTGGCCAGGCTGACCATCACGTCCAGCACTTCGCCCACCATCTCGGGGTCCAGCGCTGAAGTGGGCTCGTCGAACAGCATCACGATGGGATCCATCGACAGCGCGCGGGCAATGGCTACGCGCTGCTGCTGGCCGCCCGAGAGTTGCCCCGGAAACTTGTCCTTGTGCGCCATCAGACCCACGCGCTCCAGCATCTTCAGGCCGCGCTTCCTAGCTTCGTCCAGGCTGCGCCGCAGCACTTTCACCTGGGCGATGGTCAGGTTCTGGGTGACCGTCAGGTGGGGAAAGAGCTCGAAGTGCTGGAATACCATGCCCACATGACTGCGCAGCTTGGGCAGATCGGTCTTGGGGTCATGCACCGGCGTGCCATTGACCCAGATCTCGCCCTTCTGGACGGGCTCCAGTGCGTTGATCGTCTTGATCAGCGTGGACTTCCCCGAACCCGACGGCCCGCACACCACGACGACCTCGCCCTTTTCGATGCGGGTGGAACAATCGTCGAGTACCTGGAAGCTGCCATACCACTTGGAGACGCTCTTGAGTTCGATCATGAATAAATCCTCACGCAGCTTCGCAATCGACGCGATAGCTTGTTGTTTCGTCCGTCAATGAATGATGGCGATCTTCTTGTGCAGCCGCTTCACCAGCCACGACAGGCTGTAGCAGATCACGAAGTAGACGACGGCGGCAGCGATGAAGGCCTCGATCGGACGACCGTAGTTCTTGCCCGCCACTTCGAAGCCCTTGAGCATGTCGTAGGCACCGATGGCGTAGACCAGCGAAGTATCCTGGAACAGGATGATGGTCTGCGTCAGCAGTACGGGCAGCATATTGCGGAAAGCCTGCGGCAACACGATCAGGCGCATGTTCTGGCCGTAGGTCATGCCCAGCGCCTGCCCCGCGAACACCTGCCCGCGCGGGATGGACTGGATGCCGGCACGCATGATCTCGGAGAAATACGCCGCCTCGAAGGCAATGAAGGTGACGGTGGCCGAGGCTTCGGCGCCGATCGGCGCGCCGATGAGCAGCGGCACCAGCAGGAAAAACCACAGGATCACCATCACCAGCGGAATGCTGCGCATGCCGTCCACGTAGATCGTGGCCGGCACGATCAGCCACTTGCGGCCGGACAGCCGCATCATCGCCAGCAAGGTGCCGAAGAAGATGCCGCCCAGCGTCGCCACCAGGGTCAACATCACGCTGAAATACAAGCCCTTCAGAATGAAGTTGGAGACCAGATCCCAGCTGTAGAAAGAGAAATCGAACGAGAGGTTCATGTTCAATGCCCTCCCGCTGCGCCGGGAGCCGCAAGGCCCGGCACTCGCACGCGTTTCTCGACGAAGGTCATGATGCGGTTGATCGTGAACGCCGACACGATGTACAGCCCGGTCACCGCCAGGTACACCTCGACGCCGCGGCCGGTTTCTTCCTGCGCCTGCATGGCGAACATGGTCAGCTCGGTCACCGACACGGCGAAGGCCACGGACGAATTCTTGAAGATGTTCATCGTCTCGCTGGTCAGCGGCGGAATGATGATGCGGAAGGCGTTGGGCAGCAGTACATAGCGGTAGGTCTGCCACGTGGTGAAGCCCACGGCCATTCCCGCATGGCGCTGGCCGCGCGGCAGCGCCTGGATGCCCGAACGCACCTGCTCGGCGATCCGCGCCGACGTGAAGAAGCCCAGCGCCAGCACCACCAGCACGAAACCCGACATGGACTTCATGGCAGGGAAGATGGCCGGGACGACGTGATACCAGAGGAAGATCTGCACCAGCAGCGGAATGTTGCGGAAAACCTCCACCCAGGCGTTGCCGAAACGTACCGTCCATTTGCTGTCCGGCAAAGTGCGTATCGTGCCGATCACCACCCCTGCTACCAGCGCCAGCAGCAGCGCCAGCAAGGAGACGGAGACCGTCCACCCCCATGCCGACAGCATCCAGTCGAGGTAGGTGATGTCCCCGTCCTTGCCAAAACAGCCCTCGCGGACCGTGCGGTCCAGGGTGTCTTCGCAAAACATCTGCCAATCCCAAGCCATAGGATTTCCTTTCAGGTACGGAAACGGCTGCCCGCAGCGCGTGCAGCCATCCATCGAAAAACCCTTTCCGGCCGGATTTCCGAGCGGGAAAGGGTGTTTTCAGGGTCGAAGCTTACTCGTTGTAGGCTTCCTTGGGCTTGTTGTTGGGGTTGTTCCAGGCCTCGCGGGTGGCGTCGGACAGCGGTAGCCCCACGGCGGTGTTGGTCGGCGGGATCGGCTGCAGGAACCACTTGTCCCACAATTTCTCGAGCGTGCCATCCTTTACCTGGCGAGCGATCGAATCGTTAACCGCTTTCAGGAAAGCCGGATCGTTCTTGCGCAGCATGCAGGCGATGGGTTCGGTCGACAGTGGCTCGCCGACGATCTTGAAGCCGCTCGGGTTCTTCGACTTGGAAATGTTGGCGGCCAGAATCGAGGCATCCATCACGAAGGCATCGGCACGGCCGGTTTCGAGCAGCAGGAAGCTGTCGGCGTGATCCTTGCCATTGATGTCCTTGAACTTGATGCCCGACGCGCGCTTGTTCTGGCGCAGCAACTGGACCGAGGTGGTACCGGTGGTGGTCGCCACGGTCTTGCCGTCCAGATCCTTGACATCGCTGATGTCGGAGTCCGCCCTCACCGCGATGCGCACCTGCTCGACATAGGTGGTGCTGGCGAAATCGACCTCCTTCTGGCGGTTCAGGTCATTGGTGGTGGAGCCGCATTCGAGATCGACCGTGCCATTGACCACCAGCGGGATGCGGTTCTGCGAAGTGACGGGCTGGTATTTGACGTTCAGCTTTGACAGGCCCACGTCCTTCTGCAGATCCTGAACGATGTTCTCCGCCATCTCGGTGTGGAAGCCCACATACTTGCCATTGCCCAGGGTATAGGCCAGACCCGAGGATTCACGCACACCCAGGGTGATGCTGCCTGAAGACTTGATCTTCGCCAGGGTGTCATTGGCCTGCGCCATGACCGTACCGGCGGTCAGTGCCGTAACGGCGATCGCGAGCAGATGTTTCTTCATTGCATGCCCCTTCGGTGTTTGTAAGGAAACTCCATTCTAGAGCATGTCTTTCACTTTGCCGCATCCGGGAAAGCACGGCTATATCGCACTTGCAGGCAGATGGTACGGATCAGGGGCACGCTCGGCGCAGACGCAAGAAGGGGGTTCCGCCCATGGACGGAACCCCCTTCTTGCCGCAGGCGAAACCTGAATCAGGCTGCGCGGTGCGCGGCCAGCTTCAGCCAGGTATCCACCACCGTGTCCGGATTCAGCGAAATCGTCTGGATGCCTTCGTCCATCAGCCATTCAGCGAAGTCGGCATGGTCCGACGGCCCCTGGCCGCAGATACCCACGTACTTGTCGAGCTTGTTGGCCGCCCGGATCGCCATCGACAGCAGTTGCTTGACCGCCGGATCGCGCTCGTCGAAAGCATGCGCGACCAGTCCGGAGTCGCGGTCGAGGCCCAGCGTCAACTGGGTGAGGTCGTTGGAGCCGATGGAGAAGCCGTCGAAGTACTCGAGGAACTGCTCGGCCAGGATTGCGTTGGACGGGATCTCGCACATCATGATGAGCTTGAGATCGTTCACGCCGCGCTTCAGGCCATGCTCCGCCAGCAGATCGACCACGCCCGCAGCCTCTTCGAGGTTGCGCACGAACGGAATCATGATCTGCACATTGGTCAGGCCGAGTTCGTTGCGCACCTTCTTCATCGCCGCGACTTCCATCTCGAAGCAGTCGCGGAACGAATGCGCGATGTAGCGCGAGGCGCCACGGAAGCCGAGCATCGGGTTTTCTTCTTCCGGCTCGTAGATCTCGCCGCCGAGCAGCTTGCGGTACTCATTCGACTTGAAATCGGACATGCGCACGATGACGGGCTTCGGGTAGAACGCGGCCGCGATCGTGGCCACGCCCTCGACCAGCTTCTCGATGAAGAACTGCTTCGGCGTGGCATAGCCGCGCGAGCGGCGGTTGATTTCGTCACGCAGGTTGGCGGGCACCTGGCCGATGTCGAGGATCGCCTTCGGGTGGATGCCGATCATGTTGTTGATGACGAACTCCAGGCGTGCCAGGCCGACGCCGCCATTGGGGATCTGCGCGAACTCGAAAGCGAGTTCGGGGTTGCCCACGTTCATCATGATCTTGACCGGAATCTCGGGCAGATTGCCCATGTCGGTGGTGATGATCTCGAAATCCAGCTTGCCGCGATACACGTAGCCGGTGTCGCCTTCGGCGCAGGAAACGGTGACCGACTCGCCCTCGTTCAGCACGTCGGTGGCGTTGCCGCAGCCGACGATGGCCGGGATGCCCAGCTCGCGCGCGATGATGGCCGCATGGCAGGTGCGCCCACCGCGGTTGGTGACGATGGCGCTGGCACGCTTCATCACCGGCTCCCAGTTCGGATCGGTCATGTCGGTGACGAGGACGTCGCCTGCCTGCACGCGGTTCATCTCGGAAGCATCGCCCACCACGCGCACCACGCCGGCGCCGATCTTCTGGCCGATCGCACGACCGTGGGTCAGCGCCTTGCCGTACTGCTTCAGGCGGTACTTTTCCATGACCAGCCCGCTGTCCTGGCTCTTCACCGTCTCGGGGCGCGCCTGCAGGATGTAGAGCTTGCCGTCGATGCCATCCTTGCCCCACTCGATGTCCATCGGGCGGCCGTAGTGCTTCTCGATGATGACCGCGTAGCGCGCCAGCTCGAGAACATCTTCGTTGGTCAGCGAGAAACGGTTGCGATCGGCTTCCGGCACATCGACCGTGCGCACCGACTTGCCGGCCACGGCCTTGTCGGTGAACACCATCTTGATCAGCTTCGAGCCCAGGTTGCGGCGAATGATCGCGGGCTTGTCCAGCGCCAGCGTGGGCTTGTGCACATAGAATTCATCCGGATTGACCGCGCCCTGCACCACGGTCTCGCCCAGGCCGTACGAAGCGGTGATGAAGACCACCTGATCAAAGCCCGACTCGGTATCGATCGAGAACATCACACCCGAAGCCCCCGAATCCGAGCGCACCATGCGCTGCACGCCGGCCGACAGCGCGACGTCGGCATGGGCGAAATCCTTGTGGACGCGGTAGGCGATGGCGCGATCGTTGTACAGCGACGCGAACACTTCCTTCATCGCATGCAGGATGTTCTCGTAGCCATGGATGTTCAGGAAGGTTTCCTGCTGGCCGGCGAACGAGGCATCCGGGAGGTCCTCGGCGGTGGCCGACGAACGCACGGCGAAACTGCCCTCGCCCTCTGCGGTAATCTTGTCGTAGGCGGTCTTGATCTCGGCTGCGAGCTGGGCCGGGAAGGGAATGTCGATGATCCACTGGCGGATCTGCGCCCCGGTCTTTGCCAGCGCATCGACGTCATCGACGTCGAGCGCGTCGAGCGCGGCATTGATGCGGTCGGCCAGGCCATCGTGAGCCAGGAATTCGCGGTAGGCTTCCGCGGTGGTCGCAAAACCGCCCGGGACGCGGACGCTGGAAGGTAGCTGGCTGATCATCTCGCCGAGCGAGGCGTTCTTGCCGCCGACCTTCTCGACGTCGGTCATGCGAAGTTCGTTGAAAGGAATCACGTAGCGAGTCATGGGTGGCCTTCCGCAAAAGGGATATAGAAAGCAAAATAGGATTTTAACGTTTTATTGTGCTCTGCCGCACGACAGGGTTTGCCCCAATACCCACCCCCGCCCCATGGCAGGCGAACACAGGTATCCATCATGAGTGAAGTACCAACCCGCACCGTCTTCTTCGTTTCCGATGGCACCGGCATTACCGCCGAAACCCTTGGCCACAGCCTGCTTGCGCAGTTTCCCGAAGGACGGTTCAAGCAGGTTCGCGCGCCCTTCGTCGACGACATCGACAAGGCGATCGACTGTGCCACCCAGATCCGCGAGGCCGCGGCAAACGATGGCGTACGGCCGATCGTGTTCAGCACGCTCGTCAGCGAAGACACGGTTGCTGCGCTGCACAAGGCCGACGCCCTGTTCCTCGATCTGTTCGAACGCTTCATCGGCCCGCTCGAAACCGAACTCGGCCAGCGCTCGACACACGCCGTCGGGCGCTTCCACGGCATCGCCGACAGCCTCAACTACAAGCACCGCATCGAGGCGATCAACTTCGCCATGGCGCACGACGACGGCGTATCGAACAACGGCGAACTGGAAGAGGCCGACGTCGTCCTGGTCGGCGTCTCGCGCTCGGGCAAGACCCCGACGAGCCTCTACCTGGCGATGCAGTTCGGTGTGAAGGCGGCGAACTATCCGCTGATCCCGGAGGATTTCGAGCGCAACAAACTCCCCGGCGAACTGCACAAGTACCGCCGCAAGCTCTTCGGCCTCACCATCGCCGCCGAGCGCCTGTCGCAGATCCGCCAGGAACGCCGGCCCAACAGCCGCTACGCCTCGCTCGAGAACTGCCGCTACGAGATCGATGCCGCGCAGAAGCTGATGCGCCGCGAGAACATCCGCTGGCTCGACTCCACGACCAAGTCGATAGAGGAAATCTCCGCCACCATCCTGCAGACCGTACGTGTGGATCGTCCCGGCTTCTGAACGTCCGCCGCCGAGCGGACCCGCGTATTCGGTTAGAATACGGCTCTTGCGCCCGCTGCTTCCGGCGGGCGACACCGAACAGAGCAACAGGACGACACAATGAAAAGAACGCGCCTCAAGCGCCGCGGCGGCCTCGGACGCATCGCCGAACAACTGGTCTGGCTGGCAAACGGCCTTGCGGAATCGAGCAGCCGGATCGAGGACTGCTACTGGGAACGGCAACTGGGCCACACCCTCGACGAGCAGCTTGCCGACAACGAAGAAGAAGCGCTCAACGCTGCGCTGGACCACCTCTACAGCGCCGAGCCGCGCGCCTACGACGAACTCGCGGACTTCATCGAATCGCGCGCAGAATGTGCCGCCGGCGCGTTTGCCGAGCACGATGTGGTACTCATCGCAGCCCCCATCCTCGCTTGGTCTCGCTACCGCATTCCAGCATCGGTCGTTCCATCGGCCGTGCTGGCCAACCTGCGCGTCCATCTCCAGGCGCATGTCCTTGCGACGGGCGCCCGGCTGGCCCTCGCCGATTTCCTCTTCAGCCCGGATCACCTGCCGCAGGGCTACTGTGCCACGGCAGAATTCGCCAAGATGCTGGGTACCGCGGCCGTGGACAATCTCGACCTTCGCATCGATACCGAAGGCATGCCGGAAACCGCGCAATTCCTGTCCGATACCCGTTACCTGCTGGCCGCAGTCGCAGTGCCGCGCGGCGAAGCGATCTTCCGCTGGCAGGAAAAGGACGGTAGCCGCGACGCGGCACGTGAACAATGGCGCGTACAGGGCGGAGCCTGCCTGGCGCCGCTGCTGCCTGGCTGTGCGGTCGATCTGGTCCTGCCCGAACCCTACTTCGCTGCCAGCCGTTCCGCCGACAAGGACAGCCGCCCCTACTCCGTGCGCGCGTCGGTCGCCTACCTCGGCACCGCGCTCGAAACCCCTGCAGCCAATCTGCGCGCCGTGATCGCCCCGTTCTGGGACCGGAACCTCGAGGAGTACCGCGTCGGCTTCACGGTACGCAACAGCGACCAGGTCGTACATGGCGTGGTGTGGCCCCTGCTCGGTGCCGAGGACGACAGTACCGACTCCGCCGCGCAGATCGAAGCCGTGCTGCGCGAATCCGGCCTCAACGACATCGTCCACCTCGACCACCAGTTTCCACTCGAATACTGCGACGACTGCGGCGCGCCGATGTATCCCTCGCCCGAGGGCGAGACGGTGCATGCCGAAATGCCGCAGGAACAGATGGAACAGATGCCGCGCCATCTGCACTAGACACGACAAAGAGACGCAACCTACGGAAGAGACACGATCATGAGCCGCAAGATCGAGAAGACCGATGCCGAATGGCGCGCGCAGCTCAGCGAGGCACAGTATCAGGTCACTCGCCGCAAGGGCACCGAGCGCGCCTTCACCGGGCAATACTGGGACGCGTGGGACAAGGGCGCCTACAGCTGCATATGCTGTGGCGCGCCGCTGTTCCGCTCCGAGCACAAGTTCGATGCCGGCTGCGGCTGGCCCAGTTTCTGGACCGCTGCCGAACCGGACAACCTCGCCACCGAAATCGATCGCAGCCACTACATGGTGCGCACCGAAGTACTGTGCAGCCAGTGCGGAGCCCATCTCGGGCATGTCTTCGAGGATGGCCCGCAGCCTACCGGCTTGCGCTACTGCATCAACTCTGCCTCGATCGACCTGAAAAAAGACGCTCAGTAAGCAGCGCCGACAAACTCTCCACCCCCTCTCGGCGGCACTCGCCGCCAAAAGCAAAAACCCGCGCAGCCGTAAGGCTGGCGCGGGTTTCGAAACCGGCGGAGACTGCGCTTACACGCGCTCCCACACCGTGGTGATGCCCTGCCCGCCGCCGATGCACATCGTCGCCACACCGTAGCGGCCATTGGTGCGGATGAGCTCGTGCAGCAGCTTGGTGATGATCACCGAACCGGTCGCACCCACCGGGTGGCCCAGGGCAATGGCACCACCGTTCGGGTTCACCTTGGCAGGATCCAGCCCCAGACCGCGATTGACCGTGATCGACTGCGCCGCGAAGGCTTCGTTGGACTCGATCACGTCGATCTGGTCCAGCTTCAGGCCTGCGCGCTGCAGCGCGAGCTTGGTCGCGGGAATCGGGCCCTCGCCCATCACATCGTTCGGCACGCCGGCGATGGCGTACGACACCAGGCGCGCGATCGGCTTGTGCCCGGCGGAAGCAGCCTTGGCAGCATCGGCCAGCAGCAGGAACGCGGCGGCATCATTGATGCCGGACGCGTTGCCGGCAGTGACGGAACCGTCCTTCTTGAAGGCCGGCTTCATCTTCGCCAGCGCTTCGAGCGTGGCCATGCGCGGATGCTCGTCGGTGTCGAACACCACGGTACCCTTACGGGTTTCGAAGGTGATCGGGACGATCTGGCTCTTGAAACGGCCATCGGCGATGGCCGCGGCAGCACGCTTCTGCGACTCCAGCGCGAAGGCATCCTGCTCTTCGCGGGTGATGCCGTGCTTGGTACACAGGTTTTCGGCGGTGATCCCCATGTGGCCGACACCGAAGGGGTCGGTCAGCACGGAAACCATGGAATCGATCGCCTTGGTGTCGCCCATGCGCGCGCCGCTGCGCAGCGCCGGCAGCAGGTATGCACCACGCGACATCACTTCGACACCGCCACCGATCGCATAGTCGGCGTCGCCCAGCATGATCGCCTGGGCCGAACTGACGATCGCCTGCTGCGCCGAGCCACATAGGCGGCTCACCTGGAAGGCGACGGAATCCATCGACATGCCGGCATTGATCGTGGCAACGCGCGAAACGTAGGCGTAGCGGGAATCGGTCGGGATGACGTGGCCGACGGAGGCGAAAGAAACGGCCTGCGGATCGACTCCGGCACGCGCGATCGCTTCCTTGATCACCACTGCGCCGAGGTCGGACGGCTCCATGTCCTTTAACGAGCCGCCAAAACCGCCGACAGCGGAACGAACAGCGCTCAGAACAACGACTTCACGATTTGCCATGCAAACTCCCTCCTAGAAACCGAACGATTCACCCACTCACCCAGCCGGCCAGGCCAACCAGGGCAAGCAGGAACAAACACACCAGCAGCGCCCGCCAAACCAGGCCTACCGTACTTTGCATGTGGTCGGCATCCGCCTCGTCGCCCTGCCCCATTTCGGGCCGGTCGATGATTCCGCCGGACTCATGGACCGGCATGCCGAGCCTGACGCCCAGTGCGCCGCCGCCACTTGCAATCAGTATAGCCGACGACTTGTCAGGCCACAGCACGGCCTGGGTACGCCAGCAGTAAATCGCATCCTCGAAATCGCCGGCGACCGAGAACGAAGCCGCAGTCAGCCTCGCCGGCAGCCAGTCGATCAGTTCGAACGCGCGTTGCGCAAAGCGGCCGAAATCGCCGAGATCCGCCTCCGGGCCGCGCCGCCAGTCATCGGCGAAGAAGCGCGCCAGCCGATACATCACGGCGCCGCTCGGCCCTGGCAGGATCACGAACCAGAACGCCACGCCGAATACATTGCGATGCGCCGCCACCAGTGCCTGCTCGATGGCAAGCCGGGCGACCTCGCTGGAACTCGCCTCGCCATATTGACCACCACGCCACTCCCCGAGCAAGGTACGCGCGCGATCGATCTCGCCCATGCGCAAGGCCAGGTGGATGTCGGAGAAGAAATGGCTTTCCTGCCGGAATCCCATTGTCAGGTACAGCACCGCCACATTGAACGCAAAGGCGAACACCGGGTGCAGTTCCCACAACAGGTAATGCGCCAGCGCCGTCAGCACGGAACCCAGCAGCACCACCAGTCCCCAGGCCAGGCGTCCGTGCCTGGCCTGCCCATCGTTGAAGCGCTGGAGCAGACTGCGTGACAAAGCCCTCAAGGGCGCCAGCACCAGACGATCGACGGGAAGCGGACGGACCTGCTCGATGAGCAGCGCGATGATCAGGGAGAAAAGAGTCATGCCGGAACGCTACAGGACGTGGAACGGACGATGAAACGAAAGCAAGCAGCTTGCAGGCAAGATACCACAAAGGCCTGACAGCACTGCTACAGCCCTCACTCAAAGGGCATCGCCCCCTGGCGCCGCTGTTCGTGAAGCAGGCGGTACAGCGACATGATGATCCCCGCCGTCGCCCCCCAGATGTAATAGTCCTTGTAGGGCATCGCGTGGAAATGCCGCTCATGCCCCTCGTGCATCAGGCTGTGGCGCTGATGGTTGGCGGGGTCGAGAAAATGCGCCAGCGGTACCTCGAAAGCCTCGGCAACCTCGAAGGCATCGAGATGCAGATCGAACGGCGGACGCACGAACCCCACCACCGGCGTCACTCGAAACCCCGTGCCCGTGTAGTAATCGGGCAAGGCGCCGAGCAACTCGACGTGGCTGCGGTCCAGACCGATTTCCTCCTCGGTTTCGCGCAGCGCGGTTTCGACAGGCGTGGAATCCTGCGCTTCGACACGGCCGCCCGGAAAACTGATCTGACCTGGATGGTGGTGAAGGTGGTCGGTGCGGCGGGTCAGGAGAAGCGTGGGGGGGTGTCGTTCCCCGACGACCAACGGAACCAGCACGGCCGCCGGACGATGCCGTCGATCACCCACCATTTCGGGCCAATCGCCTGTACCCGCGTAGCGGTGCTCCTGCTGCAGGATCGAACGCAAGGAGTCCAGAGTTCCAGAAGCTGATCCCGGCATCACCCGCCTCCCCGATTACACTGCTTCATTCCACTCATCCCGATCAATAACGCCGCTCCAGAATCAGGCGGCTTCCCTCGCGGCTCATCCGCATCCGGTTCAGAAAACTCATGCCGAGAAGGACGATCGGCATATCCCCCTCGTGGATGGCGGCGTCGACGTCGGATAGTTCAATCCCGCCGATACGCACCGAATTCAGCTTGACGATCCAGATCGGCGCCACACCGTTGGCAGTCTGGCTCTGCGCCCGCCGCCCCTGGCGATAGTCGATCCCTGCGCGCCGGGCGTCGGCAGCCCCCATCGACACCGCCGTCGCCCCCGTATCGACCAAAAAACGCATCGCCGCGCCATTCACGCTGCCCTGCACGACGAAATGGCCCTGGCCATCACCCTCGATGATCACGCTGGCGCCCGCACTGGCGGATTCGGCACTGACCACTCGCTCGCCAAGCCGCAGCGTCTGGCGCACGCCATCGATGTCCACCACGGCCGAATCAGCATCGACGGAAACGAGCCGAATCCCGTCGGGCGTCGTCTGGCCCACCCTCAAGGTGTGCAGGCGATCGTCACCGGAGACGATCACGGCCCGGTTGCCGAATACGCCGGATAGCCCCACATTGTCAGCCTCGGCACAGCCTGCGCCGGATGACCAGCAGAATGCAAACACAACTGCTGCCTGCCCCAGAAAGCGAGGTGGAGGAACACTCATTCCTCTATCACCTCTCGCCATACAGCACGTCTGCCTTGAAATCCCTCGTCATTGCTCTCCCAGGTCGGCTGGGGAGCCCGCTCTGGCGTCGGGTTATCGCCCTTCACCACGGAAACGACAGGTTCGCCATCGATATAAACGACGTTTATACCAACGATCGGGGCGCTGAAACGAGTGGACACCCATCCCAGTGCTGGAAGCTGAGCCCCAGTTCGGTAGTTGATGAAACTCAACCAGCTATAGCCCCCGGGCTCGCACGCCGTTGCGCTCGGAACCGTCGTCGGCACGATGAGCACCCCGCGCACGAGCTGGGATGGCACATTCTGGCGTTCACCGCTATCCGGCAAATCGACGTACCATCCCCGGCTACCAGACGGCACCGGATTATTGGTACCCGTGCGTGTCGCATCAACAGTTTCGGACAGAACCTGCTGCACGAGCGAATTACGGGGATTATCCAGTGTAGCGGCTTCATCATCATCCCTGATCCCGTATAGCGTTTGCACTTGGTCATCGCTCAGATCGGCTACCTCGAGATACTTGCCGGTACCGATAAAGACAATTCTCTTGCCATTGGCCTTGCCCAATGTCGGCCGTGTAGTGATGGGCTGAGGCTCGGTGCCTGCCTCGTCCGAATAAAGCCTTGCGAACTTGAACGGATTGACACCAGTCTCTTCTCCCGTATTCAGGTCGAAGCGCCATACGTTACCCAGCAGATCGCCACCGTAGACATAACCGGCCGTGTTGTTACGATTCTGATCATCCGCCCACACCGCGATGCGCGCCAGGCCACTAGGCGTAGATGCACTCCCCGTCCCTGTGCCGATCTTGCGCACTACAGCCCCCGTCCAGGCATCCAGCACATACAGAAAGCCTTCCCCTGCATTCGAACCTTCGGTGTTGTTATAGCCGGAAGTCAATGCCACAACCCATTGCCCGTCAGCAAGTTTGGTTACCACCGGCTCGCCAAAGCTATAGCCAATATCATTGTCGTCCTCGGTAGTGAACTCCCACAGTAGCGCTGGCGAAGCTGGATTGGTGACATCCAGGGCATAATAGCCGCGGCCACCGCCATTGAGGCCACCGATCAGAACGGATTTCCAGACAGCAGCCGCCGCATTCGTGCAATTACTCGTACAGATGTCCCACACAGTTGGCGCGCCATTTACGTAATAACGATGCAGGACATTATAATTATGGTCAGCCAAGAGCCACATATGCGGAATGACCATACTCGGCACGAAAGCCCAGCGCTCACTGAGATTTTCTGCATTAAAGGCGTGCAGCATCCCATCGTTCGAGCCCACGTAGATCGTGGCACCACGCGATTCACTCGCCGCCTTGAACGCAGCGAAACCGGGGTCGGTGTAATTGAAATTTGGTTTCTGGACGTAGATAGGCGTGGACTCGACGAGATCACCGAGCGTCGCTTCACGTAGCCGGAAGACCTGCCGCTCCACTGCATTGCTGCTACGCATCTCGAAGCCATGTTGCCCCCTCAGATAATTGACGAGGTTGGCTCCAGTAGCCTGCTCGCGCTGCGCCGTGGTCAGACTGCCCCATTGGCTCAATGTCGACGCATTAAAGTAAGCCTGCTGAACCGACGTCAGGTTGCCATAGGTAAAACTCACCAAGCCATCGCTACTGCTCGTATAGATGGTCCGCGTATCATTGTCTGCACCAACCTTGCTTGCCATCGTACCCGTGCAGGAGCCGAATTCGGACAGTACGCTCTCCACGCAGTGGAGCGGTTCCAGTTCGACTTCTCCCGTCGCTAGATTGATCGCGCGTGCTTCTAGGTTACCGGTCCATTTCTCGGTCGTATAACTGGCAACGTATGCAAAGTTGTCACCCGCCACAGGGGACAATGCACTCGTCGCCGCGGCCGCCCCCGCACCCACCTTGACCCTGATTTCAGTCAATGCACTGCGCAAGCCATTAGCGAGCTCCGCGGGATTTCCGGCACTAAAATACGTACCTCTTCCGTTGACTGCAGCATGCCACAGATCATCGACCGCACTTGGCCTGTCACTCTTCGGCTCCGGCCAATTGGCCTGGGGCGTGCCGAGTCCGTTCAGGATGTTCCAGTAATCCCCGGAAGTCGCAGTCTTGTAATCGCTCTGATAGCGCAACTCCCCGTCCACCCCCATACCAAGCGTGAAGGTGGTCATGTGTTGCTTTGCGTTGTTATCCTCGCCACTGGCGAAAACGTTGTTCCTGCAAACATCCTCGTTTCCAGCCCCTGAGCAGTTTCCTAACTCAGACGTACGCAGATCCGTTTCGTAATAATATTTGGCCACATCCGCCAAGCTATCCGAACTGGCTATCGGACCTTCATAGTAAGGTCTCTGCGTCCCAGACCCATCCTGGTTTGTGAGGTTATTTCCATTGACATCCCCCCCCGCTGCGCCGTTCCAATAGCCATCCGAAGTCAACAGCGAGAAGTTTTGCTGGCACGAGTACTGAACAGGATCAGCCCCTGCACCTGTCCCCCCTTTACCCGCATAGATCCGCCCAACGTCGGCCAGCACCTTACGCAAAGGAGTACCGCCATTGGGGTTTGCCTTGAACAACCGACCGTACCAGTCGCTCTTATGGGCACCGGCACCTCCTAGAAAATTATCGATCTTTAGGTTAACGCTATTATTGTTATGCAATGAACGAAAACCTACACGATAGGTATCATCGACAGTGGAGAATGCACGACTAACAGAGGTTTTCATTGCCTGCATGCGCGTGTGATACCAAGCAAACCAATTCGCGAAATTGTTCAGTTCTTCTTCATATGTACAATTCGGCGCAGCAGCGCAATCCGTCCGCAGGCTACGGTCCACCACCGTCGTACCATCGACGACAATATTGCCGTAGACTCCTCCCGGGACAATGTCGATACGCGTGAGAGAGCCAGGAACAACGCCCTGCGGCACTGCGATTACCCCACCGGAGAACGATGCGGACCCCAGGCTTCCACCGACAATCGTGCGACTGAGAGTTTGCCCATTGTAGGAGCCGTCCGGAGCCGTAATTCTGATGCCTGCAGTACCCGTACGCTCAGCGCTGAAGCCATTGGATATCCGCTCAACGACTGCATCAGCAAGCCCTCCATTACGCGTACTGGCGGTGTTGCTTGCATTGCAGTACCGAAACTCTTCGGACAGCAGCTCCACATCGCCAACCCTGATACTACTGACGGTCACGATATTCGTCTTTCCATCGCAAGCACTATTAACCCCAGTCCCATTACTTCTGATAACACTGCCTGCACTGAAAGTACCAGTCCTGCTCGAGCGCCCAAAGACCTCTGAACTCGTGATGATAGTCGGATAACGCGGATAAATATATCCCACCCCTTCTGTCGCCCGGCAATTCGTCCGGGCCGCATCGCTGCACCAGCGAAGTTTCGCCTGCACCGGGTGAGTCGCCGTAGGCCCTGTGGCGGCCAGACAAGCGGTCTGTCCAGTGTCGGTACAGTATTCACCAGAAACCATGACATAGTAATAGGGACCTGCCTCACGGACCTCTGTCCCCGGTACTCCCACTCGTCCAACCGCGAAAACCTGCGTACCGCCTGACGTTGTAGCTCTCTGGGTGGTGTAGGACTTACCGTCGACGACACCAGGAAGCAGATAATCACCATTGCGCAGGCAATCCGTGTAATACGAATCCGTGCACCACTCGACATCAGGAAAGCCATCGAGCAGGTTCACCTTCGCAGACGATTGAATACCATACCCGTCGACCGGCACCAGGTTCATACCTGTATAACTTGTACGCTCCACTCCGTCATAATCGATCGGCGGCAGATAAGTCAGAGCCGGGTCGTAGTAGATCTTGTTAAAATCCGACGAATGGTAAGGCGGCATCCCACGATAATTCTCGGAAGGGGCTGCACAATCAGTAGTCGTCGCATTCGTAGCGTTACGGCAGCATCTGAATGACGTCCCTGTTGCTCCCGTACCCTTGCAATAATTGCCTGCTGTAACCGAATCCGGCATATAGCCCCAGTCCATACTGCCCGAATCATCGAGGATGAACATGAGATTGGGTCGCACTTCGGTCATTGCTGCATTCGTAAGCGGCTTCCTGGCCAGATCAATGACATCCGCCCTCACCATCGTGGATGCAAACAGAGTGGAAGCGAAAACGACTCCAAGTCCGGCCAAGAGCGAGAACGCGCGCCGCGCCATGATTTTCATGATTTGCTCTCAATAAACAAACGCTTGAACGTAGCTGACGGTATTACGCGGACCATCGACTCTCGCCGTGATGCGATAAACCGGGCTTGCAAGCCCATCATTGCCGATGTCGGACCTGCCGGTGCTAACTCCTTGGTCATGCCCTTCGGCAATGCCTTCGATGAGCAGGCAAAGATCCTCTGTCGGCACCCCCACCTCGGAACACATGCGCTGAATGACGTAACGGATGCGATTGCCTGACGAATCCACCCCCGCAGTGATGCCCCCTCCCTCGGCAAACCGGGTCGTCACGCCTCCTCCGCGCCAACTCTGATCAGCCAATGGATCGAAGCCGTCCGAGGTCGCATAGTAGGCATTTTCCGTTGCATCGCTTTCCAAGCTGTTTGCAGCCACGGAGTTCATCCATCCAACCGCAGTCTCCACACCGTTGTCAGCGGTCAGGGTTGCAGCCTGCTTCAGGGAGACGTTACCTGCGACGATAATGTTAGTATCGACCGAACGCACCAGCGCCAAAGCCGCAAGCGCCAACGTGACGAGCGCAATCAGGGTGATCAGCAAGACGACGCCTCGCTGCCGTCTTGCCCTAGTAAGAATGATTGGCCGAGCCGAATCCAGTGTTCTCTTCGGCATCACATCGCCCCTTTTGCCCAGACCACGTTCCGCAAGGGAATGATCGTCTCGAAAACGCGATAGCGGTAGTGATCCCAGTCATCGGCCGAGGAAAGATCGATGACCGGAGCAGGAGAATCAAAGCCGCCCACGCTTTCATCCTTCCATGCGCACACCCCGGTAGGTGGATCGATTGCCTGGTTGCAGGCTTGTGAAACCGGATCTGGATCACGTAACGGACTCCGCGCAACGATAGCCACCCGTACAGCCTTGATCCGCTTGCGCCGATCGGTGTTACCCAGGCTCGCCCAATCTCCAGTCGCATCCACCCACTGTTGGATTGCAGAATCCCCCGCCGAATCCGAAATTCCATACTGGGCTTGCAGACCGACGATGCCGGAAGCAATCTCTTGACCATTACGCAGAAGGCGATCATCTGCGACAGAAAATGTCACTTCACGATATTCGCCAAGACATGACGCAAGCCACGGTGAATCACCAGGCGTAGGCAAGCTACCGGAAGGAGGCTGCGGATCGAGATCGCTGTAGCCGTCCGCATCGAGAGTAATCTCCGTGGTGTTGATTGCAGGAACAGGCAAATCCTCGACTGTAAGCAGATAGCAAGTGTCGCCGCCATTCGACATAATCAAGGTATCACCCACCCGGCAACCGAGATTGCTATTGACCGACAGTACATCACCATCGCGCCGGGTGACTTGCGTGGCTATGCCACCGGACATCGATCTTCCATAGCGTACCGTTATCGCATCGCTTGCAGCCCCATCACCATTTGCGATCACAACCGGCACCGTGCTGAACCCACCGGCCACCGTGCTGCCGTTGAGCGAAGTCGTGCAATTGAGCAAATTGGCGCCCCGGTGAAAAAGTGCGAACCCGTAGCCTGCCAATTGTGTTTCCCTCAGCACTCCCTGGAGCGCCAGCGCTCCATTCGTTTGGGTATCAGCGGTCCCCGTGGTAATGCGCTTCTGCCCCTCGAAGCTGCCGAACACCTGCATGACAACCAGCAAAGCCAGCAACCCCACGACCATGCCGACCATGATTTCCACCAACGTGAAACCCCGGTCGAAACGGCTTTTTTTCTGCACCGGACGATTCATGATCACTCATCCCATTCGATGACACGAGCATCGATCGTCACATTGTTGAATCGCGGGCTATCGCCAGCAACCTGGTCATCATGCTCCTCCTGGCTCACCCCCCAGGTGACGGTCACCCGCAGCATACCGAGCTCAGGAGATGACACCGTCGAATATCCTGAGGGAAGAAGGCTCTGGTCTACTTCCTGCGACGTTTCTGCTTCGACCAGATCCGCTCTTACGATTCCGGACGGATTGGCCCAGACTCTACCGATCTTCTGCTGCGCAATATATGTAGCCGTACTGCGGAACTGTGCCTCTGTCGTATTCGTGACCATGTTGGCCTGAATACCGATCAGGCCAAGGACCGCAATCGAGAAAATCAGCAGGGAAATCAGAGCTTCGAGAAGCGCCATTCCGTCCTGTAGCTTGCGTGGCGCCCGGCCGTGAGAATCAGCACATGCCATACTCCGCTCCTTCATGGGCAAGCCCGTAAATCGGGCGAACCCGCCGGAAAGCTTGCTTCGCAAACCCGGATGCTTCCGCTTGAAGTCACAACAATGCGCAATTCCCGGCTTTCTCCTGCATCGAGCGCGGAAGTATCGACCAAGAATTCGATGTTTCCTGCCGGTTCTCGCACCCGGCCTGCAGCGTTGAATACCACAGGCACAGCGCCCTCTTCGATCTCGACCGTCACGGCAGCAGACGAACCCTCTGCGCCGCTGCGGCTCTGGATCGTGTTCGCATCGTCAGGATTCGGGCAGGCACCGGCCGGATCGGGCTGGATGCACACAGCCCAGGCGCCCCCCGCCCCCGCATCACGCAAGTCGAACTGAACCGGACGATTACGCTGGATCGCTTCGACACGCGCGATCTGCAGGCCATTTTGGATCGACCCCGCTGCCGTGCGGATCTTGCCGTTCTGTATCCAGGTGCGGAAATTCGGCACGGCAATACCCAGCAGCACAGAGAGAATCGCGATCCCGATCATCAACTCGATGAGAGTGACACCTCTGGCGTCGCGGCTTGGGTTCAGCATCCCCCCCCCGATCCGGTGACCCAGCAGTCTGCATTTGCTGTCCAACCGGAAGGAACAGCAGTAGTGCGCTTCCTGTTGTTCTGGTCGATGCTGAACACGAAGCCTCCGGTTCCCTCGCTGGCTCTGCCCGTGGCGGTTATGGTGTAGGTTTGCGACCATGCGTCGTTGCCCGGATTGCAGGCGTAGTCGAAAAAGCGCTGATCACCGATTTCGGCAAGCCTGGCTGGGGCGACTCCGCATACACCAACCACGGCGTTATAACGCCGGTTATCCTGAAAATAGCGCTCCATGCGCACGCGCATTTCCGACAGGTTGGCACGTGGCTCGGCAAGCTTGCCCTTGAGGACGTAAGTGCTGTACTGCGGTATCGCCACCGCTGCCAGCATTCCGATGATGGCAATCACGATCATCAACTCTATCAGCGTAAAGCCTTGGCTCTTTCCCATGATGCTGTCCCTTCTACTTGACCTTACAATATTCCCTTACGCCCCTATCCGCCCGGCCTGGAAGACGAACGGGGCAGAAACCGGGATCAGTGG
Organism: Thauera linaloolentis 47Lol = DSM 12138; assembly: GCF_000310205.1. Taxonomy (GTDB): domain Bacteria; phylum Pseudomonadota; class Gammaproteobacteria; order Burkholderiales; family Rhodocyclaceae; genus Thauera; species Thauera linaloolentis. The sequence continues at coordinate 19,883 of NZ_AMXE01000012.1, read as the reverse complement.
CATATGACACCCTCTCCGGAAAGATAAAGGCCGGACAGTGCAATGGCAAAGTCCGGCCCTTGATTCAGAACTCATCTTGCAGCGCTGAGGTCGATCAGCGGCAAGGAGACTCGAATGAGTCACTGGCATCATGCCCACAGTAGCCTCAGGCCCAGGTATCCACCACCCCACCCGCCGCGCTGCCTACGACGGGAGCTTGCTGCGCAGGCACAGGCAAAGCCTCGAGAAGCTGCAGCACGCTATCGCCCTGCATGTCCAATGCCATCTTCAGCACCCTGACCGAGGCCTCGGTCTGGACTTTTGCGGCGGCATTGACGCTGGCCGCGGCGGCGATGGAAGAGATGTCCATGGTGATGTGCTCCAAATCGGTTATCGAGCCGCAGCCCGACCACTACGGCACCCTGCATGTGATAACGGCCGCAAATGCGGCCGCTTGAGGATATCCAATACCGCACGACCGAAAGCCGCGCGCAGAATGTCCCTCAGTCGCGGAAATTGCCGTACTGCAGCGGGAAATCCGTGATCTGCTTCTTGACCAGCGCGATCGCCTCCTGCAGCACGTCGCGCTTGGCGCCGGACACCCGCACGGCATCGCCCTGGATCGCGGCCTGCACCTTGAGCTTGCTGTCCTTCAGCAGCTTGACGAGCTTCTTCGCCAGTTCCTGGTCGACGCCGACGCGGACCTTCACTTCCTGCTTGACCTTGTTGCCCGAGATCTTCTGCACGTCGCCATGATCGAGGCAGCGCACATCGACGTTCTTCTTCGTCATCTCGGGCAACAGGATGGTCTTGATCTGGTCGAGCTGGAAATCGCTGTCGCCGTAGAGCGTGAGCAGCTTGTCGGCATGCTCGATCCTGGCGCTGGTGCCCTTGAAATCGTGCCGGCCATCGACCTTGCGGTTGGCCTGCTCGACGGCATTGCGCAGCGAGGGCTGGTCGACTTCGGACATGATATCGAAAGACGGCATGGCTTTCCTTCTCCTACGTGATCGGCCGCGGGTTCAGCCAAAATGGCAAATGTAATGGTAGGGCTCGCCCGTCACCTCGATGTCGAAGCTCGAGTTGCCCGGCACGTCGAAGGACTCGCCCGCGGCATAGGTCTTCCATTCTTCGGCGCCGTTCAGGCGGACGCGGCAACGGCCGGCGACGCCTTCCATGATTTCCGGCGCACCGGTATTGAAAGTGAGCGAAGCCGGAAGGATGACGCCGACGGACTTCTTCGTGCCGTCGGCGAACTGGATGCCGTGGCTGACGCACTTGCCGTCGAAATAGACGTTGGCCTTGGTGGTGACGGCAACGCCGTCGATCTTTTCGGTAATGCCCATGAAGATGAATTCCTTACTCGATGCCGAGCAGTTTCTGGATCACGCCCTTGGCGACGAAGCCGACGAAGCCCACGCCCAGGCCGATGAACATCCACATCATGCCGTACTTGCCGGCCTTCGATTCCTTGCCCAGGTTCCAGATGATGAACATCATGTACAGGATCAACGCCCCGAGGCAGACCTTGAGTGAAATATCCTCGAACTCGGCCATGGTCAGGCCGAAGATCAGCACGTCGTTCATCACCGGGTTCCCAGCTAGCTTGTCACAACGATCGGGCGCGGGCCCGTATCAACCCCGCCTGGCCTTGGCGTTCGCGGCGATGCGCATGCGCAGCGCGTTGAGGCGGATGAAGCCGTGCGCATCCTTCTGGTTGTAGGCGCCCTGGTCGTCCTCGAAGGTGGCGATCGTCGGGTCGAACAGCGAATCGGTCTTCGAATCGCGGCCGGTGACGATGACGTTGCCCTTGTACAGCTTGACGCGCACCCAGCCATTGACCGTCTGCTGGGTCTGGTCGATCAGCGCCTGCATGGCCTGGCGCTCGGGGCTCCACCAATAGCCGTTGTAGATCGTGCTCGCGTAGCGCGGCATCAGGTCGTCCTTGAGGTGGGCGACTTCGCGGTCGAGCGTGATCGATTCGATGGCACGGTGGGCGCGCAGCAGGATCGTGCCGCCCGGGGTTTCGTAGCAACCGCGGCTTTTCATGCCAACATAGCGGTTTTCCACCAGGTCGAGGCGGCCGATGCCATGCTTGCCGCCCAGTTCATTGAGCTTGGCCAGCAGTTCGTGCGCCTTCATGCGGGTGCCGTTGATGGCGACCAGGTCGCCCTTCTCGAACTCTAGGTCGAGGTACTCGGCGGCGTCCGGCGCGGCTTCGGGCGACACCGTCCAGCGCCACATCGACTCTTCGGCCTCGGCCGCCGGGTCTTCGAGGTGGCGGCCTTCATAGGAGATGTGCAGCAGGTTGGCGTCCATCGAATACGGCGAGCCGCCCTGCTTGTGCTTCATCTCGATGGGGATGCCATTCTTCTCGGCGTAGGCAAGCAGTTTCTCGCGCGACAGCAGATCCCATTCCCGCCACGGCGCGATGACTTTCACGCCCGGCATCAGCGCATAGTAGCCCAGCTCGAAGCGGACCTGATCGTTGCCCTTGCCGGTGGCGCCATGCGACACCGCGTCGGCACCGGTGGCGCGGGCGATCTCGATCTGGCGCTTGGCGATCAGCGGACGGGCAATCGACGTGCCCAGCAGGTACTCACCCTCGTAGACGGTATTGGCGCGGAACATCGGGAAGACGAAATCGCGCACGAATTCTTCGCGCAGGTCGTCGATGAAGATGTTCTCGGGCTTGATGCCGAACTGGAGCGCCTTGGTGCGCGCCGGTTCCAGCTCCTCGCCCTGGCCGAGGTCGGCGGTGAAGGTGACCACTTCGCACTGGTAGGTGTCCTGCAGCCACTTCAGGATGACCGAAGTGTCCAGCCCGCCCGAATAGGCGAGCACTACTCTCTTGACGTCGCTCATGCTGTTTTCCTGTTTCCTGCTGTATTGCCGGCACGCACGCCCGTGCGAGCCTCGTTGTTCGTTCCGCCTACCTGGCCTCGACGCGGCCGAGTACCCGATATTCCATCAACGCCTTTTGCGCATGCAGGCGATTTTGGCTGCGCCGAAATCTGGTCATCGTGCTTCGACGCGGCCAAGTACCAGGTATTCCATCAACGCCTTTTGCGCGTGCAGGCGATTTTCCGCTTCGTCCCAGACGACCGACTGCGGGCCGTCGATGACTTCGGCGGTGACTTCCTCGCCGCGATGGGCCGGCAGGCAGTGCATGAAGACGGCATTTTTGTCCGCCACCGACATCATTTCGGCGTCCACGCACCAGTCGGCGAAATCCTTCATGCGCGCTTCGTTCTCGGCTTCGAAGCCCATCGACGTCCACACGTCGGTCGTGACCAGGTCCGCGCCGCGGCAGGCATCCATCGGGTCGGCGAACTGCTCGAAATTGTCGGTGCCGTACAGCCCCGCTCTTTCGGGTTCGACTTCATAGCCCGGCGGCGTCGATACGTGGACGTTGAACCCCAGCACCTCGGCGGCCTGCAGCCAGGTGTTGCACATGTTGTTGCTGTCCCCGACCCAGGCGACAGTCCTGCCCTGGATCGGGCCGCGATGCTCGATGAAAGTGAAGATGTCCGCCAGGATCTGGCAGGGATGGTATTCGTTGGTCAGCCCGTTGATGACCGGCACGCGCGAATTGGCGGCGAAGCGCTCGACCATTTCCTGTTCGAAGGTGCGGATCATCACCAGATCGCTCATGCGCGAAATCACCTGCGCGGCATCCTCCACCGGCTCGCCGCGGCCGAGCTGCGAGTCGCGCGTGTTGAGGTAGATGGCCGAGCCGCCGAGCTGCTGCGCGCCGGCCTCGAAGGACAGGCGGGTACGCGTGCTCGCTTTCTCGAAGATCATCACCAGCGTGCGGTCGAACAGCGGATGATAGGGCTCGTAGCGCTTGAACTTGTCCTTGATCCACTTCGAGCGTTCGAAGAGGTAGTCGTATTCCTCGCGGGTGAAATCCTTGAACTGCAGATAGTGCTTGATCGAGGTCATAGGCAATCCTCAGCCGTTCGCGAGGAAATCGCGAATCATCGGCGCCAGCATCGACACCAGGGTCTTCGCCTCTTCGGCAGAGAAAGTCAGTGCCGGCAACAGGCGCACGACGCGCTCCGCGGTGACGCTGAGCAGCAGGCCCTGCCCGGCCGCGCGCGCCATCAGCGCGCCGCAGGGGCGGTCGAGTTCGACGCCGATCATCAGGCCCCGGCCGCGGATATCGACCACACCCGTGACATCCTTCAGCGCCTCGGCCAGCCCCTTGCGGATCTGCTCGCCGATGGCGACGGCGTTGTCCATCAGCCCGTCATCGACGATGGTATCGAACGTGGCGATGCCCGCAGCGCAGGCCAGCGGATTGCCGCCGAAAGTCGAGCCATGGTTGCCCGGGCCGAAGAGCCCCTTTGCCAGCCCGGACGTCACGCAGGCACCGATCGGCACGCCCGACGCCAGCCCCTTGGCCAGCGTCATCACGTCGGGCCGGGTACCGGCATGCTGCCAGCCGTACCATTTGCCCGTGCGCCCCATGCCGCACTGGACTTCGTCGCAGATCATCAGCCAACCCTTCTCGTCACAGAGGGCGCGCAGTTCGCGCTGGAACGCCTCGTCCGCGACGTTGACGCCGCCTTCGCCCTGGATCATCTCCAGCATCACGGCGACCACGCTGTGGTCGTGCTCGGCGATCTTGCGAATGGCCCCGATGTCCTTGTACGGCACACGGAGAAAACCCTGCACCAGCGGCTCGAAGCCAGCCTGCGCCTTGCGGTTTCCGGTCGCCGACAGGGTCGCCATGGTGCGGCCGTGGAAAGCGCTTTCCATGACGATGACGTGAGGCAGCTCCACCCCCTTCTTGTGGCCGTACATGCGCGCCAGCTTGATCGCCGCCTCGTTGGCCTCGCAGCCCGAGTTGCAGAAGAACACCTCGTCCATGCCTGCAGTCTCGGCGATACGGTCGGACAACTGCTCCTGCAGCGGAATGCGGTACAGATTGGAGGTGTGGATCAGCCTGCCGGCCTGCTCGGCAATGGCCTTGACCAGCCGCGGATGATTGTGGCCCAGCGTATTGACCGCGATGCCCGACAAGGCATCGAGATAGCGTTTGCCAGTCTCGTCATACATCCAGACGCCTTCCCCGTGCGTGAAGGCGACAGGCAGCCTGGCATAGGTATTCATGACATGGGACATGGGGACCTCGATCGGAACGAAGCTGAAAACGCGCACGGCGGCAGGTGCCGCCGTGCAGAAATGAACAGGAATCTTAAGCCAAAACTGCCAGCCCTGTACAGGAGCGCGGACCGGGGCCCGCGCCACGCAGCCCCGTCGATAAAGATGTTTTCTGCTAGAATGCGCCGCGCTTTGGGCGCCGCCCGCAGGACGGCGCGCCGGGCGCACCACCTCTGCGGCCAGGGCGCAAACATGACTCAGAAGATCGAAAATTTCATCATCGTCGGTGTTACCAATGACGGGAAGAAATTCCGCCCGAGCGACTGGGCCGATCGGCTCTGTGGCGTCATGTCCGCCTTCGGCGCGGACCACCGCATGATGTATTCGCCTTACGTCCGCCCGGGCTGCACGCTGAAGGGCGACAAGACGGTGCTCATCGATGCGCGCCTCTACGACATAGAACCGATGGCGTACAAGTTCATGGTCAACTTTGCCAAGGACAACGATCTGCAGATCGACTGGATCGGAGATGCGCCGCTTTGAAGGCAGCCCGTTTCAGAACGCTACCTGCAACAAAAAAGCGACCCGCAGGTCGCTTTTTTTGCGCTCCACGGCCGTGGCCGCAGCTAGGATCATGCCCGAATCAAGCAGCCATCGCCTTGACGGCGGCGGACAGACGGCTCTTGTGACGAGCGGCCTTGTTCTTGTGGATGATCTTCTTGTCGGCGATGCTGTCGATGGTGCTCATCGAGGTGCGAAAGACCGACTGAGCCGCCGCCTTGTCGCCACCCACGATGGCCTTGCGCACGGCCTTGATCGCGGTACGCAGGCGGGAACGAAGGCTGGCGTTGTGGGCGCGAGACTTGACTGCCTGGCGGGCGCGCTTGCGAGCTTGTGCCGAGTTGGCCATAAATGTGATTCCGTTGATGAATGGTTCTGGAAAGTCCGCGATTCTATCCGGCAATACAACAGAACGCAAGCATGTTTCGTAGATCGCCGATCGCGGCCCGGCTTACGGTAGTGGCAGCAGCCCGGCTATCATGCATGGCTTGCCTTCTGCGGCATTCCGGCCCGCCCCGCCTGCGCGCGTCGACTCCGCTCCAACCTTCCGGCTTAGATACATGAATCTGCTGCGCGCTCTCGCCACCGTCAGCGGCATGACGCTGCTATCCCGCATCCTCGGCTTCGTGCGCGATCTCGTCATCGCCCGCGCCTTCGGCGCCGGCATGGCCACCGACGCCTTCTTCGTCGCCTTCCGCCTGCCCAACCTGTTGCGGCGCATGTTCGCCGAAGGCGCCTTTTCGCAGGCCTTCGTCCCCATTCTCGCCGAATACAAGAACCGGCAAGGCCCCGAGGCGACACATACGCTGGTCAGCCGCGTCTCCACCCTGCTCGGTCTGATCGTCGCGCTCGTCGCCGCACTGGGGGCGCTGGCCGCTCCGCTGATCATCTACGTTTCGGCGCCGGGCTTTTCCGGCGACCCCGGCAAGTTCGAACTGACGGTCGAACTCACCCGCATCACCTTCCCCTACATCTTCTTCATGTCGCTGGTCGCGCTCGCGGGCGGCGTGCTCAATACCTGGAGCCGCTTCGCGATACCCGCCTTCACGCCGGTGCTGCTCAATCTCGCCTTCATCGGCATGGCGTTGTTCGCCGTGCCATACTTCGATCCGCCGGTACTGGCGCTGGCCTGGGCGGTGTTCATCGGCGGCTTGCTGCAACTGGCGCTGCAGGTCCGCCCGCTGTGGAAGATCGGCATGCTTCCGCGCTTCGATCTCGACCTGTCCGACCCGGGCGTGCGCCGCATCATGAAGCTGATGGCGCCGGCCATCCTCGGCGTTTCCGTCAGCCAGATCTCGCTGCTGATCAACACCATCTTCGCCTCCTTCCTCGAAAGCGGCAGCGTGTCGTGGCTGTACTACGCCGACCGCCTGATGGAATTCCCCGCCGGCCTGCTGGGCGTGGCGCTGGGGACGATCCTGCTGCCCAGCCTGTCCAAGCTGCATGCCGACGACAACGCAGGCGAATTCTCGTCCCTGCTCGACTGGGGCCTGCGCCTGACGCTGCTGCTGACGCTGCCCGCCGCGCTGGGCCTGGCGCTGCTGGCCGTGCCGCTGGTGGCGACGCTGTTCAACTACGGTGCCTTCGGCGCCGGCGACGTGATGCAGACGCGCAGCGCGCTGGTCGCCTACAGCGTCGGGCTGACCGGCCTGATTCTGGTCAAGGTGCTGGCCCCGGCCTTCTATGCCCGCCAGGACATCCGCACACCGGTCAAGATCGCCCTCTTCACGCTGCTCGCCACGCAGCTCATGAACCTGGCGTTCATCGTGCCGCTGCGCCACGCCGGACTCGCCCTGTCGATCGGCCTCGCCTCCTGCCTCAACGCCGCCCTGCTCTACCGCGGCCTGCGCAAGCGTGCGGTCTACATGCCGCAGGCGGGCTGGGCCGCATTCACGCTGAAACTGCTGGCCGCGCTGGCGGTCATGGGCGCCGTACTGTGGTTCGGTGCAGGACCTGACGCGCTGTGGGTCGAAATCGGCGGGCTGGAGCGCGGCCTGCGCCTTGCCGCCGTGGTCGGCGCCGGCGCGCTCGCCTACTTCGCCACGCTGCTCGCGCTCGGCTTCCGTCTGCGCGACTTCCGCCGCCGCGGCGCCTGAGGGCCGCGCGCCGAAACTCTGCCACGCCGGCCGCTCCGCGCTGCCGCCCCGAAAGGCCATCGGAAACGACGAACATGCAATTGATCGGCGTCGACTTCACCTCCGCCCCGCGCCGGGCCAAGCCGATCACGGCTGCATTCGGACATCTCGCACGCCATGCCATCGAACTCGCCGGCATGGAGACAATGGCGGACTGGCCGACCTTCGAATCCCTGCTCGCGCGCCCCGGCCCCTGGCTCGGCGCCTTCGACCTGCCATTCGGACTGCCGCGCGAAGCGGTCATCGACCTCGGCTGGCCGCAAGGCTGGCCCGAACTGGTCCGGCACTGCACGGGCCTGGGCAAGGCCGGATTCCGCAGCGCACTCGACGCCTATCGCGAAACCCGCCCCGTCGGCCAGCGCTACGCGCATCGCGCCACCGACCTGCCGGCACGTTCTCACAGCCCGCTGAAGCTGGTGAATCCGCCGGTCGGGCTGATGTTCCTGGAAGGCGCGCCGCGCCTGCTCGCCGCAGGCGTGACCCTGCCCGGGCTGCATGGCGGAGACCCCATGCGGATCGCGGTGGAGGCCTATCCCGGCCTGCTTGCGCGCCACCTCACGCGCGCCCCTTACAAGAGCGACGACAAGCGCAAGCATACCGCCGAGCGCCAAAGTGCCCGGGCAGGCATCGTCGACGCGCTATGCGAGGGGCGCCTGCCCGGCGGGCTCCGGCTGCGGGCCGACGCCGCGTCACGCGCCGGCTTGATCGAAGACGCCAGCGGAGACCGCCTCGATGCCGTGCTGGCACTGATGCAGGCCGCCGCCTGCGCACGGGCGGGGGGTCCCCGCTACGGCCTGCCGGCGCGGGTCGATCCGCTGGAAGGCTGGATCGCCGGCGCCTGAAGGCGGCCCTCGCCCGCCTCCATCGGCATCCACCACCTGCGCCGGGGCGAAGACCCGGGCTAAACTTGCCGTCTCCGACCACGCCACCCGACGACACACTCCGGCCGCCAATGAAACAACTGCTTCCCGAATGGGCACAGCCCTGGCTCGAATTCATCACCCTCGGCCTCCAGGTGATGCTGATCCTGCTCGCCGCCTGGCTGCTGAACATGGCGGTGCGCCGCATCGTGCGCCGCCTGGGCGAGCGCTACAACCTGCCGGCCGAACTCGTCATCGGCGTACGCCGCATCAATGCCTTCGTGATCTACGCCGGCGCGCTACTGACGATCCTGGACCGTTTCGGCGTGTCGGGCACGGTGCTGTGGACCGCCTTCACCGGCTTTGCCGCGGTGGCGGCCGTGGCCTTCTTCGCCGCCTGGAGCGTGCTGTCCAACATCTTTTGCGCGATGCTGATCTTCACCACCCGGCCATTCCGCCTCCACGACCATGTCGAGTTGCTCGAAAACGGCGAAAAACCGGGGCTGAAAGGACAGGTGACCGACATCAACCTGATCTACACCACCTTGCAGGAGCGCCTGCCCGACGGCAGCGACACGGTGCTGCAGGTGCCCAACAGCCTGTTTTTCCAGCGCGCGACCCGGCGCTGGCGCAACATGCCGCGGGCTTGAGCCGCCGCGCCGGCCGGCGCGGCGAAGGCCGAAGTCAGGCCTTGCGCACGAACTCCGACTTCAGCTTCATCGCGCCGATGCCATCGATCTTGCAGTCGATGTCATGGTCGCCGTCGATCAGGCGGATGTTCTTGACCTTGGTGCCGACTTTCACCACCAGCGACGAACCCTTGACCTTCAGGTCCTTGATCACCGTGACGCTGTCGCCATCCTGCAACACGTTGCCATTGGCATCCTTGAACACCTTCCCGGCCTCGCCCGTCTCTTCGGCGGCCGCTTGCGGCCACTCGTGCGCACACTCCGGACAGACGTAGTTGATGCCGTCCTCGTAGGTGTATTCGGAGCTGCATTCGGGACACTTGGGCAGACTGCTCATGCTGTTTTCCTTGTCGTTATGGTCAAAACGCCCGGGCCTGTCGCCGGGCACGAAACGCGCCGGCGTGCGCCCGCCCGGGCCTGATGTCAGAATTGCGCATGGACGACATTATCCCCCCAAGCGGCGACAGCGCCGAATCCCCCTCCCCTTCGACCGTCGGGACGCCCCGCGATTTCAGCGGGCTTCCGCTGCCGCCGGGCATGCTCGACAACCTCCGGCAGCTCGGCTACCTGGCGATGACGCCGATCCAAGACGCCGCACTACCGCCCGCGCTGCAAGGGCGGGATTTAATCGCCCAGGCCAGGACTGGCAGCGGCAAGACCGCCGCCTTCGCCCTGCCGCTGCTGTGCCGACTCGATCCGCGCCGGCTCGCGGTGCAGGCCCTGGTGCTGTGCCCGACACGAGAGCTGGCCGACCAGGTCACACAGGAAATCCGCCGCCTGGCGCGCTTCGCCGACAACATCAAGGTGCTGGCGCTGTGCGGCGGCACGCCGATGCGGCCGCAGCGCGAAAGCCTCGCCCACGGCGCGCACGTGGTGGTGGGAACACCCGGCCGCATCATGGACCACCTGCAGCGCGAGAGCCTGGCCCTGGAAGCCCTGGACACGCTGGTGCTCGACGAGGCCGACCGCATGCTGGACATGGGCTTCCACGACGACATCGCCTGGATCGCCAGCCACTGCCCGCGGCAGCGGCAGACGCTGCTGTTCTCCGCCACCTTCCCTGATGGCATTGCCTCGCTCGCGCAGCGCTTCCTGCATGCGCCCACCGAGGTCAGGCTCGCCGAACGGCACGCCGCCGGCAAGATCCGCCAGCTCTTCTACGAAATCGAACATCCGGCGCGCCTGCAGGCCGTGGTCACGCTGCTGCGCCGCTATCGGCCGGCCAGCGCCCTGGCCTTCTGCAACACCCGCCAGCAGTGCCGTGCGCTGGTCGAGCTGCTGCGCGCGGAGGGCGTCGACGCGCTCGCATTGCACGGCGACATGGAGCAGCGCGAACGCGACCAGGTACTGATCCGCTTCGCCAACCAGAGCTGCACGGTGCTGGTGGCGACGGATGTCGCCGCGCGCGGGCTGGACATCGCGCAGCTCGAGGCCGTCATCAACGTCGATGTCACCCCCGACCCGGATATCTACGTCCATCGCATCGGCCGCACCGGCCGCGGCGAGGCCGAAGGGCTCGCCCTCAGCCTGTGCAGCAATGCCGACCGCCGCCGCGTGGCGGCAATCGCGCAGGCCGTCGGCTTCGAGCCCGCCTGGCAGGATGGCGCCGATCTGCGGGACGGCGGCGCGGCCGGCGACGCTCCGCCGCTGCGGGCGCCGATGAGCACGCTGATGATCCTGGGCGGGCGCAAGGACAAGATCCGCCCCGGCGACGTGCTCGGCGCGCTGACTGGCGAAGCCGGCTTCACCCGCGAGCAGGTCGGCAGGATCACCGTCACCGACCAGATCACCTACGTCGCCGTGGCGCGTGCCATCGCCCCGCACGCCGTGCGCCGCCTGTCGGCCGGCAGGCTCAAGGGGCGCACGGTGAAGGTGCGCGCGCTGGAAGACTGAAGCGGCGCCATTCCCACAGCGGCGCCATTCGACGCTACTCGATCGTGATCCGCAGCGCCGGGGCCGGCAGGCCGCGGCGCTTGCGTTCGGCCTCGATCAGCGCGGCGATGTCGGTATTGCGGTTCTGCCGCGCCCAGGCATCGGCCGACAGCCCGGCATCGTTCAGGGCGTTCAGATCGGTTCCCGGTATCGCCAGCAAGCGGCGCACCATGCCGGCATGGCCGTTGCGCGCGGCGAGCATCAAGGGCGTGGCCAGATTCGGCGCCCTGGCATTGACGTCCGCACCAGCGCCAAGCAGCGCGTCGAGCAGCGCATCGCGGCCCTCGAATGCGGCGTAGTGCAGCGGCGCCCAGCCTTCGTGATTCACTTTCGCCCCCCCCGCGAGCAGCGCACGTGCGGCCTCGTCATGGCCGCCCAGCACGGCCAGCATCAGGGCCGAATCGCCGGCGGGGTTGCGGTAATCGACCGCCGCGCCGCGCTTCAGCAAGACCTCGATCACGGCGGCCTGGCCTTCGCGCGCGGCGAGGATCAGCAGCGTGTTGCCGTTGGCATCGGCGCTGTCCGGCCCGATGCCGCCATCGATCAGGCTCGAGAGCCCTTTCGCATCGCCCAACGTGGCGGCATTGCGCGCATCATCGAAAGTGCCGGCCAGGGCCGTATTCACGCCAAGACTGCAGACGGCGATCACGGCTGCGGCGAGCAGGCTTCGGGCAGTGCAGCGAGAGCCCCGCAGGGAAACCGGGCTTTTTTCATTCAAAGGCGCTTGGCGCAAGTCGTGTTCAGACGGGTTTTTGTGCATGGCGAAAGAGTCGGAAGAAGTTGTCGGTACAGGCCTGCTCGATGCGGGTCAGCGGCTCTTCGCGCAGGCGGGCGATTTCCTCGGCCACATGCACGACCCAGCCGGGTTCGTTGGTCTTGCCGCGATGCGGCACGGGCGCGAGATAGGGCGAGTCGGTTTCGATCAGCAGACGGTCGAGCGGCACGCGCTTGGCGACTTCCTTCAGATCCTTCGCGTTGCGGAAGGTGACGATGCCCGAAAAGGAAATGTAGAAGCCCTGCTCCAGCGCTGCATCGGCCACGTCCCAGCTTTCGGTGAAGCAGTGCATCACACCGCCCGCCTCGCCCGCCCTTTCGTCGCGCATCAGGCGCAGCGTGTCGTCGGCCGCACTGCGGGTATGGATGACCAGCGGCTTGCCGGCCTCGCGCGCGGCACGGATATGGGTGCGGAAGCGCTCGCGCTGCCATTCCGGCGCGTCCTTCTGCCAGTAGTAGTCCAGGCCGGTCTCGCCGATGGCGACCACCTTCGGATGATCGGCCAGCGCGACCAGGCGCGCGATGTCGGGCTCGTCGCATTCGGCATAGTCCGGGTGCACGCCCACCGAAGCCCACAGTTGTGGATGCCGTTCGGCCAGCGCGCGCACGCGCGGAAAATCTTCGAGCTTGACGCTGATGCACAGGGCCGTGCCGACGCCGTTGGCCGCCATGTTGGCAAGCACTTCGTCCTCGCGCGCGGCGAGATCGGGAAAATCGAGATGGCAGTGGGAATCGACGAACATCGGAAAAACCGCGAAATTGAAAGAGGGGTTCAGACCGTATGGGTCGGCCGGCTGGAGCCGAGGTGGCCGGCGAGGATCTGCTCGATGCGGCCGCGCAGCACCTTGCCGGCCTCGTCATCCGAAAACTGCACGCCAACGCCCTGCGTCTTGCCGCCTTGCGCACCGTGCGGCGTGATCCAGGCCACGCGGCCCGCCACCGGATGGCGCGTCGGGTCGTCCATCAATTGCAGCAGCATGAAGACTTCGTCGCCCAGGTTGTAGTTCTTGGGTGTGGGCACGAACAAGCCGCCGTTGTTCAGGAACGGCATGTAGGCCGCATACAGCGCCGACTTGGAATTGATGTTCAGCGACAACACGCCGGGGCGCGCCGTCTGCGGTTTGGCGTGGTGGGTCATCCTCGTGCTCCGGAGATGGCGCGGGCATAGCGCAGCAGCATGTCTTCGAGAACCAGGCGCAGATTCAGCGGGTGGCGGGAAACCTTGCGAATTTGCGTGATTTCATTGTAGCAGCCCCCCACTGCAGCAATGCTCGCACGGCTGGCGAGGGCGGACAGCACGCCTTCCTGGGCCGGAAAGAAACGCACCGCCCCGCCCAGGCGCACGGTGGCCAGATCGCTCACCCAACGCTGCATCCAGTCGGCGAGTTCGGGCAGGCCGAAACCGGCCCCCAGCGCCTCCTTCGATTTCAGCCACACGTCCCACTGCCCGGCGACGCGCAGCGCATCGGCCGCCTGCAGGCCGGAGATATCGCGCACGAAGCGCTCGAGCAACGCCCCCCCGCCACGCTGCGCCATGCGCTCGGCCGCCAGCGGCATGCCGCCTCCGATCGCCAGCAAGGCCTGCATCGAGGGGCTCGCTCCCGCCTGCCACTGCGCCAGCGCCGCCGCGCCCGGCCGCGAGAAAGGCCACTGCTGACAGCGGCTGCGAATCGTCGGCAGCAGGCGGCGAGGCGCGGACGACACCAGAAGGAAGACACAACCGGCGGGCGGCTCTTCCAGCATCTTCAGCAGCGCATTGGCGGTGAACACGTTCATCGCCTCGGCGGGATCGAGCACCACCACGCGCCGCGCGCTGTGGTGCCCGGTGACGCTCAGCGCCGACTGCAGTTCACGGATCTGCTCGATGAGGATCTGCTCGGACTTGGCCTTGCCCTCCTTCGCCCCCGCTTCCTTCGCATCCGCGCCCTCGCCTTCGGCGCCGTCGGCAGCGGCGTCGGCCGCTGGCACCACGCGGTGCAGATCAGGATGGTTGCCCGCCAGCCGCCATTGGCAGGGCTCGCAACCGCCGCAGGCATGGCCGTCGGCAGCGGGCGCGTCGCACAGCAGCCGCGCAGCCAGCGCCTCGGCCAGTTCGCGCTTGCCCAAGCCGGGCGGGCCGACGAACAGCAAGGCATGCGGCAGGCGCTCGCCGAGTTCGACGAGGCGGGTCCAGGCCGGCTGCATCCACGGATGGATCATGGCAACAGCGTCTCGCGCACGACGCGCTCGATGTCGGCGCGGATCGCCTCCGGCGCGCGATCGGCATCGACCACGCGAATGCGCTGTGGCGCCAGGCGCGCACGTTCGAGATAGGCCTCGCGCACGCGCACGAAAAAATCGCGCCGCTCGCGCTCGAAGCGGTCGGGGTCGGCACCGGCCGAAGCGACACGCGCGGCGGCGGTCTCCGGCGGCAGATCGAACAGCAAGGTCAGGTCGGGCTGCAGCCGCGGATGGACCCAGGCTTCGAGCGCCTCGAACTTGTCGCGCGCCAGACCCCGCCCGCCGACCTGGTAGGCGAAGGTGGCATCTGAGAAGCGGTCGCACACCACCCAGCGCCCCGCCGCCAGCGCCGGCTCGATGCGGGCCGCCAGGTGTTCGCGGCGCGCGGCGAACATCAGCATGGCCTCGGTCTCGAGGTGCATCGGCTGATGCAGCAGCAGTTCGCGCAGGCTTTCGCCGAGCGGGGTTCCGCCCGGCTCGCGCGACTGCTCGACCTCGATGCCGCGCGCGCGCAGCAAGGCGGCGACGGCGGCGATCTGGCTGCTCTTGCCCGCGCCATCGATGCCCTCGAAGGTGATGAAGCGCCCGCACGGCGGATGTTCGCCACGGTTCAGGACGTTCTCGTTCAAGGCTTGCTCCCGGGTTTGCCGCCGTTGCGGATGAAACGGTTCACCGCCTGATTGTGTTCGGCCAGCGTGCGCGAGAACTGGCTGCTGCCATCGCCACGCGCGACGAAGTAGAGGAATTCGCTCTGCTGCGGACGCACCGCCGCCTGCAAGGCATCAGGGCCGGGCATGGCGATCGGCGTCGGCGGCAGGCCGCCACGCGTGTAGGTGTTCCAGGGATGATCGGTTTCGAGGTGCTTGCGCCTCAGGCGGCCGTCGAAATCCGCGCCGAGGCCGTAGATCACCGTCGGATCGGTCTGCAGCGGCATGCCGATGCGCAGGCGGTTGGCGAACACCGAGGCGACCAGGGCACGATCCTCGGCACGGCCGGTTTCCTTCTCGATGATCGAGGCGAGCACGAGCGCCTCGTAGGGAGACTTGAGCGGCAGGGCCGGATCGCGCGCGGCCCAGGCCTTGTCCAGGCGCTGCTGCATCGCGTGGTAGGCGCGGCGCAGCACGCCGGACGCGCTCGAGCGCTTGTCGAAGAGATAGGTGTCCGGGAAGAACAAACCCTCCGGATGCGGTTCCGCGGCGCCGATGCGGGCGAGCACTTCGGCATCGCTCAGGCCCGCCGTGTCGGCCTCCAGTTCGGAATGGCCCTCCAGCGCCTTGCGTACCTGGCCGAACGTCCAGCCTTCCACCAGCAGCACGTCGGCCTGCGACACGTCGCCATCCGAGAGCTTGAGCACGAGTTGCCACGGGGTGATGCCGGCATGAACCTCGTAGCTGCCGGCCTTGATCGTGTGGGCGCGGCCGCCGATGCGGGCGAGCCAGCTCAGCCATGCCGGATCCACGTCGACGCCGGCCTGGGCGATGACGCTGGCGGCCTGGCGCATGCCCAGCCCGCGCTGCACGGTGAAATCCACCACCTCGCCCTTCAGCGCGAGAGGCCGGTGCGCGAACCACCAGCCCGCCCCCGCGGCGGCGAAGGCAAGCATCAGGAGCAGCAGGACGGAGCGGAGCAGGAAACGTTTCATCGTCGATCGGCAAGACCATGGCGGGCGCAGGGGCGACCGCCGTTTGGCGGGCGCCTATAATACTGCATCGCACCGTCGGGCCGCCCCTTGCCGCAGCCCGCGCGCGGCGACCGACCCCGACCACAGCCCCATCAGAACGCATATAAATCACATGACCGCCTGGACCGACTTCCTCGCCCGGCAGGGCGCCACCCTGACCGACAATGGCATCCATTTCGCTGCTTCCGCCGACGAAGCCCGTGCCGCGACCGACTCGACCGTCGTCGTGCCGCTGCTGCACCTGGGCACGGTGCGCTCGGTCGGTCCCGACTCCGCCGCCTTCATCCACAACCTCGTCTCCAACGACGTGCAGAACCTGGCAGCCGACGGCGCCGCGTGGAACAGCTTCAATTCGGCCAAGGGCCGCATGATCGCCAGCTTCCTGATCTGGCCGGAAGCCAATGGCCACGCGCTGGCGCTGTCGGCCGACATCCTGCCGGCCTTCCTCAAGAAATTCTCGATGTACGTGCTGCGCAGCAAGGTGAAACTGGCCAACGCCAGCGAAGACCTCGTCCTGCTCGGCATCGGCGGCGCCGATGCCGCCGCCGTTCTCGCCGAGGCCGGCCTCCCGGTGCCTGGCGCGCCGATGAAGCAGGCCGGCGGCGGCGATGCCCCGCGCTGCATCCGCCTCGACGAACGCAACTTCGTCGTCGCGGCCGCCGCCGACGCGGCTCCGGCACTGTTCGACGCCCTGCAGGCGGCCGGCGCCATCAAGGCCGGCACCGGCGCCTGGCAGCTGGCGATGATCCGCGCCGGTATCCCCCTCGTCACGCAGCCGACGCAGGAGGAGTTCGTCGCGCAGATGCTCAACTACGAGCTGATCGGCGGCGTGAGCTTCAAGAAAGGCTGTTATCCCGGCCAGGAAATCGTCGCCCGCTCGCAGTATCTCGGCAAGCTGAAGAAGCGCATGTACCGCGTCGCCGCATCGCCGGACGCGGCCTTGCCGCCTGCGGGCGCCGACCTCTATGCGCCGGCCTTCGGCGAGCAGTCCGCCGGCAAGATCGTCAATGCCGCGCCGACCGCCGACGGCGGCTTCGAAGCACTCGCCGTGCTGCAGAACAGCAGCGCCGAGGCGGGCGAGATCCACCTCGGCAGCGTCGACGGCCCGCGCCTCGCGCTGCGCGATCTGCCCTACGGGCTCGGCTGAGCCGCCCCCGCAGCGGTCCGCCCCGAGCGCTTCCACGATGAACACGGCTACCTCCGGCCCCGGCCTCTCTTGCTCCAGCGCCCCCGCGGCAGCCGTGCATCTCTACCTGTACTACCGGCTGCGTCCCGATGCCGATGCCGCGGCTGCGCGCACGCGGGTTCGCGCGATGCAGGCAGAGCTCGCGCAGCGCACCGGCATCCGCGGACGCCTGATGCGGCGGGCCGACGATGCGGCCACCTGGATGGAAGTGTACGAAGACATCGCCGATCCCGAGGTCTTCAGGCGCGCACTGGAAGCCGCCACCCTCGCCCATCGCCTGGCCGACCTGCTGGCGGCGGACGGCATGCGCCACGTCGAATGCTTTACCGAGAACCCCTGAGCCCATGTGCCTGATCGTCTTCGCGTGGCAGCGCCACCCCGACTATCCGCTGGTCGTCGCCGCCAACCGCGACGAATACCTCGCCCGCCCGGCGGTGCCCGCGCACTGGTGGACCGACGCCCCCGAACTGCTCGCCGGGCGCGACCTGGAAGCCGGCGGCACGTGGATGGGCCTGAGCCGCGGCGGCCGCTTCGCCGCGCTGACCAATTACCGCGATCCCAGCCGCCACATCGAAGGCGCCCCCTCGCGCGGCGCCCTGGTCCGGAACGCGCTCGAAGCCGGCGACGATGCCGAAACGACACTGAAGCATCTCGCCACCGGCAGCGCGGCCTACGCGGCGTTCAACCTGCTCGTGGGCGACGGCCGCAGCCTCGGCGTGCTGGAGAGCACCACCGGCGCGGTCAGGATGCTGGAAGCGGGCATCTATGGCCTGTCGAACCACCTGCTCGACACGCCCTGGCCCAAGCTGCTGAAGGCGCGCGAGCGCCTGGCGGCGCTGCTCCCGAACCTGCCCGACGACGATGCCGCGCTCGCCTTGCTGCGCGACGACACGCCCGCGCCGGACCTCCACCTGCCCGACACCGGCGTCAGCGTCGAGTGGGAACGCTGGCTGTCATCCCCCTTCATCCGCGCGCCGGGCTATGGCACGCGCTGTTCGAGCCTGCTCACGGTCGACCGCGAGGGCAACACCCGCCTGCGCGAATGGACCTGGGATGAACGCGGCGAACCCCACGGCGACGTCACCCACCGCTTCGCCGCGCAGCCACCGCCCGCGCGCCCTTCCAGCCCTGCACCGGAGGCAGGCATGCCGGACAGGCGGCCTGCCTAGTCGCCCGCCCGCGCGCTGCCCGCCCGCCTGCCCATGATGCGGTCGAGCCGTGCCAGCACACGCCGCGCGATATCGGCGATGTCGAAGCAATGCAGGCCCGCCAGGGCTACGCTGCGCCCCAGTATCTGTCCGCGCGAGGGCGGAAAGGACGGACCGGATACCGCGAAACTGATGCGGTTGTCACCGTCTTCCGCCGGAATCGTCAGCACGCGGCCATCGAAGGCCTCGCGCAGCCGCGCCGCATGGAGGGCATAGCGGCCGTCCCCGGTCCAGTGGTTGATCGCCAACACGCCGCCCGGCGCCAGCAGGCGGCGGCAGTCGGCATAGAAATCCGCGCTGCCCAGGCGTTCCGGCAGGCCCGCGGCGTTGAACCCGTCCACCAGCAGCACGTCGGGTTCGCCGCCGTCGCGCACGTAGTCGGCGCCATCGGCGCACACCACCTGGAAGCGCTCGCCATCCGGGGGAATGCCGAAGCGCTCGCGCAGCGCGATCACCTCGGGATTGATCTCGACCGCGGTAAAGCGCGCATCGGGCAGGCTGCGCAGGCAGTACTTGGCCAGCGAACCGCCACCCAAGCCGATCATGACGATATGGCGCGGCTGCGGGTTGAACAGCAGAAAACCCATCATCGCCCGCGTGTAGTCCAGCGCCAGCGTATCGGGCCGGCTCACCGACATCACGCTCTGCACCGTCAGGCCATCGAACTGCAGCGAGCGCAGGTCGCCGAGCTCGGCGACGAAGGGGCGGTCGTTGCCGGGCCGTTCACTCATCGGCCACGCCTGCCCGATGCGCGGCGGCACGCTGCATCGCCCGATGCGGAATGCCGGCTTCCATGAAGGCCTCGCCGTATTCTGCGAAGCCGTGCCGGCGGTAGAAGCCAAGCGCCCGCAACTGGGCGTTCAGCATCACCTTCGGCATGCCGTGCGCCGCAGCCTCCGCCGCCAGCGCTTCGAGCACGGCCCCTCCGACCCCCCGCCCCCGCCAACCGGCATCCACCGCCATTCGCCCGATATGGCCATCCGGCAGCAGGCGGCCGGTCGCGATCACCTCGCCGTCCGCATCGGTGGCGATCGCATGGCGGCTGCATGGGTCGAACTCGTCCAGTTCGATGTCGGCCGGCACACCCTGCTCGACGACGAACACCCGCATCCGCAGCGGCATCACACGCGCCTGCGCGGCCTGCCAGTCGGCGATTTCGATACGGGGATCAAGGCCCGCGCCGGCGCAGCTTCCGTCCTTCATTCGTGGATATCCACGCGCGTACCGGCCGGCACCAGTTCGAACAGCTCGATGATGTCGCGGCTGCGCATGCGCACGCAGCCATGCGACAAGGGCACGCCCATCGGCTGGTCGTCGCCGGTGCCGTGGATGTAGATGTAACGCCGCATCGAATCGACGTTGCCGAGGCGGTTGTGGCCCACTTCTTCGCCACACAGCCACAGGATGCGGCTCAGGATCCAGTCTCGCCCCGGATGCGCCGCGGCGAACGCCGGCGTCCAGCACTCCCCGGTCGGACGGCGGCCGCGGAACACCGCTCCGGCGGGCGCGCCGGCGCCGATGCGGGCACGGATGCGGTGGCGGCCGCGCG